>NZ_CM151177.1:327500-330000 GCF_056481995.1 Stenotrophomonas sp. 80084_Sma | reverse complement strand
ATCGGGTGGTTCCACAGCGCTAATTTCACCAGGGAGGCGGTTGGAGCGTCGCCATCCGATACAGCCGGATAAGGCGCCTGCCTCTCGTAGTTCTTGTGACGTAGCGTGCACTTGGATGCTCTTACGACGCTGTCGTAAAGCCAAGGCAACTTGAGGTTATATGGTCAAGCCTCTCGGATCATTAGTATCAGTTAGCTCAATACATTGCTGTACTTACACACCTGACCTATCAACCACGTAGTCTACATGGTTCCTTCAGGGGGCTTGTGCCCCGGGAGATCTCATCTTGAGGCGCGCTTCCCGCTTAGATGCTTTCAGCGGTTATCGCTTCCGAACATAGCTACCCGGCAATGCCACTGGCGTGACAACCGGAACACCAGAGGTTCGTCCACTCCGGTCCTCTCGTACTAGGAGCAGCCCCTCTCAAATCTCCAACGCCCATGGCAGATAGGGACCGAACTGTCTCACGACGTTCTGAACCCAGCTCGCGTACCACTTTAAATGGCGAACAGCCATACCCTTGGGACCGACTACAGCCCCAGGATGTGATGAGCCGACATCGAGGTGCCAAACACCGCCGTCGATATGAACTCTTGGGCGGTATCAGCCTGTTATCCCCGGAGTACCTTTTATCCGTTGAGCGATGGCCCTTCCATACAGAACCACCGGATCACTAAGTCCTAGTTTCCTACCTGCTTGATCCGTCGATCTTGCAGTCAAGCACGCTTATGCCTTTGCACACAGTGCGCGATGTCCGACCGCGCTGAGCGTACCTTCGAGCTCCTCCGTTACTCTTTAGGAGGAGACCGCCCCAGTCAAACTACCCACCATACACGGTCCCCGACCCAGATAATGGGCCCAGGTTAGAACGTCAAGCACGACAGGGTGGTATTTCAAGGATGGCTCCGCTGCAGCTAGCGCCACAGTTTCATAGCCTCCCACCTATCCTACACAGACGAACTCAACGTTCAGTGTAAAGCTATAGTAAAGGTTCACGGGGTCTTTCCGTCTTGCCACGGGAACGCTGCATCTTCACAGCGATTTCAATTTCACTGAGTCTCGGGTGGAGACAGCGCCGCTGTCGTTACGCCATTCGTGCAGGTCGGAACTTACCCGACAAGGAATTTCGCTACCTTAGGACCGTTATAGTTACGGCCGCCGTTTACTGGGGCTTCGATCAAGAGCTTCGCCTTGCGGCTGACCCCATCAATTAACCTTCCAGCACCGGGCAGGCGTCACACCCTATACGTCCACTTTCGTGTTTGCAGAGTGCTGTGTTTTTGATAAACAGTCGCAGCGGCCTGGTTACTGCGACCCTCTTCAGCTATAGCTCGCACGAGCCACCAAAAAGGGTGCACCTTCTCCCGAAGTTACGGTGCCATGTTGCCTAGTTCCTTCACCCGAGTTCTCTCAAGCGCCTGAGAATTCTCATCCTACCCACCTGTGTCGGTTTACGGTACGGTCTGCGTAAGCTGAAGCTTAGGAGCTTTTCCTGGAAGCGTGGTATCAGTGACTTCGCCATAAAGGCTCGTCTCGGTGCTCGGTCTTAAAGGATCCCGGATTTGCCAAAGATCCAAACCTACCGCCTTTCCCCAGGACAACCAACGCCTGGTACACCTAACCTTCTCCGTCCCTCCATCGCACTTACGCGAGGTGCAGGAATATTAACCTGCTTCCCATCGACTACGACTTTCGTCCTCGCCTTAGGGGCCGACTCACCCTGCGCCGATTAACGTTGCGCAAGGAAACCTTGGGCTTTCGGCGTGCGGGTTTTTCACCCGCATTATCGTTACTCATGTCAGCATTCGCACTTCCGATACCTCCAGCAGACTTCTCAATCCACCTTCAACGGCTTACGGAACGCTCCTCTACCGCGCATAACAAAGTTATGCACCCCAAGCTTCGGTTCACTGCTTAGCCCCGTTAAATCTTCCCCGCAGACCGACTCGACCAGTGAGCTATTACGCTTTCTTTAAAGGGTGGCTGCTTCTAAGCCAACCTCCTGGCTGTCTGTGCCTTTCCACATGGTTTTCCACTTAGCAGTGAATTTGGGACCTTAGCTGTGGGTCTGGGTTGTTTCCCTTTTCACGACGGACGTTAGCACCCGCCGTGTGTCTCCCATACAGTCCGTCTCGGTATTCGGAGTTTGCAATGGTTTGGTAAGTCGCGATGACCCCCTAGCCATAACAGTGCTCTACCCCCGAGAGGATACATATGAGGCGCTACCTAAATAGCTTTCGAGGAGAACCAGCTATCTCCGGGTTCGATTAGCTTTTCACTCCTAATCACACCTCATCCCCTACCTTTGCAACGGGAGTGGGTTCGGGCCTCCAGTGCGTGTTACCGCACCTTCACCCTGGGCATGACTAGATCACCCGGTTTCGGGTCTACTGCCCGCGACTATGCGCCCTTATCAGACTCGGTTTCCCTTCGCCTCCCCTATACGGTTAAGCTTGCCACGAACAGTAAGTCGCTGACCCATTATACAAAAGGTACGCAG
>NZ_CM151177.1:0-322500 GCF_056481995.1 Stenotrophomonas sp. 80084_Sma | reverse complement strand
ATCGCCTTCGACATGCCGCTGTCCGGTGACCTGCGCAGCATCCGCTTCGACCGCGATGCCGACAACCGGGTGGAACTGAGCCTGGCCGGCGATGACATCAAGGAGAAGGTGACCAAACGCGAGACCTCCACGCGCACGGTGGTCACCAGCGGCGAGATCACCAGCTCGCTGTATGCCGCGGCCCGCCGCGCCGGGCTGTCGCCGTCGGCGATCGCGACGATGACCGACGACATCTTCAAGTACGACATCGACTTCTCGAAGGACCTGCAGCCGGGCGACCGCTTCAGCGTGGTGATGGATGAAACCTGGCGCGAAGGCGAGAAGGTGGACACCAGCAAGATCCTGGCGGCGACCTTCACCACCGGTGGCAAGACCTATTCCGGCTTCCGCTTCGACCGCAACGGCAAGTCCGAGTACTACGACATCAACGGCCGTTCGCTGAAGAAGAGCTTCATCCGCATGCCGATCCCGTTCGCACGGCTGAGCTCGACCTTTGGCGCGCGCAAGCACCCGGTGCTGGGCAAAATGCGCATGCACAAGGGCGTGGACTACGCCGCGCGCACCGGCACCCCGATCATGGCCGCCGGCGACGCCCGCGTGCAGTTCGCCGGGGTGCAGCGCGGCTACGGCAACGTGGTGATCCTCGACCACGGCCGCGGCCACACCACCCTGTACGGCCACATGTCGCGCTTTGCGAACATCAAGACCGGCCAGCGTGTGGCCCAGGGCACGGTGATCGGCTATGTCGGCTCGACCGGCCTGGCGACCGGCCCGCACCTGCACTACGAATTCCGCGTCAACGGCGAGCACCGCAACCCGCTGACCGTGACCATGCCGCCGCCGGAGCCGCTGAAGGGCGCCGAGCTGGTCGCCTTCCGCGCGCAGACCGCACCGGCGATGGCGCGCATCCAGGGCATGGAGAAGCTGATCTACGCCGACGCCAGCCCGGCACCGACCAGCCGCGACGAGGCCGCCCCCGAGGTTGCCAGCGCCAAGGACAAACAGGCAACCGGCCGCAAGCGCGGCTGAGCCCCTGCGTTGACGAAGAAGGACGCGGCAGCCCAAGCTTGCCGCGTCCTTTTTTTATGCCTGCCATGAACACAACTGTCGACGCTGACGCCCCCCTGTACCTTGGCCTGATGTCGGGCACCAGCGCCGATGGCATCGATGCCGCGCTGGTGCAGTTCCCCAGCGGCGCTGGCTGCCGCTTCGTGCATGGCCTGACCGCCCGCTGGGAGCCGGTGCTGCGGGCGCGGCTGGTGGCACTGGGCGAAGGGGGCCCGCTGGACTCGCTGGAGGAGCTGGGCGAACTGGACGCGCGGATCGCGATCAGCTTCGCTGAAGCCGCCAATCAACTGCTGGCCGAGGCCGGTGTGGACCGCAGCCAGGTCCGCGCGATCGGCTCGCACGGCCAGACCGTGCGCCATCGCCCGCTGGCCAATCCGGCCTTCACCGTACAGCTGGGCGACGGCAACCGCATCGCCGAGCTGACCGGGATCACCACGGTGTGTGATTTCCGCCGCCGCGACGTGGCAGCCGGAGGCCATGGTGCGCCGCTGATGCCGGCCTTCCACCTCGGCATGCTGGGCACGGCTGATGAAGACCGCGCCGTGCTCAACCTGGGCGGGATCGCCAACCTGACCCTGATCCCGCGCGAAGGCGCGGTGCGTGGCTTCGATACCGGCCCGGCCAACGCGCTGATGGATGCCTGGTGCCAGCGCCACACCGGCCGCACCTTTGATGCCGACGGCGCGTATGCCGCCAGTGGCGCGGTGGACGAGAGCCTGCTGGCGGGTTGGCGTTCGGAGCCGTGGTTCGCGCTGCCGCCGCCGAAGAGCACCGGCCGCGAACAGTTCCACCTGGCCTGGGCCGAGGCCCACATGGGCGAAGGCCAGTACACTGCCGCCGATGTGCAGGCCACCCTGCTGGAGCTGACCGTGGCAACGGTGGCCGATGCGCTGCTGGCGCAGCAGCCGCAGACCCGGCGCCTGCTGGTCTGCGGCGGCGGGGTGCGCAACCGGCAGCTGATGAAGCGGCTGGCTGCACGGCTGCCGGGGGTGCAGGTGGAGTCCAGCGCGGTGCATGGGCTGGACCCGGAGTACGTGGAAGCGATGGGCTTCGCCTGGCTGGCGCAGCGGACGATGGACGGGCTGGCCGGCAACCTGCCGGGCGTGACCGGGGCAACGGGGCCGCGGATCCTGGGGGCGATCCACCTGGCGTGAGGTGGTCATCCACGCATGGCGTGGATCTACCGGGAACGGCGGTCGAGCATAGCTCGACGCTACAAGGGCGTTAATCGAAGCCCTGCCCTGCGGGCAGGGCCTGCAGGGCGGCGATGGCATCGGAGAGCGCGTCCACTTCGGGATCGCCGAAGCCGGAGCGGACCTCCAGTTCACTGCTGAACAGGCCCTGCTCCAGCAAGGCGGCGCAGGTCTGTTCGTGGGTCCAGCCGCGGGCAACCGCGACACGTCGGATACGTTCCAGCAGCAGCGGGTCCAGGTCCCGCAGCACAACGTCGGCCATGCTCACTTCCCCGTTCGCAAGGCACCGCCCCCTCGGCGCGTCGGGGGCGATGATCCCGCAGACCGGGCGGGCAGGCAATCAGGTGGCGCTTGCGGCCTGGCGACGACGCTGCTGCAGGATCAGCAGGGCGCAGAGGATCACCACCGGGATCGCCACCAGCGCGGTACCGACGAAGAACAGCGCGTAGCCTTCCAGCAGCGTCCGGCCCTGCGCGAGCGTCTGTACCGACCACCCCGAGAGCCCCTTGAGCGCCTTGCCTGGCATCGCGTAGAACGAACTCAGCAGCGCGTACTGGGTTGCGGTGTATCCGATGCTGGTCAGGCTCGACATATAGGCGATCAGCGCCGTACCGGCGAAACCGCTGGCGAAGTTGTCGATTGCCATGGCCACCGCGAAATGGGTCGTGTCCGGGCCCGAATAGGCCAGCCAGGCAAACGCCAGGTTGGAGGCCGGACCCAGCACGGCACCCACCATCAGCGCCGCCAGCACCCCCCAGCGCACCGAGACCAGGCCCGCCGCAGCAATGCCGACGAAGGTCGCGACCAGACCCACCGAGCCTCGCACAGCGCCAACGGTGTCCTCGTCCAGGCCGAGATCGACGTAGAACGGGTTGGCCATCGGCCCCATGACGAAGTCGGCCATGCGATAGACGCTGATGGCCACCAGGATCAGGATCGCACCACTACGATGCTCGCGGACGAAGGCGATGAACGGCCCCGCCACGGCGTCGAACAGGCCCCGCGGCGTCCACAGCGAGGTCGCCTGAGCCTGCACGGCAGCCACTTCCCGCGCGGGCTCACGGGCCATGACCACGGCCACCACGCCAAGCGCCATGAGGACGGCCATGATCTCGTACGAGACCTGCCAGCCGACACGGGCCGCGATGATCAGGATCAGCGCATCGGTCACAAGCAACGCAGTGCGATAGCCCAGCGCCGAGGATGAGGTCAGCAGGCCCAGCTGCTCGCTGTTGTCAGCACTTTCAATGCGCCAGGCATCGATGACGATGTCCTGGGTGGCCGAAGCAAACGCCACGATCACGGCCATCACGCCGAACACGACGATGTGCTGCCAGGCGATACCCAGGAACTGGATCTGGCCCCCCTTGGGCTGGACCAGCGCCATGCCGACCAGGCCCACCACCACGACCAGCTGCGACAGCAGCATCCAGCCACGGCGGCGGCCAAAGCGACCGAACAGAGGCACGTCGGTCTTATCAACGATCGGCGCCCACAGGAACTTCATGGTGTAGGCCAGCCCGACCCATGACAGGAAACCGATCGTGCTCAGCTCGATGCCTTCCTTGCGCATCCAGAAGCCGAGCGTGTTGCCCACCAGATAGATCGGCAGGCCGGAACTGAAGCCGAGCAGCAGCATCGCCAGCACCTTGCGCTGGCTCAGGTTGGACACCACCTGCTGCCACGGCCGACGCGGCTTGGCAGCCTCGGTCACAGGTCGTAGTCCACGATGAACGGCGCGTGGTCGGAGAAGCGCTCGTCGCGGTAGATCGAGCAGCTGCGCAGGCGGTCACGCAGGCCCGGGGTGATGAACTGGTAGTCGATGCGCCAACCGACGTTGTTGGCGCGGGCAGCGCCGCGGTTGCTCCACCAGGTGTAGTCCTCGCCGGTGGGGTTGAGCAGGCGGTAGGCGTCAGCCCAGCCACGGCCGGCGGCGACATCGGTGGCCTGGCCATGGTCGGCGCACAGGGCATTGAGCCAGTCGCGCTCTTCCGGCAGGCAGCCGGAGTTCTTCTGGTTGGACTTCCAGTTCTTGATGTCCAGCGCCGAACGCACGATGTTCCAGTCGCCGCACAGCACGTAGTCGCGGCCGCTGCGCGCCCATTCCTCGAGGATCGGCCGCAGCCATTCCATCACTTCGAACTTGAAGCCCTGGCGCAGGTCGCCCGAGCTGCCGGACGGGATATAGAAGGAGACCACGCTGAGGTTGCCGTAGCGCGCCTCGATGTAGCGGCCTTCGTCGTCGAACGGGGCCCAGCCCAGCGAGGTGATGACCTGGTCCGGCTCGCGCTTGCTGTAGATCGCCACGCCGCTGTAGCCCTTCTTGGTGATGGCGTCGCGGTAGAAGCAGTGGTGGCCGTCCGGACGGAACATCGGATCGGTCAGCTGGTCTTCCTGGGCCTTGGTCTCCTGGATGCACAGGACGTCGGCGTCCTGGGACCGGAACCAGTCGAGGAAGCCCTTGGTTGCGGCGGAGCGGATGCCATTGGCGTTGAAACTGATGATGCGCATGCGGGGGACCTGCGGCGGGAAACCGGGCAAGCATACCGGTTGCCCGCGGGGCTGCGCAGTCCGCCAGGCCGGGCCGCGACACCCTTCACAGGGCCCCGGACGAGCGCGAAACGCCCAGCTGGATTAGGATTTGTGCTCCAAATGAAGATGAATCGAGTTTTGATGAGCGACCACCGCCACCGTTTCCTGCAGCTGGCCCTGACCGCCGACGCCCTGCGCTTCGGCCAGTTCACCCTCAAGTCCGGCCGGCTGAGCCCCTATTTCTTCAACGCCGGTCGTTTCGACTCCGGTTCGCTGCTGTCGCAGCTCGGCGCCTGCTACGCCGATGCCATCGATGCCACCGGGATCAAGTACGACGTAGTGTTCGGCCCAGCCTACAAGGGCATTCCGCTGGCCACCGCGATGGCCTGCGAGCTGGCCCAGCGTGGCCGTGACCTGCCGCTGTCGTTCAACCGCAAGGAAGCCAAGGACCACGGTGAAGGCGGCCAGCTGATCGGCGCCGACATGAACGGCAAGCGCGTGCTGATCGTCGATGACGTGATCACTGCGGGTACCGCGATCCGCGAAGCGCTGGGCATCATCCGCGCCGCCGGTGGCACCCCGGCCGGCATCGTGGTGGCACTGGACCGCCAGGAGATCGCTTCGGAAACCGATCGCCGTTCGGCGGCGCAGTCGGTGGCCGAGGAAGCCGGCATTCCGGTGATCGCCGTGGCGTCGCTGGCCGACCTGCTTGATTTCGCCTCCGGCAACCCGGAACTTGTGGGTTACCGGCAGCCGCTGGAAGCCTACCGGGCCCAGTACGGCGTCCGTTCGATCCGCTGACCGACCCAGGGGAAAGGTCATGTCCCGAGTTCCTGCTGTGCTCTTTGCCGGCCTGCTGCTGGCCGTGCCGTTCACCGTACCGGCGCAGTCGCGCGACAGCGGCAAGACGGAAAAGAAGCTGTACTGCTGGAACGAGGGCAAGGAGCGGATCTGCAGTGATTCGCTGCCGGCCGACGCGGTCAACCATGCCCGCGAGGAGTTCAACGCGAAGAGTGGCCTGCGCAATGCGCAGGTCCAGCGCGCGTTGACCGACGAAGAGCGCGCCGCCGCCAGCACGGAGGCGGCGCAGCAGCAGCTGGACCTGATGGCCGCGCAGACCCGCCAGCGCACCGAGCAGGCGATGCTGACCACCTATGGCAGCGAGGACGACCTGCGCCGGGTGTTCGCCGAGCGCCAGGAAGTGCTGGACAACAACCTGAAGACCGCCGAGTACAACGTCACCAGCCTGCGTGAGTCGCTGGTGGCGCTGCTGGCGGCCGCAGGTGACCGCGAACTGGCCGGTGGCAAGGTGGCCGACAAGCAGGCCGAGACGATCCGCCAGCGGCACGTGCAACTGCAGTCGCAGCAACGGCTGCAAGCCGGGTTCCTGCAGCAGCAGCAGGCGTTGAAGGCCGAGATCGACAGCACCCTGCAGCGCTATCGCGAGCTGAAGGGGCTGGTGCCGGCGAGCCAGGCTCCGGCGGGCTGACCACGCTCCGGTCGCCGGGCATGGCCCGGCGCTACCCAGGGCCTGGTTACGGATTGGCCCACGGAATTTATGCACTCTTTACGCGTCGGCCCGGTCCGGCGCGTAGTGCGTTTATGGGGGGCAGGACGACGATGACGGCCTGAGGTGGAGGGGTTCCACCAGGACGCTATTGCAATGTCCCCATGGCTGTCGTTGTTGTGTGGCGTGCTGGTGCTGGTCGCCGCCGCCTATCTCCTTTATGTCGTGCTGCGGCCCGAGTCGTTCTGAGCGGAGCCGGCCATGACTGAGATGCTTGTGATTATTGCCGCCAGCCTGCTGCTGGCGTGGCCGCTGGGCCTGTACCTGGCCCGCGTGATGCGTGGCACGCCGATGAAGGTCGACGTGCTGTTCCACTGGATCGAGAAACCGCTGTACAGGGTGTTCGGGGTCGATCCGTCGCGCTCGATGTCCTGGCGCGGCTACGTGCTGGCCTTCGTGCTGAGCAACGTGGTGGTCGCGGTACTGACCCAGGCGGTGTTCATGACGCAGGCCTGGCTGCCACTGAATCCGGACCAGATCCCGAACATGCGCTGGGACACCGCGCTGCACACGATGATCTCGTTCCTGACCAACACCAACCAGCAGCACTATTCGGGTCAGGCGCAGCTGTCCTATCTCTCGCAGATGACCGGCATCACCGGCCTGCAGGTGGTCACGCCGATGATGGGCCTGGCACTGGCGGTGGCCACACTGCGCGCGTTGTTCGCGCGTTCGCCGCAGGCCGCAGCGGCCAATGGTGCCGGTGATGACCGCCAGGTGGCGGTGGGCAACTACTACGTGGACGTGGTGCGCCTGTGCGTGCGCTTCCTGTTGCCGCTGTGCCTGGTGTGGACCCTGCTGCTGACCAGCCAGGGCGTGCCGTCGACGATGACCGGTGGGCCGCAGGCCACGCCGATCGACGCCAGCGCCGGCATGGCCGAACAGAAGCTGCCGCTGGGCCCGGTCGCGGCGATGGTCGCGGCCAAGCAGCTGGGCGCCAACGGTGGCGGCTGGTACGGCCCGAACAGCAGCTTCCCGCTGGAGAACCCGACCCCGCTGTCGAACGCGCTGGAAATCGTCGGCATCCTGTTGGTGCCGATGGCAGTGATCTTCATGATCGGTGCGTTCACCGGCCGACGTCGCTTCGGCGCCCTGGTGTTCAGCTGCATGCTGGGCATGTCGCTGCTTTCCACCGGCGCGATGATGTGGAGCGAAGGACATAGCGCCAGCGCCGCCACGCCGCTGCTGATGGAAGGCAAGGAAGTGCGCTTCGGCGCCGATGGCACCGCGCTGTGGGCGGCAGTGACTACCCAGGTCTCCAATGGCTCGGTCGACGGCATGCACGATTCGCTGGCGCCGCTGAGCGGTGGCATCGCGATGGTCAACATGCTGGTCAGCGCGATCTGGGGCGGCATCGGCTGTGGCCTGCAGCAGTTCATCGTCTATCTGCTGCTGGGTGTGTTCCTAGCCGGGTTGATGACTGGCCGCACGCCGGAGCTGTTCGGCCGCAAGCTGGAGACGCCACAGGTGCGCCTGCTGGCCCTGCTGGTGCTGCTGCAGCCGATCACCCTGCTGGTGTTCACTGCGATCACCTTGGCCGTACCCGGCCTGGCGGGCACCTCCAACCCCGGCTTCCATGGCATCAGCCAGGTCTTCTACGAGTACGTCTCGGCCTACGCCAACAACGGCTCGGGCTTCGAAGGGCTGGGCGACGCCACGCTGTGGTGGAACCTGAGCTGCTCGCTGGTACTGCTGCTGGGCCGCTTCCCGCTGCTGATCATTCCGCTGGTGGTGGCCACACAGCTGGCTGCCAAGCGCCAGGCCCCGGAGTCTGCCGGCAGCCTGCAGATCGAAACCCCGACCTTCGCCCTGACCCTGGTCTCGGTGATCGTCATCCTGACCGTGCTGCAGTTCATGCCGGCGCTGGTACTCGGCCCGATCGCCGACCACCTGAGCCTGGGACTGCACTAAGGACACCCTGATGAGTACCCAAGCAAGTTCAACCCGTAGTACCCATGCAGCGCGCCCTGCCCTGCTGGATGGCGCCGGCCTGCGCCGTGCGCTGGTCGAAGCGGTTCTCAAGCTGTCGCCGATGCATCTGGTGCGCAGCCCCGTGATGGCGGTGGTGATGGCCGGCACGATCGTGGCCGCGATCGTCACCCTGACCGGCAACGCGCCGCTGGGCTTCGGCCTGGCGGTGACCGCGATCCTGCTGGTGACCGTGCTGTTCGGCAACTTCGCCGAAGCCGTAGCGGAAGCGCGTGGCCGTGGCCAGGCCGCCTCGCTGCGGCGTGCCCGCCAGGACCTGGTGGCACGCCGGCTGGCGGCGCCGCAGCCGGGTGCCGCCGAAACCCAGGTACCGGCCGCCGAACTGCGCCCGGGCGACCACGTGATCGTCAGCGCCGGTGAGCTGGTGCCGGCCGATGGCGAGATCGTGCAGGGCCTGGCCACCATCAACGAAGCCGCGGTGACCGGCGAATCGGCGCCGGTGCTGCGCGAGGCCGGTACCGACCGCTCCGGCGTGATCGGCGGCACCAAAGTGCTGTCCGACCAGATCATCGTGCGGGTGACCGCCGAACCCGGCCACAGCTTCCTGGACCGGATGATCGCGCTGGTGGAAGGCGCCAACCGCCAGAAGACCCCGAACGAGATCGCGCTGACCCTGCTGCTGGCGGCGATGACGCTGACCTTCCTGGTGGTGGTGGCCACGTTGCCGGCCATTGGTGCCGCCGTCGGCGTCAAGGTCGATCCGCTGGTGCTGATCGCGCTGCTGGTGTGCCTGATCCCGACCACCATCGGCGGCCTGCTGCCGGCCATCGGCATCGCCGGCATGAACCGTGCGCTGGCCGCCAACGTGCTGGCCAAGTCGGGCAAGGCAGTGGAGGTGGCCGGCGACGTCGACGTGCTGCTGCTGGACAAGACCGGCACCATCACCTACGGCGACCGTCAGGCCAGCCACTTCCATCCGCTGGCCGGCATCGATGCCAGCCAGCTGCGCGAGGCCGCACTGCTGTCCTCGCTGGCCGACCCGACCCCGGAAGGCAAGTCGATCGTGCGCCTGGCGCGCGAACAGGGCTGCGCTACCGCCGAACCGCACCACGCCGAGTACCTGGCGTTCAGTGCGCAGACCCGCATGTCCGGCGTGGACCTGGAACATGGGCGGCAGATCCGCAAGGGTGCCGCCGATGCGATCCGTGCCCACGTGCAGGCGCTGGGCGGCAACGTGCCGGCGGAACTGGCCGGGCGCGTGGAGCAGGTCGCACGCAACGGTGCCACCCCGCTGGTGGTGGCCGAGGGCCGCCACGTGCTGGGCGTGATCGAGCTGTCGGACGTGGTCAAGCACGGCATGCGCGAGAAGTTCGCGCAGCTGCGGGCGATGGGTATCCGCACGGTGATGATCACCGGCGACAACCCGCTAACCGCCGCCGCGATCGCTGCCGAAGCCGGTGTCGACGACTACATCGCCGAGGCCCGCCCGGAAGACAAGCTGGCACGCATCCGCCAGGAGCAGGCCGGTGGCCGCCTGGTGGCGATGGTCGGCGATGGCACCAATGACGCGCCGGCGCTGGCCCAGGCCGACATCGGTCTGGCGATGAACTCCGGTACGCAGGCGGCGAAGGAGGCCGGCAACATGGTCGACCTCGATTCGGACCCGGCCAAGCTGCTGGCGGTGGTGGAAGTAGGCAAGCAGCAGCTGATCACCCGCGGCGCGCTGACCACCTTCTCGCTGGCCAACGACGTCTCCAAGTACTTCGCGATCCTGCCGGCGCTGTTCGCCGCGGCCGTTCCGACCATGGCCGCCTTGAACGTGATGCAGCTGTCGAGCCCGCGCAATGCGGTGCTGGCAGCGCTGATCTTCAACGCCCTGGTGATTCCCGCCCTGATCCCGCTCGCCCTGCGTGGCGTGCGCTTCCGCCCGGCCACTGCAACCGCACTGCTGCGCCGGAACATGCTGGTGTACGGCCTTGGCGGCGTGCTGCTGCCGTTCGCAGCGATCAAGGTAATTGACCTCCTTCTTGTCCTGGTATTCGGCGCATGAACCGTACTACTTCCACTTCATCTTCCCTTCCGCGCGAACAGAAGGCCGAGGCCCGCGTGGCCAGCCTGCAGGATGGTGCCAGCTGGCGCCCGGCGATCGGCCTGGGCCTCGCCACCCTGCTGCTGGCCGGTGCGGTCTACGCCGGTATCGCCACCGGTTTTGCCGGCCTGGCCTACCCGACCCAGGCCGAGGGCAGCCTGCTGCGCGATGGCAACGGCCAGGTACGCGGCTCGGCGTGGTTGTCGCAGCCGTTCACCGGTGACGGCTACTTCCAGGCACGTCCGTCGGCAGCCAACTACGACCCGATGGCCGCGGCCGGTTCCAACATGGCGCGCAGCAATCCGGCCCTGGCCGAGCGTGTTGCCGCCAGCACCGCTGCGGTGGCCGCGCGCGAAGGCGTCACCCCGGCGCAGGTACCGGCAGACCTGGTCACGCAGTCCGCAGGTGGCCTGGATCCGCAGCTGTCGCCGGCGGCGGCGCGCCTGCAGGTGGCACGCGTGGCACGTGCCCGCGGCCTGCCGGTGGAGCGCGTGCAGGCACTGGTGCAGGCGCATACCGAAGGGCGCCAGTGGGGCCTGTTCGGCCAGCCGCGGGTGAACGTGGTGACGCTGAACTTCGCGCTGGACCACGCGGCCAAGGCACCGTGATGCCGGCCTGCACCGGCTGCGCGCACAATGGCGGCCATGACAGCGGCACCCATGACTGATGCGCGTACCCGCCAGGCCGATGCCCTGGTTGAAGGCCTGCAACGCGAAGCCGGCGGCAAGCTGACCGTGTTCCTCGGTGCGGCGCCGGGCGTGGGCAAGACCTACACCATGCTGACCCGCGCACAGGAACAGCTGCGCCGCGGTGTCGACCTGGTGGTGGGCCTGGTGGAAACCCACGGCCGCGCCGATACCCAGGCGCTGCTGGAGGGCCTGCCACAGCTGCCGCTGAAGGCAGTGGCCTACCACGGCCATACCCTGCAGGAAATGGACCTGGATGCCGTGCTCGCACGGCATCCGGCGCTGGTGCTGGTGGACGAACTGGCCCATCGCAATGCGCCGGGCAGCCGCCATGAGCGGCGCTGGCAGGACGTGATGGAGCTGCTGGATGCCGGCATCGATGTCTGGACCACGGTCAACATCCAGCATCTGGAAAGCCTCAACGATGTGGTGATGCGCATCACCGGCGTGCGCGTGAGCGAGACCGTGCCGGACGGCGTGCTCGACCGCCTGCATGACATCGTGCTGGTCGACCTGCCGCCACGCGAACTGATCGCACGCCTGCAGCAGGGCAAGGTGTATGTGCCCGAACAGGCCGCGCAGGCGCTGCAGGCATTCTTCTCGCCGGCCAACCTGACCGCGCTGCGTGAACTGGCGATGCAGGAAGCCGCCGACCGCGTCGACAGCAGCCTGCGTGAAGCACGCGCCGCACGCGGCGAGAGCAACCTGCCGCTGCGTCGCGGCGTGCTGGTGGCCATTGATGGCGGCGGTCAGAGCGAATACCTGGTGCGGGTGGCGCGTCGCATCGCCGAACGCCGCGACGCGCCGTGGACGGTGGTGACCGTTCAGGGCCGGCGCCAGGATGACGCGACCCGACGCGAAATCGATGCGGCCTTCGCACTGGCACGGCGCCTGGGTGGCGACGCGGAACTGCTGCACGGATCGAGCATCGCCGATGCCCTGCTTGACCATGCCGCACATAACGGCGTGTCGACCCTGGTACTGGGCCGCACCCGCGAGCGACCGCTGGCGCGGATGTTCAACCGCACCCTGACCCAGCAGCTGATCCAGCGCGGCGCGCATTACGAGATCACCATCATCAGCACCCCGCAGGCACGTGCGCGCTCGCGCCGCGAGGGCCTGCTGCCGCCGGTGCGCGGCATCAGCTACGAACCGGCGCAGGCACTGATCGCCACCGCGTTGGCCTGTGCGGTGGCATGGCTGGCCGAACGCTGGGTGGGCATGGCCGACCTGTCGATGGTGTTCATCGTGGCGGTGGTAGTGGTGGCCGCGCGCACGCGCGCCAGCGTGGCGGTGATGGCG
This sequence comes from Stenotrophomonas sp. 80084_Sma, assembly GCF_056481995.1. Classification (NCBI taxonomy): domain Bacteria; kingdom Pseudomonadati; phylum Pseudomonadota; class Gammaproteobacteria; order Lysobacterales; family Lysobacteraceae; genus Stenotrophomonas; species Stenotrophomonas sp. 80084_Sma. Next base: position 310,134 of record NZ_CM151177.1, on the reverse strand, counting down.
GCGATCCTGTGTTTCCTCGCCTACAACTTCCTGTTCATCGCACCCCGCTTCACCTTCGCCATCGGCGCGCGCCAGGGCGTGATCACTGTATTCCTGTTCCTGGCCGCCGCGCTGGTGGCCGGACGCCTGGCCTCGCGCCTGCGCATGCAGGTGATCGCGCTGCGTGCAGCCAATCGCCATGCGCGTGCGCGCCAGCAGCTGGGCCGCCAACTGGCCAGTGCCGCCGGCAACGGCGAGGTGGCGCAGGCGGGTCGGCATGCACTGGAACAGGCCATGGACGTGCCGGCGTGGCTGCGGATCGGCGCCGATACCGCAACCGGTGGCCGCAGCCAGCCCGGCGACACCGACCTGGCCGCCGCCGACTGGGCGCTGCGCCATGGCCAGCCCAGTGGCCGCTTCACCGATACCCTGGCCGGCGCGCAGTGGTGGTTCCTGCCGTTGCTGGATGGCGAGGACCGCGCGATCGGCGTGGCCGGCCTGTATCTGCCCGGTGCACAGGCGCGCCTGCTGCCCGAACAACGGCAGCTGGCCGAAGCGATGGTCGATGACATCGCGCAGGCCGCGCTGCGCACGCGGCTGGTGGCGGAACTGGAGCAGGCGCACGTCAGCAACGAGACCGAGCGACTGCGCTCGGCGCTGCTCTCTTCGGTGTCGCACGACCTGCGCTCGCCACTGGCGGCGATGATCGGCTCGGCCGACAGCCTGGCCAGCTATGGTGCGGCAATGGATACGGCCGATCGCCGTGCCCTGCTCGACACCATCCTGGTCGAGGGCGAACGGCTGGACCGCTACATCCAGAACCTGCTGGACATGACCCGCCTCGGCCACGAGGGATTGAAGATCAACCGCGACTGGATCGGCGTGGACGAACTGATCGGCTCGGCCGCACGGCGCCTGCAGCGCTACCAGCCCAAGGTGCGGCTGGAGTTGGACATTCCGGCCACGCTGGCGCCGATCTGGGTACACCCGGCGCTGGTCGAACAGGCGGTGTTCAACGTGATGGAAAACGCGGCCAAGTTCTCACCGCCTGATGCTGCCGTGCAGGTGCAGGCGCGTGAACTGGACGGCCAGCTGCGCATCGACGTGATCGATGCCGGCCCCGGCATTCCCGACGACGAGCGTGCGCGCATCTTCGACATGTTCTACAGCGTCGAACGTGGCGACCGTGGCCGCCATGGCACCGGCCTGGGCCTGACCATCTGCCAGGGCATGATCGGCGCGCATGGCGGCAGCGTGCAGGCGCTGCCCGGACGCGACGGTCGCGGTACCCTGATCCGCATCACCCTGCCCCTGCTCAAGCCAGCCTCCCACGATGAGCCCGACCCCGATTGATGCCAGCGTGCCGGCCGCGCGCGTGCTGGTGATCGATGATGAAACCCAGATCCGCCGGTTCCTGGACATCAGCCTGCGCGCGCAGGGCTACCAGGTGCGGCAGGCCGCCACCGGCCAGGAAGGCCTGCAGCTGGCCGCCAGCGAGGACATGGATCTGGTGATCCTGGATATCGGCCTGCCGGACATGGAAGGCCACGAGGTGCTGGAACAACTGCGGCAGTGGAGCCAGGTGCCGGTGATCATGCTGACCGTGCGTGCCGGCGAGGCGGAGAAGGTGCGTGCGCTGGATACCGGCGCGAATGACTACGTGACCAAGCCGTTCGGCACGCAGGAGCTGATGGCGCGGGTGCGGGCGCTGCTGCGCACGCGCAGCGTACCCAGTGATGGCACGCCACCGGTATTCGACGATGGCCACCTGCATGTGGACCTGGTCCGCCGTGAAGTGGCGCTGGATGGCGAGCCGGTAGCGTTGACCCGCAAGGAGTACGCGCTGCTGTCGCTGCTGCTGCGCAACGCCGGGCGGGTGGTGACCCAGCCACAGATCCTGCAGGAGATCTGGGGCCCGACCCACCAGCACGACACCCATTACCTGCGCATCCTGGTCGGCAAGCTGCGGCACAAGCTGGGCGATTCAGCGCTGGATTCGCGCTACCTGTTCACCGAACCGGGCGTCGGGCTGCGGTTCAAGGGGTGAGGGTGTGCCGACCAACGGTCGGCACCCACCAAAGCGAATCCGGAAGAGCATCCACGCATGGCGTGGATCTACTGTGTCGACCAAGGTCGACACCTACCAACAGCGGTCCATGCCGTTCCGACAGATCGCGGAAATTGTCAGGGGTGGGGCGGTGTCGGAGTGCGGGGTGTCAGCCGCATGGATGCGGCTGCCAAGCCTACAGGGACGTACTTGCGGCGTCCCCGCACTCCGACACCGCCCCGCCATCTCGCGGATAGCTCGCTATTGATGTTGATGTTGATGTTGATGTTGCTGCTGCCGTTGCTTCGGCGGGCGCCGGGCGCAGCCCGGCCCCACCTCAGAACCCCAGCGGGGTGTCGCCCAGCACCGGCTGCAGCTGGCTGCGGAACAGCGCCTGGATGCGTTCCAGCGCCGCCTCGTCATTGCCCTCGAAGCGCAGCACCAGCACCGGCGTGGTGTTGGAGGCGCGCACCAGGCCCCAGCCATCGGGGAAGTCCACGCGCAGGCCATCGATGGTCGACAACCGACCGCCCACATACGGGTTGTCCGGCGACTGCGCCGCCGCCACCAGCATCGCCACCAGCGCGTGCGGCGTACCGTCGGCCACCGGCACCTTCAGTTCCGGCGTGGCCACCATCTCCGGCAGCTCTGCCAGTACCTCGTCCGGAGTCTCCTCGCGCTGGGCCAGGATCTCCAGCAGGCGCGCAGCCGCATACAGGCCATCGTCGAAACCGAACCAGCGCTCCTTGAAGAAGAAGTGGCCGCTCATCTCGCCAGCCAGCTCAGCATCGGTCTCGCGCATCTTCGCCTTCATCAGCGAATGCCCGGTCTTCCACATCAGCGGGCTGCCACCATTGCGCAGCACGTGGTCGGACAGCTTGCCGGTGCACTTCACGTCGTAGATCACCATCGCGCCCGGATTGCGCATCAGCACGTCGGCGGCGAACAGCATCAGCAGGCGGTCGGCATAGATGATCTTTCCTTCGCCGGTGACCACGCCCAGGCGGTCACCGTCGCCATCGAAGGCGACGCCGAGATCGGCACCGAAGCGCTTCACCGTCTGCACCAGGTCTTCCAGGTTGGCCGGCTCGCTGGGGTCGGGATGATGGTTGGGGAAGGTACCGTCGACATCGCAGTACAGCGGGATGACTTCCGCACCGATCGCTTCCAGCAGCTGCGGCGCGAGCGCGCCGGCCACGCCGTTGCCGGCATCGGCCACGACCTTCAATGGGCGGTCCAGCTGCACGTCGTCGGCGATGCGCTGGATGTAGTCGGCGCTGACATCGCGCTGCTGGTAATCGCCCGGCTCGGCGGCCTGTACCAGGCGGCCTTCGACGATGCGCTGGTACAGATCGGTGATGGCATCACCGGACAACGTCTCGCCGCCGATGACCACCTTGAAACCGTTGTACTCGGGCGGGTTATGGCTGCCGGTGACCGCCACGCAGGTGCCGGTACGCAGATGGAAGGCGGCGTAGTACACGACCGGGGTCGGTGCCAGGCCGATGTCGATCACCGCGCAACCGGCGCGCCTCAGGCCCTCGGCCAACCCTGCGGCCAGTTCCGGGCCGGACAGGCGGCCGTCGCGGCCGATCACCACCTCGCGCAGGCCCTGCTCCAGGGCCACGGTGCCGATGGCCTGGCCGATCAGCGCCGCCGTTTTCGGCGTCAGTTCACTGCCAACCACGCCGCGGATGTCGTAGGCGCGGAAGATACCGGCCGCCAGTTCCTCGGTCGGAACCGGTGGCGGGGGCGGCGGTGCACTTTCAGTTGTGCTGGCCTCGGCCACCGGCGGCGGCGCCATCTGCAGGCTCTCGCTCAGGGTCGGGCCATGATCGGCTTCCGCCACGGTCGCCCGGCGCGGCAGCGGCAGCGACTTCGGCAGGCGGCCGCGCCCCACCACCAGCAGCACGGCGATGAACGCCAGCAGCAGCGCAACGATGGCGCTGGCCAGCGAACCCAGGCCCAGCGGACCAGGTTCGACATTGGGTACCGCGGCCACCAGCCGCAACGGCGTCCCCGGAATCGGCCGCGCCAATGCTTCGGCGCTTTCGGCCAGGCCGGCATCGCCCTGGGCGACGAGGTCATGCGCGCCCTGGCGCAGGCCAAGGAAACCGGCCGATGGCGCACTCACCTGGTCCAGCGGTGAGGTCAGCCGCAGCAATGGCTGGCGCACGTAGAGCACCGCCGGGCCGAGACTGCCCAGTTGAACCGGCGCTGCCAGGCCCAGGCGATTGCCACCGCCATCGCGGACCACGCGCAGGCTGGGCTTGCCTTCGGCCAATGCCGCTTCCAGCAGCGCCAATCGCGCATAGCCAAAGGCGGCCGGGTCGGCGTAGGCGTTGGCCAGATCGGCGGCCAGTACCTCGGCGTGCTCGACGCCGGTCCAGCTCTCGCGGACCGCGAGTGCCGCCGCAGCGGCATCACCGGCCTGCAGCGCCTGCTGCACGCGCTCGTTCTTCAGCTGCTGCTGCAGCTGCTTCAGCTGGCCGGCAGCGGCCTCCTGCAGGCCCTGCACGGCCTGGTCACGTGCAGCTTCCAGCGCCTGGCCGTTGGCCTCCTGGCGCCATTGCTGGACTGCGCTCCATCCGAACCAGCCGGCCAGCAGGATCAGCAGCACCCCCAGTAGTGGCGCACTGCGTCCCAACGACCGTCCCCGCTGTCCTTCCCCGATGCCGCTCATCGATGTCCCCTGTCAACGCACCCCGGTGTGGCCGAATCCACCCGTTCCCCGCACGCTGTCGGTGAAAGTATCCACCACCTGCAGGCTGACGCGGGCAATCGGCACGATCACCAGTTGCGCGATGCGATCGCCCGGCTCGATGGTGAAGGCCTCGCGGCCACGGTTCCAGACGCTGATCAGCAGCGGGCCCTGGTAATCGGCGTCGATCAGGCCGGTGCCATTGCCGAGCACGATGCCGTGGCGATGGCCCAGCCCCGAGCGCGGCAGGATCACCGCGCACAGGTTCGGATCGGCGATGTGGATGGCCAGGCCGCTGGGAACCAGCGCGGTGTCGCCCGGCTGCAGGGTCAGCGCGGTATCCAGCGCCGCGCGCAGGTCCATGCCGGCGCTGGCCTCGGTGGCGTAGGCCGGCAGCGGCCAGCTGTCGCCGAAGCGCGGATCGAGCAGCTTGACCTGCAGCGGTTGGGAAGTGGATGCCTGGGTCATGCCTGGAGTCTCCGCGCGATCAGCGCCAGCAGTTGTTCGGCCAGCTCGCGCTTGGAGGTGGCCGGGAATACCTGTTCACCGTCCTGCCAGAAGGCCGTGGCGGCATTGTTGTCGCTCTCGAAACCGCCGCCGCTGATGCCGACCTGGTTGGCGATCACCAGGTCCAGGCGCTTGTCGACCAGCTTGCCACGCGCGTATTTCTCCACGTCGTGGGTTTCGGCGGCAAAGCCGACCACCAGCTTCAGCGACTGCGTCTGCGCAGCCACCTCGGCAAGGATGTCCGGCGTGCGCACCAGCTCGATCACCAGCGACTGGCTGTCGGCGGTCTTCTTCAGCTTCTGCGGCGCGACCTGGCGCGGCGTGTAGTCGGACACTGCAGCGGCACCGATATAGATGTCGGCCGGCAGCGACTTCAGCACGGCATCGCGCATCTGCGCAGCCGAGCGCACGTCCACACGCTGCACGCCGGGCGGCGTCGGCAGCTGTACCGGGCCGCTGACCAGCACCACCTGAGCACCCATCGCGGCGGCGGTCGCGGCCAGGGCAAAGCCCATCTTGCCGCTGCTGCGGTTGCCGACATAGCGCACCGGATCGATGTCTTCATAGGTCGGGCCGGCGCTGATCAGCAGGCGCAGGCCCTGCAGCGCGCGGGTTTCCGGCGCGGCAACGGACGCCGCGCTGCTGCCATTGGCGGCCAGCGCGGCCACGATGTCGTCCGGTTCGGCCAGACGCCCCGGACCGGACTCGCCTTCGGCCAGCGGGCCATCGACCGGGCCGATCACCTGCGCGCCGCGCTGGCGCAGCAGGGCGATGTTGGCCTGGGTGGCCGGGTGCAGCCACATGCGATGGTTCATCGCCGGGCAGATCGTCAACGGCGCGGTACTGGCCAGGCACAGCGTGCTGACCAGGTCATCGGCATGGCCCTGGGCCAGCCGGGCCAGCAGATCGGCGGTTCCCGGGGCAACCACGATGCGGTCGGCCCAGCGCGCCAGCTCGATGTGGCCCATGGCCTGTTCGGCGGCGCTGTCCCACAGCGTGGTGCGGGTGGGCTGCCCGGACAGGGCCTGGAAACTGAGCGGAGTGACGAACTGCTGGGCACCGGCGGTCATCGCCACCTGCACCTGGGCACCGGCGTCGCGCAGGCGCCGCACCAGTTCCAGGGCCTTGTAGGCCGCGATCCCGCCTCCGACGCACAACAGCAGTTTCTGACCTTCCAGCGCGCGGGCCGGCGCGGGGGAAGCGTTGGGGGAGTCAGCCACCTGGAATTCCTGTGCAAACGAGGGCGCTAGCTTACCCGATGGTCGGTAATGTCCCGGTGCAGGGTGCACATAGCGGACAGCTATCAGCAGATGGAGCACGTTGCGCTTGACCCGGGGTTTGCCGGGCATCGGTTTCGGACCTTTCCTATACCTCTGCGGGTCTGCGCTTTTGCAGAATCAGGCATTGGCTGCCGTCTGCCGTGGCCTGTTCGACCTTCGAGGAGCCTCGTGCATCCACGCATCATCATTGCCGACGACCATCCTGTGGTCCTGCATGGCATCCGTATCGTGCTGCAGACCCACCTGATGGACATCGTCGGCAGTGCACGTGACGGCGCCCAGCTGCTGGAGCTGGTGGACCACCACGACTGCGATGCGGTGCTGACCGACCTGTCGATGCCGGGTGACGGCCCGGACGGTCCAGAGCTGATCGACGCGCTGCGCGTGCGTCACCCCGGGCTGCCGGTGGTGGTGCTGACCGGCGCCCGCCATCCCGGGCTGCTGGACGGACTGCTGCGCGAGGGCATCAGTGGGCTGGTCGACAAATGCGCCGATTTCGCCGAACTGCCGCAGGCACTGAACGCCGCACTGGCCGGCCAGGTGTTCGTTTCCCAACAACTGCGCCACCACCTGCAGGCGCGCGACCTGCTGTTCCCGCGCGAACCGGCGCCGCTGTCGGCGCGGGAACAGGAAGTGCTGGATCTGCTGGCGGCCGGGCTCAGCGTGAATGCCGTCGCCGAACGCTGCGGGCGCAGCCCGAAGACCATCAGCCGGCAGAAGGCCGAAGCCAAGCGCAAGCTGGGCCTGCAGAACAACCAGGAACTGTTCGACTATCTGCAGACCCGGCGCGGGTGAGGCATCGCCCGACCCGGTGCTGCGGTGTGCACCGATGGGAGCCGCCACCCGGGCTGGCGATGATGCAGGCATGCCCATCCATGACTGGCCCGAACAGGAACGCCCCCGCGAGAAGCTGATCGCGCGCGGGCCCACGGCACTTTCCGACGCCGAACTGCTGGCCCTGTTTCTCGGCTCCGGGTTCGGTGGCCGCGATGCCGTGCAGACCGCGCGCGACCTGCTGCAGGCGCACGGCCCGTTGCGGGTGCTGCTGGACCGCCCCGCGCGTGACCTGGCCCGCCTGCCCGGGCTCGGCCCGGCGCGCAGCTGTACGCTGGCTGCCGGGCTGGAACTGGCCCACCGCTACCTGGCTGCCGAGCTGGAACACGGCGAAGCGGTCGGCAACAACCCGGCCGCGGTCGGCCGCTATCTGCAGCACCGCCTGCGGGGGCAGGCCCGGGAGATCTTCATGGCCCTGTTCCTGGACAACCGGCACCGCCTGATCGCCTGCGAGGAACTGTTCCACGGCACCATCAACGCCGCACCGGTCTACCCACGCGAAGTGGTGCGGCGCGCCCTGCTGCACAACGCGGCGGCGGTGATCCTCAGCCACAACCACCCTTCCGGCGACCCGGAACCCTCCAGCGCCGATACCCGCATCACCGACGAACTGCAGCAGGCACTGGCGATGGTGGACGTGCGCCTGCTGGACCACTTCGTGGTCGGTGAGGGCCGCCCCGTTTCGTTTGCTGAACGAGGCCTGCTGTCGCCGCCCCAGCCCCGCCTGTTCGGCTGAGCGCCCGCCCTCCAGGCGCCATCGGTCGCCCCCACAGGCAGGTTTCGGTCAGCGTGGCCGCTGGTATCTGCGCTAAAATGGGCGATTCCGCCGCTCATTCTCACAGCAGGCCTCGTGAAAAATCTCCTCCGCGCCCTGATCAGCCAAGGCATCGAAGCCTTGCGCGCCAATGGCACCCTGCCCGCCGACTCCCTGCCGCCGGACTTCGTGGTCGAGCGCCCGAAGACCCGTGACCACGGCGACTTCGCCACCAATGCCGCGATGCTGCTGGCCAAGGCCGCGCGCAGCAATCCGCGCGCACTGGCACAGGCGCTGGTCGAGGCACTGCCGCGCAGCGAGGACGTCAGCAAGGTCGAGATCGCCGGCCCCGGCTTCATCAATTTCCACCTGGCGCCGGCCGCGTACCAGCGTGAAGCCGCGTCGGTCATCAAGGAAGCCCACGACTACGGCCGCAACCTGTCCGGCAATGGCCGCACGGTGGGCGTGGAGTACGTGTCGGCCAACCCGACCGGCCCGCTGCATGTCGGCCATGGCCGCGCGGCGGCGATCGGCGACTGCGTGGCGCGCGTGCTCGACGCCAACGGCTGGAACGCCAAGCGTGAGTTCTACTACAACGACGCCGGCGTGCAGATCGAGAACCTGGCGCTGTCCACCCAGGCGCGGATCAAGGGCATCGCGCCGGACCAGGATGGCTGGCCGGAAGGTGGCTACCGCGGTGAATACATCGCCGACGTCGCCCGCGCCTACATGGCCGGCGCCAGCGTCGATCTGGAAGGCAGCACCGTGGTCGGTGCCAAGGACCCGGACGACATGCAGGCGATCCGCCGCTTCGCTGTGGCCTACCTGCGCAACGAGCAGAATCTGGACCTGGCCGCGTTCGGCGTCGACTTCGACATCTATTTCCTGGAAAGCTCGCTGTACGCCGATGGCAAGGTGGCCGAAGCGGTCGCCAAGCTGCAGGCGTCGGGTCATACCTATGAAGAAGGTGGCGCGCTGTGGCTGCGCAGCACCGACTTCGGTGACGACAAGGACCGCGTGATGCGCAAGTCCGACGGCACCTTCACCTACTTCGTGCCGGACGTGGCCTACCACCTGTCCAAGTGGCAGCGCGGCTACGAGCGCGCGATCACCGAGCTCGGCGCCGATCACCATGGTTCGCTGGCACGCGTGCGCGCCGGTCTGCAGGCGATGGAAGTGGGCATCCCGCAGGGCTGGCCGGAGTACGTGCTGCACCAGATGGTCACCGTCATGCGTGGCGGCGAGGAAGTGAAGCTGTCCAAGCGTGCCGGCAGCTACTTCACCCTGCGCGACCTGATCGAGGAGGCCGGCCGCGATGCCACCCGCTGGTTCCTGATCGCGCGCAAGCCCGATTCGCAGCTGACCTTCGACATCGACCTGGCCCGCCAGCAGAGCAACGACAACCCGGTGTTCTACGTGCAGTACGCGCACGCCCGCGTCTGCAGCCTGCTGCGCCAGGCACAGGAGAAGGGCCTGGTGTACGAACAGGGCAATGGCCTGGCCAACCTCGGCCGCCTGGCCGACGACGCCTCGCTGCTGCTGATGAACGAGATCTCGCGGTACCCGGAAGTGGTGGAGGCGGCCGGCGTGGCGCTGGAACCGCATCTGGTGGCGCAGTACCTGCGTGAATTGGCGCACGCGTTCCACACGTGGTATCACGGGACGCCGGTGCTGGTGGAAGACGCTGCGGATCGCAACGCCAAGCTGACCCTGGCCTGCGCCGCGCGCCAGGTGCTGGCCAACGGCCTCGAACTCCTGGGCGTCAGCGCCCCGGAAAAAATGTAAGCATCAGGAGACGCAGTACACATGGCAGCACGACGCGGCAAAAACCAGGCACGACGCAACAGCAGCAGCCAGGGCACACCCGGATGGGTGTGGCTGGTCGCTGGCGTGGCGATTGCGGCCGTGGTGTTCCTGGCGGCGCCGAACCTGTTCAAGGGCGAAGGCGATGGCTTCCTTCGCGCCGGTCCGCAGCCGAACCCGAACGCGCAGCCTGCCCCGGTCGCTGATGCCGACAGCGATGTCGGCACCCAGCCGGCCGCGCAGCCGGCCACGCCGAAGCCGGCCGAACCGGAAAAGCCGGCCGCCACCCAGTACGACTTCTACACCCTGCTGCCGGGCAAGGAAGTTGAAATGTCCGACGCCGAACTGGCTGCCAGCGCGCGTGCCGAGGACCAGCGCCGGGCCAAGGCCGAAGCGCAGCGCGCGCAGGCGGCACTGGAAGGCAAGCCGGTTCCGCCGCCAGCGGCTACCGCGCCGGCACCGACGGCAACCGCCAGCGTGGCCAGCACCGCGCCGGTGACCGCCACCAGCCGTCCGCTGCCGGCACCGCTGAGCGAACGACCGGCTGCGGCAACGCCTCCGGCCAGCACGCCGACGGCGTCGACCAGCACCGCCGCCGCCACTCCGGCAGCGCGTGCGGAAACCGCGCCGACCGCGGCCACTACCCCCGCCGCTGCGGCACCGGCTGCCGCCGACAATGCCCGCTACATCCTGCAGGCGGGTGCGTTCGGTGCCTCCGGCGATGCCGAAGCGACCAAGGCCAAGCTGGCGATGATGGGCCTGGCGGCACGCGTCGAATCGGCGCAGATCAACGGCAAGACCGTGTACCGCGTGCGCATGGGACCGTATGGCAGTGCAGGTGAACTGTCTGAAGCCAAGCAGAAGCTGGATGGCACCGGCCTGCAGGCGATGGCGATCAAGGCACAGTGAGTCTGCCGAAGTGAATGAAAAAGCCGGGCACAGCCCGGCTTTTTTTTGTCTGTGTAGAGTCGAGCTTGCTCGACTGCCGTTCAAAGCAGTCGAGCAAGCTCGACTCTACAAAGGGCGAAGAGCAGTCGAGCATGGCTCGACTCTACAAATGAACGTCAGCCTTCGCGGGCGACCTGGAAACCGGCGAAGGACTGGCTGACCGGCATCAGTTCCAGGCGATTGATGTTCAGGTGCGGCGGCAGGCTGGCCACCCAGAAGATCTGTTCGGCGATGTCTTCGGCGGTCATCGGGTTGGCGCCGGTATAGAGCTTGTCCGACGCCGCCTGGTCGCCATGGGTACGCACCACGGTGAACTCGGTTTCGGCCATGCCCGGCTCGATCGTGGTCACGCGCACGCCGGTGCCGTGCAGGTCCGAACGCAGGCCGAGCGAGAACTGGCTGACGAAAGCCTTGGTGCCACCGTAGGCATTGCCGCCCGGGTACGGGTAGACGCCGGCCACCGACGAAATGTTGATGATTGCGCCCTTGCGCTCCACCAGCTGCGGCAGCAGGCGGTGGGTCAGGGTCACCAGCGCGGTGATGTTGGTGTCGATCATCGTGGTCCAGTCCGACAACTTGGCGCTCTGTGCCGGCGCAGTGCCCTGCGCCAGGCCGGCGTTGTTGACCAGCAGATCGATCTCGCCAAAGGCCGGCGGCAGTGCCAGCAGCGCCGCTTCCATCGCCACCGGATCGCGGATGTCGAAGGCGGCGGCATGCACCACGTCCTTGCCGTAGCGCTCGACCAGCGGCTGCAGGCGTTCGCCGCGGCGGCCGGTGGCGATCACCTTCCAGCCCGCCTGGGCGAAGCGGTGGACGGCGGCGGCGCCGAAGCCGGACGTGGCGCCGGTAATCAGGACAGTGCGGGTCATCAGGCAACTCCAGGGGGAAAAACCAGACCCCCATTCTGGCACCGTCGGCCGGGGGTTGCGTTGCCTGATCGGCCAGATCCGGCCCCACCTGTCGGGGTGACCGGTACAATTGGGGCCATGATCAACAACGATGTCCTGCGCAGCGTGCGCTACTCCCTGGACCTGGGCGACCACCACGTGGTGACCCTGTGCCAGATGGCCGACCCGGCCTTCGCCGTGGATCCGGAACAGGTGAAGGCCTGGCTGCGCCGCGAGGACGAAGCCGGTTTCGAGGCGATGAGCGACAGCGCGCTGGCGCACTTCCTCGACGGCCTGATCGTGCACCTGCGCGGTCGCGACGAAAGCCAGCCGCAGCGTGCGGTGGAAACCCGCATCGACAACAACCTGGTGCTGAAGAAGCTGCGCGTGGCCTTCCAGCTGCGCGACGTCGATCTGATGGAGATCTTCGCCAGCGCCGGTTTCAACGTCTCCAAGTCGGAAGTGGGCGCATTGTTCCGCCAGCCCGGGCACACCAACTACCGGCGCTGCCTGGACCAGATGCTGCGCAATTTCCTCAAGGGCCTGAGCCTGCGCCTGCGCGGCTGAGCACGGCCTCGACGAACGCCCGCGCCGCCGGTGTCGGCAGTCGCTGCCAGACCAGGTGCACGCGGCGGGTCGGGGTCGGCTGCAGCGGAATCTGTACCACCCCCTGGAACCCGTCGGCGATCAACGCTGGCACGATGCCAACCGCCAGCCCATGGCGGACGAAGCGCTCGATCAGTTCCATCAGATTGACCTCGAAGCGCACCGTGTGCGGCAGGCCAGCGGCAGCGAAGGCATCGTCGGTCTGCCGCCGCGCACCGGTGCCGCGCGGAAAGTCGACCAGCGCCTCGTCCTGCAGTTCGGTCAATGGCAGCCGCTTGCGCCGGGCCAAGCGGTGCGATGGCGCCAGCACCGCCACCAGGTCTTCTTCCTGCAGCACCTGGTGGCAGACCCCGTCCAGCCCCGCCGACGGCGCCAATCCGACCAGTGCCACGTCCAGCTCTCGCGACTGCACCTGCGCGATCAGGTCCTCGCTCTTGTCGACCCGCAGCTGGAACTCCACCTGCGGGTGCGCCTGCTGGAAGGCCGCCAGCATCGCCACCACATCGATGTCGGTCAGCGAGGAGATCTGCCCGATCGCCAACAGGCCACGCACCTCGCCAGTGACGGCGGCCACGTCGGCACGCAGGTGGCGCAGGCTGGCCAGCACCTGGCGTGCATGCACCAGCAGCGCCTCGCCGGCGGCGGTGGCCCGCACCTGCCGCGGCAGGCGCTCGAACAGGGGCGTACCCAGTTCCTGCTCCAGGTAGGCAATCTGGTGGCTCAACGCGGACTGCACCACGTGGCAGCGTTCTGCGGCGCGGGTGAAATTGCCCTCTTCGGCCAGGGCGACGGCAAACTCGAGCTGCTTGAGATTCATCCAACTATCTCGTTTACAGATGGCATGGATGATGATGATTCATTTCCATCATGGCCGCAGCAGGCGGACACTGTGCATCCCGCTTTGTGGAATACCGCGTGAGTCCGTCCCTCCCCCCTCTGCACCGCTGGCAGGTGCTGCTGATGTCGGTGGCTACCGGCGTGGCCGTGGCCAGCAACTACTATGCGCAGCCATTGCTGCACACCATTGCCGATGCCTTCGGTGTGCCGTTCGGCCAGGTCGGCATGGTGGTCACTGCCGCACAGCTGAGCTATGCCGCCGGACTGATCCTGCTGGTGCCGCTGGGAGACCTGTTCGAACGCCGCCGCCTGATCGTGGTGATGAGCCTGCTGTCGGCAGGCGGGCTGGTGATCAGTGCCTGTGCACCGTCGCTGACCTGGTTGCTGGTCGGCACCGCGATCACCGGCCTGTTCTCGGTGGTGGCGCAGGTACTGGTGCCGTTTGCGGCCACGCTGGCCGCGCCGGAACATCGTGGCCGCGTGGTCGGCACATTGATGAGTGGCCTGCTGCTGGGCATCCTGCTGGCACGCACCGTGGCCGGCCTGCTTTCCAGCCTGGGCGACTGGCGCCTGGTGTATGCGATCGCCGCCGGCACCCTGGTGCTGACCGCACTGGCGCTGCAGCGCGGCCTGCCGCGATTCCACCACAGCGCCGGCCTCGGCTATTTCGCATTGCTGCGCTCGATCGGCGTGCTGTTCGTGCAGGAGCCGGTGCTGCGCCAGCGCACCCTGCTGGGCGCCTGCAGCTTCGCCATGTTCGCGATCTTCTGGACGCCGCTGGCGTTCCTGCTGGCACAACCGCCCTACGCCTACAGCGATGCCACCATCGGCCTGTTCGGGCTGGTCGGCGCCGCCGGTACGCTGGCGGCCGGCCTGGCCGGGCGCATGTCCGATCGTGGCCAGACCGGACGTGCCACTGCCATCGCACTGATGCTGTTGCTGCTCTCGTGGCTGCCGTTGGGGCTGTCGGCACACTCGCTGCTGGCGCTGCTGGTCGGCGTGGTGGTGCTGGACCTGGCCGCGCAGCTGCTGCACGTGAGTAACCAGAACCTGATCTATGCACTGCAACCGGCAGCGCGCAACCGCCTCAATGCCGGCTACATGACCGGCTACTTCATCGGCGGTTCGCTGGGTTCGCTGCTGTCGGCGCAGGTCTACCAGCGCTTCGGCTGGACCGGCGTCTGCGTGGCCGGTGCTGCGGTGGCCATGCTCGCCCTGCTGCTGTGGCTGCCCGGCGCGCTGCGCGCGCGCCAGGCTTCGGTGACTGACTAGAAGCTGCCCTGCAGCGCCAGCTCCCAGCGTCCGCCGGCATTGCCCGGAAACAGCCGCTTCGCTGCGTTGTCGGTGTCATGCACGGTGGCGCGCAGTTCCCATGCCGGGGTCAGCGAGGCGATGGCACTGAGCTGGCCATGCAGGTAATCAGGCCCCTGTGCGGTGGCCAGCCAGTACTGGCCTACCGCCGCTTCGAGGCGGAACCGTTCGTGCAACGGCACCCGCACACCCAGCTGGGCGTAGGTGCCGCGACGGCCGCCCGCCAGCGCGTCGTTGGAATGCGCCAGCTGCAGCCAGGCGCGCTGCTTCCAGGTCACGGTGGTGTTGAGCTCGGTCCAGTCCAGCGCGCGGCCGGTGCCCGGGTACACGTAGCGGGTCAGGTTGGCATCCAGTGCCCAGTCCGGTGCCAGTGCACCACTCCAACCGGCCACCAGGTCGAACTCGCTGCGCGCGCCGTTGTCCGGCTTGAACGATACGTTGGACCCCCACACGCTGGCGTACCAGCCCGATGGGATCGAGACCTTCGCGCCGGCCTGCACCGCCGGGTCGCCGTCGCTCTGCGAGCTGCCGCGCCACACGTAATCGCTGGTCAATGCGGCACTGCCACTCACCTGCACCTGCGCCTGGGCGGTGCCGATGCCGAGCAGCCCTGCCAGGGCGGCCACCACTGCCGCCATCATCCCCTTGCTGTTCACTGCACTGTGTTCCTCGTCGAAGGCGGTCACGCCGCCGGGACCGCAGTGTCGAGGCGGTGGCCGTAACGGATCGAGGGTGCTGCCGGGCCCGTGGCGCAAATTCGGCGTAAATCCCGCGGACCGGGGCCACATGCCAGCAGCGCGGTATCATGGCGCCCTGTTTCCAGGAACCAACCGCGTGGACGCCATCCTGACTCCGGTATCGATCGGCGAGCTGATCGACAAGATCACCATTCTCGAGATCAAGGCCGAGCGCATCGACGATGCCGCCAAGCTGAGCAACGTGCGCACCGAGCTGGACGGCCTGCTGCCGTTGCTGCAGCTGCAGCTGCAGGCTCAGCCGGCGCTGGCCGTGCTGAAGCAGCAGCTGAAGGCGATCAACGAGCGCATGTGGGACATCCAGGACCAGCTGCGCGACAAGGAAGCGGCCCAGGTGTTCGACGATGCCTTCATCCAGTTGGCGCGTGGTGTCTATGGCACCAATGGCGAGCGCGTGCAGGTGAAGAACGAGATCAACCGCGTGGCCGGTTCGGCCCTGGTGGAAGAAAAGCAGTACCAGGGCGAGTAACGCCACCTCAATCAGCGTCGATCAGATGGCGGAAGCGGAACAGCTCGCCATCGTTGCGGATGCCCAGCTTGCGGTACGCCGCTCGCTTCTGCGTGCTGATGGTGCTGGCTGCACGCCCACTGCGGCGTGCCATCTCGCCGGTGCTGCAACCACGCAGCACCCACTGCAGGACGGTGCGCTCGCGGGTACTCAACCGTGGTGAACGCATGGACTGCTGGCGCTGCCGACGGGACTGGTTCAACTGTGCACGCAGCTCCGGCGGCACGAAGCGCCCGCCACGGGCAACCACGCTCACTGCCCGCAGCAGCATCTGCGGCGCGCAGGCCTTGGACAGGAATCCGCGCGCACCGGCCTGCAAGGCCAAGGACATGACACCCGCGTTGCAGTGTGCGGTCAGCACCAGGATCGGCACTGCCGGCCAGTGGCGTGATAGGTGCCGCAGCAGTTCCAGGCCTTCGCCGCTGTCACCGATCGGCAAGGCGTCGACCAGCAGCAGATCGATCGCGGCCGCCTGCTGCTGCAGGCGCTGCAGCAGATCACCGCTGCGGCCGTAGCTTCCATCGACCTGCAGGCCCGCCTGCCGGGCCAGGACTTCCTGCACGCCATGCCGCAACAGCGGGTGTGGATCCAGCAGCAAGAGGCGGCAGGGAGAATCGCGGGGCGACGGAAACGTGGGCATCGTTGCATTCCTGCAGAACAGGCCACTCACCCTAGGGCGCAGCCGACGCCTGCGGAATCCAATTCGTTGCAATGCCGCCCTTCCGCCGCGACACGGTCAGGTAGCGTTTGCCCAGCCGGAAACGCAACAGGCCCGGCATGGGCCGGGCCTGTCGAGGCATCTTCGGCGCGCAGGCGCGCCGAGGAAGCAATTACCAGCTGAAGCGCGGGCCGACGGTGTATTCCTTGTCGCCGTCGCGGTTCATCTTCAGCTCGCCATTCAGGCCCCAGTTCTGGTTCAGCTTGACCTGACCACCCAGGCGGCCGTACCACTGGCCTTCCGGATTGATGCCGTGCTTCTTCGAGAAATCTTCGTAGCCGACCATGCCGTAGACTTCGGCGTGGGCACCGAAGGCGGTGCGGATACCGGCTTCAGCGCTGTAGCCATTGAAGTCCAGGCCGTGCTTCTGGTCGCGCTTCTGGTAAGCAACGCGGGCAACGAAGTCGGTGGTCGGGGCGATTTCAACGTTGTAGCCGGCGCCGATCTTCCACTGGTCCAGCTTGATGTTGGTGTGGTCGATTTCCTGGCGGCTGTACTCACCGAAAGCGTGGAAGTTCGGCAGGAAGCCGTACGAACCCTTCACGCCCCAGCCGTCGGCCTTGAACGCGTCGATGTCGGTCTTGGCGTAGTCGGCTTCGGCGTAGTTGTACGACAGGTTCTCAGCAGCCGAGGCGGTGAACGGCAGGGCAGCGGCCAGGGCCAGAGCAATCAGCGAATTCTTCATGGGGGTACACCTTTACTTTCTTATGGTGTGCAGCAGCGCCAGGGCGCCATCGCATCGGGAATGTAAATTCTCCGTTATTCGCCACAACGCTCCCTGAAAACAGCGGTCTTCGCATTGCTGAATTTTTTGCCTTGATTCAGGCTGTCTCTGGCATACGCGCGCGGCGCGCGTGCATTTGTGATTCGTCGTCGATTGCAACAGGAGGTTGCCTTGTACGTTTCCGATCCGCCGCTGGTACCTGTTCGCGCCGCGCTCCTGGCATGCGCTGCCCTGTTTCCGACCCACGCTGCGCACGCACTGCAGGCCGCTGACTACCAGCGCGCCGAACGCGTGCATGACAGTCACCTTCGCGGTGCGCTGCGCAATGCTTCGGTGCTGCCCCACTGGCTGGCCGATGGGCGCTTCTGGTACGAACGCGAAACCACGCAGGGCCGGCGCCAAGCGGTACTGGTCGATCCAGTCCAGGCCACACGCCAGATCCTGTTCGAACCCGATGCGCTGGACGCTGCGGTTGCACCTCTCGGAGCCAGCGGACCACGCCTGCGCTTGAACAACGTGCAGGTACTGGATGGAGGCCTGCGCCTGCAGTTCAACGGCGAGGCGGCGATCAGCTGTCAATGGCCACGCCTGCAGTGCGTGCCTTCGCAGGATGCAGCGCCAGCGGCCGATGCACTGCCATCGCCCGGCGGTGATGCCTGGCTGCAGGTACGCGATCACAACCTGTGGCTGCACTCGCCCGGAACGGCAGCACGAGCGCTGACCAGCGGCGGTGAATCCAATCATGGCTATGGCGTGCTGCCGGACTTCACCCTGCGCGGCATTCCACGCCGCCAGGGCCGGATGCCGACGCGGCCGTTCGCGGTCGGCTGGTCACCGGATGGCCGCTACGTGGCCGGCATCCGCTACGACGAACGCGCGCTGCAGGACTACCCCTATCTGGAAAGCAGCCCGGCCAACAGCGCGCGGCCGCGCGTGCATACGGTGAAGCTGGGGCTGCTGGGTGACACCCGGCAGGTGCGCGACAGCCTGTATGTGGTCGACACCCGCAACGGCCAGCAGCATGACATCGCCTTGCCGGAAGGCTGGAACACCCTCAGCGAAGCCGGCGTACTCGGCTGGGACGGCGACCGGTTGTATGCCGTGATCGCGCACTTCGGCGCACCGCGCAGGCTGCGCCTGCTGGAGATCGATGCCAACAGCGGTGCAGTGCGCACCGTTCTTGAAGAAGCCAGCAACACCCGGCTGCAGCTCAACGTGTATTCCTACAACCGGCCAGCGGTGGCCATCCTGCCCGGCCAGGACACGGCGGTGTGGTTCTCGCAGCGCGATGGCTGGGGCCATCTGTACCGGGTCCGCCTGTCCGACGGCAAGGTGCTGCGCCAGCTCACCCGCGGCCAATGGGCGGTGCGCGACCTGCTGGGCGTGGACGCTGCGGGTGGCTGGGCGTACTTCAGCGCCGGCGGCGTCGACGGTGGCGACCCCTACGTACGCGGCCTGTACCGTGTATCGCTGCAGGGTGGACCGGTCCAGCGCCTGGCCGCCGATGGCAACGACCATCTGGCCGATGCCGGCACCGGCGCGTTGTTCGGCGGGCGCGCCCCCCAGGCGCTGTCGCCTGGCGGTGGCTATCTGGTGGATACCGTTTCCCGTCTCGACCAGCCACCACGCACCGTGCTGCGGGCCAGCGATGACGGCCGTGAAGTGATGGTGCTGGAAACAGCCGATAACAACGCGATCGTTGCTGCCGGCTGGCGCCCCCCACGGCGCGAGCGGCTGCTGGCCGCCGATGGGCGAACGCCGATCTTCGCCACCGTCTACCTGCCCCGCGACTATCGCGATGACGGCCGCTTTCCGGTGATCGACGCGATGTACGGTGGCTCCTTCGTCAGCAATGCGCCGGTGACCTACGCCGAGGCGGTGTCCGCCTTGAATCCGGTGTCACGCGCCAGCCTGGCCGAACTGGGCTTCGTGGTGGTCAGCATCGACGCGCGCGGCACCGGTGGCCGCGACAAGGCGTTCCATGACAGCAGCTTCCTGCACGGGGCAGATGTGCAGCTGGATGACCATGTGGCTGCGCTGCGCCAGCTGGGCGAACGCTACCGGGGCATCGACCTGCAGCGGGTCGGCATCTACGGGCATTCGTTCGGTGGTTACAGTGCAGCGCGCGCCCTGCTGCGCTATCCGGCGTTCTACAAGGTGGGCGTGGCCTCGGCCGGCAGCCACAATTTCCAGGGCATGTACGGCGGTGCATTGCACGGCATGGACCGGCTGTTCGGTGGCGTGCTGCCGCCAACACCCCTGGCCGATGGCGTGCCGGCGCCGTTTGCCGGGCTCGACAATGCAGCGTTGGCCGGCAACCTGCGTGGGCGTCTGATGCTGGTCTATGGCGAACTGGACGAGAACGCGCCGCCGGCGCTGACCCTGCAGCTGGCCGCCGCCCTGAACAAGGCCCAGCGCAGCTACGACCTGCTGTACCTGGCCCGGCAGGACCACGAACTGTTCCGCAACGACGCCACCTACACGCACCGCATGTGGGACTACTTCGTGCGCCACCTGGCCGGCCAGCAGCCACCGGAGACGGTGCTGGCGCCGCTGCCCGGTGGGCCGGGCTGAACAGGCGCACACAGGATGTCGATCCACGGCGCCCTGGTTCGTCGGGTACTTGAAGGCCGTGCATGCGGCACGGTCCATCCGGAGGCAGGCAATGAGCTACATCGATGGTTTCGTCCTGGCGGTGCCCACCGCCAACAAGGAGAAGTTCCTCGCCCATGCACGCACAGGGGATCCCGTTTTCATCGAATACGGCGCGCTGCGCGTGGTCGAGTGCTGGGGTGACGACGTACCGCACGGCAAGACCACCGACTTCTTCGGCGCGGTGAAAGCCACGCCGGATGAGACGGTGGTGTTTTCCTGGATCGAATGGCCAGACAAGCCGACCCGCGACGCCGGCATGAAGAAGATGATGGAAGACCCGCGGTTTGATCCGGCGACGAATCCGATGCCGTTCGACGGCGCGCGGATGATCTACGGTGGGTTCGTGCCGCTCTACGAGCTGACGCGCTGAATCCGGCGGACGTGCTCAGCGCGCGTCCGTGTCATCGCTGGCAGACGCATGGCCGGCGCCCAGTGCGGCGCCGGCGCCGAGGCCCATGCCGCCCATGCCGGCCCCCATTCCGCCACCGCCGCCACCGCCACCACCCGCACGACCGCCCTTGGCATCGCCATCGTTGCGGCCCTTGCCACCGCCACTGGCAGCGGGCCGGGTCGGCCCCTGCGGCGGTATCTGCAGTCCGGCCGGAATCGGCGCCAGATCCAGCGCTTCGCGCACGAAGTCGCGCAGCGAGACCACCAGTTCGTGGAGGTGCACCGGCCGCCCCTGTGCCAGTTCGTTGGCCGCACGCGCGGCCAGCCGCACCTGCTCGTCGGTGCCCAACAACAGGATGTCCGACAACGCGGCCTCGACGGCATCGCGGATGCGGCGCGCGCGATCCGAGCGGGGTTCGGCGATGCCTTCGACATCTTCGCGCTGGCGCAGGTCGCGGCGATGGCTGGGATCCACACCCAGTTCGCCAGTGAACGACCCGCCCAGGGTCTTGTAGGCCGCCATCAGCGTGCGCAGCCGTTCGTTGATCTGCCGGTTCTCGCGCTCGCGGCGCTGTTGCAGGGTCTGCATCACCAGCAGGCGGATGCCCACGCCCAGCAGGGTGATCAGGACCAGGCCGGCCAACGTGGACAGCACGCCCTGCCAGGAACTGAAGTCGATACCACGCATGCCCGGGGCTCCTGCAGGAAGAACCTGCATCTTGCCCCAGACCGTGCCCCAGAAACGCGAAAGGCCCCACCACCCGTTGGGTGGCAGGGCCTTCGGTCACGGCGCGATTACTTGCGCTTGGCGACCTTGCGCACGGCCTTCTTGGCCGGAGCCTTCTTGGCGGCGACCTTCTTCAGCGGCGCAGCCTTCTTGGCGACCGTCTTGCGGGTGGCGGCAACCTTCTTGCCCACCGCCTTCTTGGCAACGGCGGTCTTCTTGCCGACGGCCTTCTTGGCAGCAGCGGTCTTCTTGCCGACGGCCTTCTTGGCGACAGCGGCCTTCTTGCCGACAACCTTCTTGGCGGCCGCGGTCTTCCTGGTGGCGACCTTCTTGGTAGCGGCAACCTTCTTGCCGACAACCTTCTTCGCAGCCACGGCCTTCTTGCCAGCGACCTTCTTGGCGGCGACGGTCTTCTTGGCGGTGGCGACCTTCTTGCCGACAACCTTCTTGGCGGCCGCGGTCTTCTTGGCAACGGTCTTCTTCGCGACGGCGGCCTTCTTGGTGGCAGCCTTCTTCACGGTAGCGACCTTCTTGCCAGCAGCCTTGGTGGCAGCCTTGGTGGTCTTCTTGCCAGCGGCGGCCTTCTTGGTCACGGCCTTGCCTGCAGCCGCCTTCTTCTTGGCCACTTCCTTCTTCAGGGCAGCGGCTTCGGCCTTGGCGTTCTTCTTGGCGGCTTCCAGCTTCTTCTTGGCGTTGGCAACAGTCTTGCCGACCGACTTGGCAGCCTTCTCGGCCTTCTTGGCAACGGTCTTCTCGACCTTCGCCACGGCCTTCTTGGCCTTGGCAACGCGGGTGCCGGCAGCCTTGGTGGCGCGCTTGACGGTCTTCTTGACCGACTTCACTGCGTCTTCGGCAGCGTGGGCGATGGTCTCGCCAACGTTGGTGGCGGTTTCTTTGACGTTCTCGACGGCGTCGGTCACGACCGACACACCATTACCGTTGCTCATGTTGCCCTCCTGCGGGCCTTAAGTATCAAAACGGGGCGATGCTATACCGACATTGACGATCGTGGAACGGGGCATGCGCCCGCAATCGCATCTGCTGCGACGGTAATGGTGTAGCCCAGCACCCTCTCGAGCACAGTGGGTTGACAGGAAACCCCTTTTTTCAGTGCTGCGCCGCACGGTGCGGGTAGCGGCAGGTGCTGCCTGCGCGCACCTGCCAGAGTGCTGCGAAAGGCATGCGATATGGCGCATCGCGGCACCAGGATGCGCAGAACTGCGCAAGTATCAGCCTGTATCCACACGCGCTTCGGCAGACGTCGGCACATTGCGAAGCACGCCCGACGTTGTCGCCACCGCCCCACAGATGGCGACGCCGACCCGCGTTCCGGGCGCCCGGTTTTCATGGCGCATTTATCCAGATCGCGACACACTCATTCAGCTTGTTTTACCGTAGGGCCGAACCGCCCCCACCCACGCCAGCGAACCGACTCCCATGCGACCGCTTCCCACCCTGCTCACGCTCGCAATCGCCGCCGCCTTCGGTGGCTTCGTTGCCACCGGCATCAATGCCCACCTGGACAACCGCGCCGACGCCGCGCCGCTGCCTGCGGTACTGCCGACCACGGCGGCATTGCCGGCCTCGGTGGCCGGACAGGCGGTGCCGTCGCTGGCACCGATGCTGGAGAAGGCGATGCCGGCCGTGGTCAGCGTCAACACCAAGCAGGTGGTGCGCGTGCGCAACCCCTTCTTCAACGATCCGTTCTTCCGCCGCCTGTTCCCGGACATCCCGCAGGAACGCATCAACGAATCGCTGGGCTCGGGCGTGATCATCGACGCCAAGGAGGGCCTGGTGCTGACCAACCACCACGTCATCGACAACGCCGATGACGTGCAGGTGACACTGGCCGACGGGCGCACGGTCAAGGCCGAGTTCCTCGGTTCGGACCGCGATACCGACATCGCGCTGATCCGCATCCCGGCGCAGAACCTGACCGACATCAAGCTCGGCAACAGCGACCAGCTTCGGGTCGGTGACTTCGTGGTGGCCATCGGCAACCCGTTCGGCTTCAGCCAGACGGTCACCTCCGGCATCGTCTCGGCGGTGGGCCGCAGCGGCATCCGCGGGCTGGGCTACCAGAACTTCATCCAGACCGATGCGTCGATCAACCCGGGCAACTCCGGTGGCGCACTGGTCGACCTGCAGGGCCAGCTGGTCGGCATCAATACCGCCAGCTTCAACCCGCAGGGCAGCATGGCCGGCAACATCGGCCTGGGCCTGGCGATCCCCTCCAACCTGGCGCGCAGCGTGGTCGACCAGCTGGTCAAGCACGGCGTAGTGGTGCGCGGCACGCTGGGCGTGGAGAGCCAGAACCTGACCGCGCAGATCGCGCAGGGCCTGGGCCTGGGCGAAAGCCGTGGCGCACTGATCACACGCGTGCTGGCCGGTTCGGCCGCTGCGACCGCCGGACTGAAGCCGGGCGACGTGGTGGTTTCGGCCAACGGCCAGCGCGTGGACAGCGCAGAAGCCCTGCACAACGTGGAAGGCCTGGCGGCGGTCGGCAGCACGCTGACGCTGGACGTGCGCCGCGAGGGCAAGCCGCTGCAGATCAAGGCAACCTTGAAGGAACAGGCGCGCGCGGTCACCGGCGAGAGCCTGGACCCGCGCCTGACCGGGGCCACCTTCGTCGACCTGCCCGAGTCGCTGCGCCAGTCCGGTGTCGGTGGCGTGCTGGTCAGCGAGGTGAAGCGCGGCAGCCGCGCGGCCACCAACGGCCTGCAGCAGGGCGACATCATCACCGATGCCACCGTGGGCGAATTCGCCGACCTGGCCAGCTGGCGCGCCAACTTCCAGCAGCGCCCGCCGACCCTGGTGATACGCGTGCTGCGCAACAATGGCCAGCAGCAGGGCCAGCTCGTGATGCGCTGATCGCCCTGCCGTAACACCCCCTATACCCCGGCAATGCTATTGCTGTCAGTCCAGGTCGGCACCGCCGACTCCCGTTCCCCCATCGCAACAGGAGTGATTCGATGAGCCCCACCAATACCGAGAACCTGAAGGAACACCTGGGTGAAGCCGGTTCCCACCTGAAGCAGGCCGCGTCGGCCGCCGGCGGTGCGATCAAGGGTGCAACCGGCGCAGCCGGCGACGAACTGCGCATCGGCAAGGCCAACGTCAAGGCTGAACTGTCCGACAGCGCGCTGTCCGGCCTGGCCGCCGCCGAGTTTGGTGGTGCAGCCGCCAAGGAACAGGTCGACGCACTGATGGACAAGGGCAAGGACCTGATCGACAGCGCCGCTGAGCTGATCCGTGAACGTCCGCTGGCCTCGTTCGGTGTCGCCTTCGCTGCCGGCTGGATCATCGCCAAGCTGGCCCGCGGCAGCAGCGACAAGTAAGCCGCGGCGTGAGCGAAGACAACGCGCAAGCGCCTGATCCGGCGGCTACCCCGCCGCTGGATGAGAGCATCCGCCAGGTCGGCGCGGCCGGTCGTGCCGCTGCCGATTCTGCCAAGCACACGCTGCGCTCGCTGCGCCGGTTGGCCTCGGCCGACTTCGCGATGGCGCGTAGTGCATTCGGTCGCGCGCTGGCCTGGGCCGGCGTGGCGATCGTGTTCGGTGCCTCGGCCTGGCTGCTGATGGCCGCCACCCTCATCGCCCTGCTGCAGAGCTGGGGCCTGAGCTGGCTGCAGGCGCTGCTGATCACCTCGCTGCTGAGCCTGGCCGTCACCGGTTATGCGATCTGGCGGGTGTCCTACTTCTTCCACCACACCGGCATGCACGCTACCCGGCGCCAGCTGTCACGCCTGGGCCTGTTCGACGAACCCAGCGAAGACGATCCCGATGCCGAGGTGCAGCTGCCCGAGGGCAAGCCATGAAGTTCGGCGCGCTGCAACGGCGGGTGAAACGCTGCGAACAGGTGGTGACCGTGCGCCTGGGCGAAACCCAGGACCACTGGTCCACGCTCAGCGACGTCTGGCGAAAGGGCTGGTCGCCGCTGCGCATCGTGGTGGTCGGCCTGGCCGGTGGCTTCATCGCCGGCAAGCTGGAAGTGCCGGGCAAGGTCAACGGTGCCCGCTGGCTGCAGATGGTGGGTTCGGTCTCGAACCTGTTCGCCAGTGCACAGGCGGCGTTCGCCACGGCGATGGCGGCGCAGGCCGCAGCCACTGCCAACGACGCGGCTGAGGAAGCCGACGAAGCCAGCGAACAGGTACAGGCGGCGGCCTCCGCTGCCGAGCCACGGCCGGCACCGGCTCCACGCTCCGTGCCGGAGCCAGAGCCGGACCCGCGCGGACCGCATCCGGCCGAAGCGGCCACCGAGCTGTCCGAACGTTGATCCATGGAATCCGCCGCGCCGATCGCGGCCGGCGGATAATGCGCTCCCCTTCCCGGTTGGTGCGTCGATGAGCGAGTCCCTCCTGTCCCCGTCACCGGCCGGCCCCGAACAGCCCGACGCCCCGTTGCCGCCACCGTCGCGTCCGCGCGGACCGATGTCGCTGGTGGTGCTGGCGACCCTGGCGGTGGGCTACACGCTGTGGGCGGCACAGGACATCATCCTGCCGGTGCTGCTGGCGATGTTCTTCGCACTGGTCGGCAATCCGATCCTGCGCCTGCTGCAGAAGCTGTGGATTCCGCGTGCGCTGGGCGCTCTGCTGATCCTCGGCGCGGGCCTGGGCGTGACCGGTTCGCTGGCGGTGCAGTTGATCGGCCCGGCAATGGAATGGGCACAGGAAGCACCGCAGCAGCTGCGCAAGATCGCCCGCCAGGTGCAGGACCTGACCAAGCCGGTGCAGCAGGCCAACCAGGCCGCGGAGAACTTCGCCCGCGTGGCCGGTGGCGACAGCAACCGCAAGGTGCAGGTGATCCGCGCCCAGCTCGATGACCCGTACCGCATGTTGACCCGTGCGCCGCGGCTGGCCGCCTCGGTGCTGGCGGTGGTGCTGCTGACCCTGTTCTTCATGATCTACGGGCAGAGCCTGCAACGCGCGGCGATCGCCCTGTTCCCGAACCGTCAGCAGCAGCGCTTCACCAGTGACATCCTGCGTTCGATCGAGCGCGAGGTGTCGCGCTATGTGTTGACCATCAGCGTGATCAACACCCTGGTCGGGCTGGTGTTCGCCGGCGTACTGATGCTGCTCGGCATCGGCCTGCAGGAAGCGTTGCTGTGGGGCACGGTGGCCGCACTGCTGAATTTCGCTCCGTATGTGGGTCCGTTGATCGGCGTGGCGCTGATGCTGCTGATGGGCTTCGTGGAATTCCGCGACCCGCTGCAGGCCCTGCTGCCGGCCGCCGCCTACCTGGGCCTGCACACTCTGGAAGGGCAGATGGTGACCCCGATCGTGCTGGGCCGTCGCATGAAACTGTCGCCACTGGTGCTGATCCTTGCGCTGATGGTGTTCGGCTGGGCCTGGGGCATGATCGGGCTGCTGCTGGCGGTGCCGCTGCTGGTCTGCATCAAGCTGGTGCTGGCGCGGTTGGACGGGATGCAGGGCTGGGCGCGTCTGCTGGAATGAAAGCCCGCGCGGGCAGGGGTAGAATGGCGGGGTGAATTTCCCCGTCCAAGCCATTACCCTCGACCTTGACGACACGCTGTGGCCGTTCGCTCCGATCGGCGCCCGCATCGACCTGGTCCTGCATGCGTGGATGCGTGAACACAGCCCCGCCACGGCCGAGATGTATCCGGTGGCGGCGATGCGCGAACTGCGCGAGCGCCTGTACCACGCCCATCCGCACCTCCATCACGACCTGAGCGCACTGCGCCGGCTGACCCTGCACGAAGCGCTGCACACCAGTGGTGCCAGCCTGGATCTGCTGGAGCCGGCGTATGACGTGTTCTTCGCCGCGCGCAACCAGGTCGAGTGCTACCCCGATGCGATCGACGCACTGGCGCGGATTGCCGCGAGGGTGCCGGTGGCGGCGCTGAGCAACGGCAATGCCGATCTGGAGCGGATCGGCCTGGCCCATCATTTCGCCTTCCAGCTGGGCGCGCGCGAACACGGCGCAGCGAAGCCGGAGGCGAGCATCTTCCACGCCGCCTGCACCCGCCTGGGTGTTGCGCCGGCACAGGTACTGCACGTCGGCGACCACGCCGACATGGACGTGGCCGGGGCGATCGCCGCCGGCCTGCGCGGCTGCTGGATCAACCGCGAAGCAGCCACCTGGACCCATCCGCAGCTGCAGCCGGACCTGCAGTTCGACACCCTCACCGGCCTGGCCGACTGGTTGGATGCCAACCTCGACGCTGCCGCACCCCGGAGTACCTGACGCATGAGCGAGATCACTGGTTTCACTGCCGACACCGCCGCAGCACTGCCGCTGTACGTGCTGGACCGCGAGCAGTTCGCGTCCTGGAAGGACGGCCAGCCAGCCGCCACCCAGGCATGGCTGGCGTCGCAGGGCTTCACCGCCGGTGCCTTCACCACGGCGTTGCTGCCGGGCGCCGATGGCCTGGCCGGTGCGGTGATCGGCGTGGGTGATCGTGGCGATGCCTACAGCTACTCGCATGCCCCGCACGCGCTGCCGGAAGGCAGCGTGTGGCAGCTGGCCAGCGAACTGCCGGCCGCCGAACTGGCGCTGCTGCAGCTGGGCTGGGGCCTGGGCAGCTACCGCTTCGATCGCTACCGCAAGCGCCACCGTGCACCGGCACGCCTGGTAGCTGAGCCGACCGGCGAAGTGGCCGACCTGATCGCCGCCAGCCTGCGCGTGCGCGACTGGGTCAACACCCCGACCGAAGACATGGGTCCGCAGCAGCTGGAAGACGCCGCGCGCGCGCTGGCCGATGCGCACGGTGCGCAGGTCGAGGCGATCACCGGCGATGAACTGCTGAAGCAGAACTTCCCGGCCATCCATGCCGTCGGCCGCGCCTCGCACCGCGCACCGCGCCTGGTCGTGCTGCGCTGGGGCAAGGACACCGATCCGGCACTGGTGCTGGTCGGCAAGGGCGTGTGCTTCGATACCGGCGGCCTGGACATCAAACCGGCCGACGGCATGCGCAACATGAAGAAGGACATGGGCGGTGCCGCGCATGCACTGGCCCTGGCAGGCCTGGTGATGGCGCGCGGCCTGCCGGTGCGCCTGACCCTGCTGGTGCCGGCAGTGGAAAACGCGATCGGCCCCGATGCCTTCCGCCCGGGTGAAGTGATCGCCACCCGCAAGGGCCTGAGCGTGGAGATCGACAACACCGACGCCGAAGGCCGCGTGATCCTGTGCGATGCGCTGACCTTCGCCAGCGAGCAGAAACCGGACCTGGTACTGGACTTCGCCACCCTCACCGGCGCCGCGCGCATCGCGCTGGGCCCGGACCTGCCGGCGCTCTTCAGCAACGACGACAGCGTGGCCCAGCAGTGGCTGCAGGCCGGCGACGCGACCCGCGACCCGGTCTGGCGCATGCCGCTGTGGCGCCCCTACCTGCGTTACCTGAGCAGCGGCATCGCCGACCTGGCCAACGCCGGTTCGCGCATGGCCGGCTCGGTCACCGCCGCGCTGTACCTGGAACGCTTCCTGGAAGACGGCCAGCGCTGGGCGCATCTGGACGTGTATGCCTGGAACGACGGCGAACGCCCGGGCCGGCCGGCTGGCGGTGAAGCACTGGCGCTGCGTTCGGCGTGGGCGATGCTGAAGCAGCGCTACAGCTGATCGGGTGGGTGCCGACCTTGGTCGGCACGCCGTCCCCGGCAAACTTGACGAAAAATTGAATACCGGGCCTGGAAGGGTTCTGCGAGGATATGTGGGTCGACCACCCACACGCTCCGTGAAGGCAGGACTCCGACCATGTCGCTCTTCCGCTACACCCGCGCCGGCCAGACACCGGGCGCGCCGCGCAGGCATTCCCCACTGCTCTGGATCGCACTGATTGCACTCATTCTGGGTGCGGTGGCGCTGGCCTTCGCCTGGTTGGCCGGCTGGATTGGCGGCCGCCTGACCGCGCAGCGCTTCACCGACACCATCGAGGCCACCGGCCCGGCCCATCCGGGCTTCCGCCGTGCGCACAGCAAGGGCGTGTGTGTAAGCGGTTGGTTCGAACCCAGTGCGCAGGCCCCCACCCTGTCCAGCGCCCGCGTGTTCTCGCAGCGCCGCGTGCCGGTGATGGGCCGCCTGTCGATCGGCGGCGGCGACCCGTACGGCGCCGACAACACCGCACGCGTGCGCAGCCTCGCGGTGCAGATGGTCAGCGATGACGGCCAGGAATGGCGGATGGCGATGAACAGCTTCCCGTTCTTCGCCGTGCCCAACGCCGAGGCGTTCTACGAGCAGACGCGCGCCTCCATCCCGGACCCGGCCACCGGCAAGCCCGACCCGCAGAAAATGGCCGCGGTGCTGGCGAAATACCCCAGTGCACAAGCGTTCCAGCAGTGGGCCAAGACCGCGCCGTGGACCAGCAGCTGGGCCGACACCACCTTCAACAGCGTCAACAGCTTCTGGTTCACCAACGCGCAGGGCCAGAAACGCGCGGTGCGCTGGCGCTGGCAGCCGCAGGCGCCGGTGGTGGAGATGGATGCGGAAACGCGCAAGAACGCCAGCGTCGATTTCCTCAGCCAGGAACTGCAGCAGCGCCTGGCCAGCGGCCCGGTGCGCTGGAACCTGGTCGTGACCACCGCCGAGCCCGGCGATGCCATCGATGATCCGTCGGTGCCGTGGCCCGA
The DNA here is from genome assembly GCF_056481995.1 of Stenotrophomonas sp. 80084_Sma. Taxonomy (NCBI): domain Bacteria; kingdom Pseudomonadati; phylum Pseudomonadota; class Gammaproteobacteria; order Lysobacterales; family Lysobacteraceae; genus Stenotrophomonas; species Stenotrophomonas sp. 80084_Sma. Next base: position 280,582 of record NZ_CM151177.1, on the reverse strand, counting down.
GTCGCGTGATCAGGTGGTGGCCGGCGTACTCAGCCTGGACCGCATGCAGTCGCAGGAGCAGGGCGCGTGCGGCCAGATCAACTTCGATCCGCTGATCCTGCCCAGTGGCGTGCGTGGCAGTGACGATCCGATCCTGGCCGCCCGCTCGGCGGTGTATTCGCAGTCCTTCAACCGCCGCGAACGCGAGCGCGCCACCGGCAACGTCGAGCAACCGAAGGAGGCCGCACGATGAGCACCGGCAACGGCCACTTCAACCTGCTCGCGCGCGTGCTGCACTGGTCCATGGCGCTGATGATCATCGCCATGCTGTTCATCGGCGTGACCATGGTCGCCTCGCTGCACCTGCGGCCGATGCTGATCGACCTGCACCGCCCGTTGGGCATCGCCATCGGCGTACTGGTGCTGCTGCGCCTGTACAACCGGCTGCGCCATCGCCCGCCACCGCTGCCGGCGGATCTGCCGGTATGGCAGGTGATGGCGGCCAAGGCCTCGCACTGGATGCTGTACGCGCTGATGTTGGCGATGCCCCTGATCGGCTGGGCGATGCTGTCGGCCGGCGGTTATCCGATCGTGCTGTGGGGCGGCCTGCACCTGCCGCCGATCGTGCCGCACACCCCGGCGCTGTATGCCGCGTTGCGCAACGCGCACAGCCTGCTGGCGTATGTGTTGTTCGCCACGGTGCTGATGCATGTGGGTGCGGCGCTGTTCCACCTGTGGGTGCGGCGTGATGGCGTGTTCCAGGCGATGGCGCGCGGGAAGGATTGAAAGGGTTCGCCGGGTGTTCCCGGCGGATCGTTTCCGCGACCGCGGGGGGTGTCACTTTCTTTGCGCGCAAAGAAAGTAACCAAAGAAACGCTCCGCCGGCCGCGAGCCGGCGCGCTTCGCACGCCGGTGCCCTGCGCTCCTCGGTCCGGCGAGGGACGGTGCGGGAACTCGCTGCGCTCAGACACCCGCACCTCTTCGCCCTCGCCGGACCTGCGGTGCTCGGCTCGCTCAAGGCGGACTTGAAGGTCAAGATCAACAACAAGAGCATCCACGCGCGGCGTGGATCTACTGGGTGCAGCTTTTGCCTTTGACGTTGGGTCCGCCTTGAGCGAGCCGAGCATCGCAGGGGAATCAGGGGCGAAGAGGCGCCGGTGTCTGAGCGCAGCGAGTTCGGCGCCGTCCCCTGATTCACCGAGAAGCGCAGGGAACCGGCGCGCAGCGACGGCTCGCGCTCTGGCGGCGTGTTTCTTTGGTTACTTTCTTTGCACGAGCAAAGAAAGTGACACCCACCCGCGGTCGCGGAAATGACATCACCGGGAAAGGCAGGGCGCTGCTACAGCCACCCCTTCTGCCGCGCCAGCCGGTACGCCTCGATCCGATTGGCCACGCCCAGCTTGCCGATGCACTCGGACAGGTAGTTGCGCACCGTACCGTGCGATAACCCCAGCTGCTCGGCGATCTCGCTGGCGGTGCGGCCCTCGCCCGCCAGCCGCAGCACGCGGCGTTCGCGGTCGGTCAGCGGGTCGGCCTGCGACCATGCATCCAGCGCCAACTGCGGATCGATCGCACGAATGCCCTGCTTCACCTTGCGCAGGGCATCGGCCAGGTTCTCGGCCGGTGCGTCCTTCAGCAGGTAGCCCAGCACCCCCGCCTCCAGCGCGCGACGCAGGAAACCGGCGCGGGCGAAGGTGGTCACGATCACCACCCTGATCGGCAGTTCGTGGCGGGCGATGCGCTGCGCCAGTTCCAGACCGGACAAGCCAGGCATCTCGATGTCGGTGACCAGAATGTCCGGCTGCAGCTGCTGCAGCATCCGCCACGCGGCCTCGCCATCGGCAGCACTGCCCAGCACTTCGATGTCCGGCTCCAGGCCGAGCAGCGCCGACAACGCACCGCGCACCATGGCCTGGTCTTCGGCCAGCAGGATGCGGATCATGCGACACCGTCCTGCGCCAACGACGTGGGCGACAGCGGCGTGGTCGCGGCCATCAACGGCACGCGTACCGTCAGCACGGTGCCCGCCCCGCGCGGCGACTGCAGCGTCAACTGGCCACCCAGTGCTGCGGCCCGCTCACGCATGCCACTCAACCCATTGCCCTCGGCCTGCACGCCGCCACGGCCGTCATCGCGTATCTGCATCGCCAACTGTCGTTCCTCAAGCATGAAATCCACCTGCACCCGGGTCGCCTGCGCATGGCGCACGATGTTGGTCGCCGCCTCGCGCAACACCAACGCCAGCCCGCGCTCCACCTCCACCGGCATCGCAGGTGGCGCCGTGTACTGCAGATGTACCTGCTGGCATTCCAGCAGCAGGCGCGCCGATGCCAGCTCGCCAGCAAGGTCGCTGGCGCGGATGCCGGTCACTGCACTGCGCACCTGTGCCAGCGCTTCGCGTGCAATGTCCTCGGCCTCGCCGATCTCCTGCCGTGCACGCGCGTCATCGCGATCGTAGAGCTTGCGTGCCAGCTCCAGCTTCAGCGTGATCAGCGACAGCGTGTGCCCCAGCAGATCATGCAGGTCGCGGCCGATACGCTCGCGCTCGGCGGTGGTGGCCAGTCGCCGCACCTCGTCCTGCGACAGCTGCAGGGCAACGTCGCGCTGCTGGCTCAGGGCCTCCACGTTCACCACCAGCCCGACGATGAACGACACCGCCGGCATCCACACCATGGCCTGCCACGGATAGCCGAAGTACAGCGCGGTGCCGCAGAACAGCAGGTTCAGCGCGGTCAGCTGCAGCAGGTACGCCCACCAGCTGCTGCGCCCGCTCATGCGGATCATCACGCAGCCGAACACGAAGTAGCTCAGTCCCGAGGGGTACCAGGGCAGCAGTACCAGGGCCATCACGATCATACCCAGCGCATAGCGCCACCCATGGTGCCGTGGCGACAGCATCACCCTGGCATAGAGCAGCAGGAACAGCGGGTAGCTGGCCAGGGTCAGCAGCAGCCAGCGCAGCGTGAAGCCATTGCCCAGCACCGGGGTGAGGAAGATCCATACCGACCACAGCAGGTGGATCGCTCCGCTCCAGGGCGACTTGCCACGTCGCAGCAGTTCGGCCACCGCCGAATCCGGCGCAGGGCGCAGCAGGGACGCAAGCCAGCTCGACGACACGGGAGAATCCAGGCGGGGACGATCGCTGCCGATCATGCCAGTTCAGCCGATCCGGCGCAGGCGACGGCGCGCCAGCAGCAGCGCCACCACCGTGACCGCCAGCAGCACCAGCAGGTGGCCGGCGAGGCTGCCCACCGACGGCAGCCCGACCACCGGCAGCGCCAGCTGCGCCAGATGCCAGGTCGGCCACAGTGGGGCCATCGTCGAGAACAGCGTGGGCAGCACAGACAACGGCAGCCACAGGCCCGACAGCAGGGCCAACGGCAGGTAGACCAGATTGACCATCGCCGGTGCCGCGCTGGCACTGACATGGCTGCCGATCAGCAAGCCAATCGCCCCCAGCGGCAGTGCCGCCAGGCCCGCCACCACCAGCAGCTGCACCATCTGCAACGCCTGCAGCTGCACACCACCGAACACGCGTGCGACGCCGATCAGCAGCAACGCCACCAGCAGCGCGAACATCACCGCCATCGCCAGCCGTGCCAGCAGCGGTGCCGCCGCCGGCATCGGCAGCGCGCGCTTGAGGGTCAGCAGGCCGCCTTCACGATCCAGCGCCAACTGCACGCCGAAGCCGAACAGGGCCGGGGCCATCGCGCCGAACACGCAGTAGGTGGCCAACAGGTACAACGGCGCATGACCGCGCCCGAGCAGCACGCCGAACAGCAGGTAGAACAGCACCGGGAACAGCAGCGAGGGCACCGCGAACGCCGGCGTGCGCCAGGCGCGGCGCAGTTCGGCCATCAGCTCGGCGCGGTACGGACGTAGTGCCTGTCGCCATGCAGGCAGCGGCAATCCGGTGGTACGGACAAGGGTGTTCATGCGGCCTCCCGGGTCATGTCGAGGAAGGCGTCGGCCAGCGCCGCGCCCTGTACTTCCAGTTCGCGCAGCTGCGCATCGGCGGCCAGCAGGCGCGCCACCACAGGCTCGGCCGGGCTCGCCAGCAGCTGCAGGTGCTCGCCGTCGCGCTGCACCTCCTGCACGCCCGGCCACTGCTGCACGTCCGCAATGGGCAACCCGCTGCGGCAGCGGATGCGGCGCGGCCGATCGGCCAGCCGCAGCTCGCTCAGCGGCGCGTCGGCCAGTACCCGGCCCTGCTCCAGCACCACCACCTGCTGCGCCAGCGCTTCGGCTTCCTCCAGGTAATGGGTGGTCAGCAGCACACCACAGCCTTCGGCCACCAGCTGCCGGATCGCCTGCCACATCGCCTGCCGCGCCTGGATGTCCAGGCCGGTGGTGGGCTCGTCCAGGAACAGCACGCGCGGGCGGCCACACAGCGCGATGGCGAACTGCACGGCGCGCTGCTGGCCACCTGACAGCTGGCCGTAGCGGCGGCGCGCGAGCGCCTGCAGGCCAGCACGCTGCAGCACCTCCTGCAACGGCATCGGGTCGGGATAGCAGGCGCTGGCCTGTGCCACCAGTTCGTCCACCTGCAGCATCGGCGGCAGGCTGGTGCTCTGCAGCATCACGCCCAGGCCGATACGGCTGGCGCGCTGCTGCGGGTCGCCGCCGAGCAGTTCGACCTGCCCGCCATCGGCGCGGCGCAGGCCCAACAACACGCTGATCGCGGTACTCTTGCCGGCACCGTTGCGGCCCAGCAGCGCCAGCACCTGGCCAGCGCGGACCTGCAGGTCGATGCCATGCAGGGCGGTATGGTCGCGGTAACGCACCTGCACCTGCTGCAGGCGGGCCAGCGACGGGGCGATCGGATCCATGGGCGGTACCGGTAGCGGGGACGTTGCCATCCTGTGCCGCCGTGGTCACATTTCGCAGTTGCCGCCGTCAGTGTCATCGGGTGACAGCTGTCACTGCCGTCATCGCTGTGCCTGCCTTCATGCTGTGCCGCACGCTCCACCGCCGGAACCGCCGCCGTCCGCCCTTCCGGTCACACCCGCCCGAACGCCTGTGATGGAACGAATGAACGCTTCTGCCGAGCTGTTGAAGGAACTCCGTATCGACCGCAAGTCCCCGCCGCCCGCCTCCGGAGGGAGTGGCAGTGGTGGTGGCCGCCGCTGGCTGTGGATCGCGATCATCGTGGTCGTCTTGTTGCTGGCCGCTGTCGCTTTCGCCCTGTTCGGGCGTACGCCAGCGGTGGACGTGGAAACCGCGCCGGCGGTGGCCATCCAGCAGGGCAACGCCAGCAGTTCGGTGCTCGACGCCAGCGGCTATGTCGTTGCGCGGCGCATGGCCACGGTCTCGGCCAAGATCACTGGCAAGGTTCGCGAGGTGATGATCGAGGAAGGCATGCGCGTGGAGCAGGGCCAGATCATGGCCACGCTGGACCCGATCGATGCCGACGCGCAGCGCAGCCTGTATGCCTCGCAGCTACAGGCCGCACGCAGCCAGGTGGCCGGGCTGGAAGCACAGCAGAAGCAGGCCGCCGCTGAAGCCAGCCGCCTGCAGGCACTGGTCGGCCAGCAGCTGGTGTCGCGCTCGCAGTACGACCAGGCGGTGGCCCAGCGCGACAGCCTGCGGGCACAGCTGGACACCGCACAGCGCAACGTCAAGGTGGCCAACGACCAGCTGGCCATCGCCGACCTGGGCGTGGACAACAACATCGTGCGCGCGCCGTTCTCCGGCGTGGTCACCGCCAAGGCTGCGCAGCCCGGCGAAATCGTTTCGCCGCTGTCGGCCGGCGGCGGCTTTACCCGCACCGGTATCGGCACCATCGTCGACATGGACTCGCTGGAGATCGAAGTCGAGGTCGGCGAAGCCTTCATCGGCCGCGTGCAGCCGAAGATGCCGGTGGAAGCCACGCTCAACGCCTACCCGGAATGGAAGATTCCGGGTGAGGTGATCGCCATCATCCCCACCGCCGACCGCGGCAAGGCCACGGTGAAGGTACGCGTGGCGCTGAAGGTGAAGGACCCGCGCATCGTGCCGGAGATGGGCGTGCGGGTCAGCTTCCTGGAACAGGCACAGCCGCAGGCGGCCGCCAAGCCGCAGGGCGTGCGCGTGCCAAGTGGCGCCGTGGTCCAGCGCGAGGGCGCCTCGGTGGCCTTCGTGCTGGGCGACCAGAACCGCGTGCAGCAGCGCACGGTCGAGGCTGGCCAGGCGATGGGCAAGGATCGCCAGATCCTCAAGGGCGTGAGCGCGGGTGAATCGGTGGTGGTCAACCCGCCGGACACCCTGCGCGACGGCGCCAAGGTGCAACAGAAACAAGCGCAGTAACGGCCTGGCGCCTGCGGGCGCCGCCGGCAACACCGCTCGACGCATGCCTGCGGCCACCGCCGTGGTGCTTCCCCGTTTCCCGCCTTCCGTGGAGAACCACCCATGTCGACCCTGGTTTCATTGCGCAACATCACCAAGACCTACCAGCGCGGCCCCGAAAAGGTGCAGGTGCTGCACGGCATCGACCTGGACATCGCCAGCGGCGACTTCGTTGCGCTGATGGGCCCGTCCGGCTCGGGCAAGACCACCCTGCTCAACCTGATCGGTGGTCTGGACAACCCCAGCGGCGGCGAGATCAGCATCGAAGGCGAGCGCATCGACCAGATGAGTGGCGGCCAGCTGTCGACCTGGCGCAGCCACCACGTCGGCTTCGTGTTCCAGTTCTATAACCTGATGCCGATGCTGACCGCGCAGAAGAACGTGGAACTGCCACTGCTGCTGACCCATCTCAATGCGGCGCAGCGCAAGCGCAACGCCGAGATCGCGCTGACCCTGGTCGGCCTGGCCGACCGCCGCAGCCACCGCCCGAATGAACTGTCCGGCGGCCAGCAGCAGCGCGTGGCGATCGCGCGCGCAATCGTCTCCGACCCGACTTTCCTGATCTGCGACGAACCGACCGGCGACCTCGACCGCCAGTCTGCCGAGGAAATCCTCGGCCTGCTGCAGCAGCTCAACCGCGAGCACGGCAAGACCATCATCATGGTCACCCATGACCCGAAGGCCGCCGAGTACGCCACGCACACGGTGCACCTGGACAAGGGCGAGCTGGCCGACGCGCCGCTGGCCCACTGACGGAGGCTACGGCGATGAAGTATTTCTCCCTGGTGTGGGCGCAGCTGTTCCGCAGCCGCACCCGTACATTGCTGACCCTGCTGTCGGTGGTGGCTGCGTTCCTGCTGTTCGGCATGCTCGACTCGGTACGCGTGGCATTCACCTCCGGCGGCAGCGTGGAAGGCGCCAACCGCCTGGTGGTGGCGTCGCGGCTGTCGATCACCCAGTCTCTGCCGATCCGCCTGGAAACGCAGATCCGCCAGGTGGCCGGTGTGCGTGATGTGGCCTACGGCATGTGGTTCGGCGGCATCTACCAGGATCCGAAGAACTTCTTCCCGAACTTCTCGGTGTCACCCAACTACTTCGATGTCTACCGCGAGCTGCAGATCGACCCGGCGCAGCTGGAGGACTGGAAGCAGACCCGCACCGGTGCCATCGTCGGCGAGACCCTGGCCAAGCAGTTCGGCTGGAAGATCGGCGACACCATCCCGCTGCAGGCAACGATCTTCCCGCGTGGCGGCAGCAACGACTGGCCGCTGGAACTGAAGGGCATCTACCGCTCCAAGGACCGTGCGCTGGCCGCCAACGAAGAACGCCAGCTGATGATGAACTGGAAGTACTTCGATGAATCCAACGACTACATCAAGAACCAGGTGAGCTGGTACACGGTGACGCTGGACAATCCGGACCAGTCCTCGCGGGTGGCGCAGGCGATCGACGCGATCTCGGCCAACTCCGACCACGAGACCAAGACCCAGACCGAATCAGCGTTCCAGCAGGCCTTCGTCAAGCAGTTCGCGGACATCGGCATGATCGTCACCTCGATCATGGGCGCGGTGTTCTTCACCCTGCTGCTGTTGACCGGCAACACCATGGCGCAGGCCGTGCGCGAGCGCGTACCCGAACTGGCCACGCTGAAGACACTGGGCTTCAAGGACAGCACCGTGCTCACCCTGGTGATGGTGGAGTCGGTGCTGCTGATCGGCCTGGGCGGCCTGATCGGCATGGGCCTGGCCGCGCTGATCCTGCCGGCGATCGGGCCGAAGAGCATGGGCATGCTGCCGCCGCACGTGCCGACCCCGACCTGGCTGATGGGGCTGGGCCTGATCGTGGTGATCGGCATCATCGTCGGCCTGTTGCCGGCGCTGCGTGCCAAGCGCCTGAAGATCGTCGACGCACTGGCCGGCCGCTGAGGAGAACGCAGACATGTTCAAGAGCAAACTCAAGAAGTGGCTGGGCAACGGCGTGACGGTGCTGCTGCTGGTGATCGGCCTGGTGCTGTGGATCAGCCTGCCGTGGATCGGCGTGCTGGCCGTGGCCGTGCTGGTGGCACTGTGGCTGCTGCTGACCCGCGGTGGGCGACTGGCACTGGCCGCCACCCGCATCGGCGTGGCCAGCCTGCCGCAGCGCTGGGGCGCGTCCTCGGTGATCGTGGTCGGCATCGCTGGCGTGGTCGGCGTGCTGGTGGCGATGCTGGCGATGGGCGAAGGCTTCCAGGCCACGCTCAACAACACCGGCGATGACACCACTGCCATCGTGCTGCGCGGCGGCTCGCAGGCCGAAACCAACTCGGTCATCACCCGCGAACAGGTGCCGACGCTGTCCACTCTGCCCGGCATCACTCGCGATGCCGAAGGCCGGCCGCTGCTGTCGCCGGAGCTGTCGCAGGTGGTCAACCTGGTATCGAAGTCCGACGGCACCGACGTCAACGCGCAGTTCCGCGGCGTCGGCCCGCAGGCGTGGGCGGTGCATGACAAGGTCAAGATCGTCGAAGGCCGCACGTTCGCCACCGGCCTGCGCGAGATCGTGGTCGGCCAGGGCGCCAAGGGCCAGTTCCGCGATCTGGACGTTGGCAAGACGCTGACCCTGGGCAACCAGACCTGGACCGTGGTGGGTGTGTTCGCCACCGGCGATGCGCATGACTCGGAACTGTGGACCGACGCCGATACGCTGGCCACCACCTACCAGCGCAGTGCGTGGCAGTCGATCAGCGTGCGCACCGATGGCAAGGCCGGCTTCGAGCAGTTCAAGGCCGCCGTCGCCGCCGACCCGCGCCTGAAACTGGACGTGGAAACCACCCGCGTCTACTACAGCAAGCAGGGCGGCGGGCTGACCAAGCTGATCGACATCCTCGGCAAGGTGATCGGCACCATCATGGCGGTCGGTGCGGTGTTCGGCGCGCTCAACACCATGTACGCGGCGGTCGCCACGCGTGCGCGCGAGATCGCCACCATGCGCGCGATCGGCTTCCGCGGCCTGCCGGTGGTGACGGCGGTGATGCTGGAGACGATGCTGCTGGCACTGCTCGGCGGCCTGCTGGGGTGCGCGGTGGCATGGCTGCTGTTCAATGGCTACAGCGTGTCCACCATCGGCAGCAACTTCAGCGCAGTGGTGTTCAAGTTCCATGTGTCGCCGGAACTGCTGTGGACCGGCCTGAAATGGGCGCTGGGCATCGGCCTGGTCGGCGGCCTGTTCCCGGCGCTGCGCGCGGCGCGGTTGCCCATCACCACGGCGTTGCGCGAAACCTGAGCATCACGCAGCGATACAACGCGCATTGCGCAGGGGACGGAGCGAACGCTCCGTCCCTTTTTCTTGCGCGTCATCCGCGAATGGCGTGGATCTACTCAGGGCGATGCAGCCAGGCCGGGTGATGAACCAGTACGTCCAGTAGATCCACGCCATGCGTGGATGGATGCCTGCGCACACGCACTGCTACAGATTGCGGGAAATCCGCCGCTATCGATGCCTCTGCCCATCGCAAACGCAGCGCGCGTGACGCTGCGCACAGCGCATCTGTGGATTGTTGGTTGCGATTCATTTTCGCGCACATCCGTGGCGCAGAGACAAACAGTTACGAATGGAAACATTCTAGAATCGCGCCCCCCACGTTGGTTTGCAGCACCCCACGCGCCCATAGAACGGGCGCTTGTTTTTACTGAAACACGAGATTTCACGGATGTCCCTGAAAACCAATCCGCTGCGCAACGCGATCGTCATCGCGCTGGCCGCCAGCTGCACCACCCCCGCCTTCGCACAGAGCACCGGCGACGCCACCACCACCCTCGACCGCATCGAAATCACCGGCTCGCGCATCCGCCAGGCCAGTGTCGAGACCGCACAGCCGGTGATCGCGCTCAACCGCGCCGAGATCGAGAAGAAGGGCTACGTCAACGTCGCCGACATCCTGCAGGACATTCCCGCTGCTGGTTCGCCGAGCATGAGCCGCGCGTCTTCGCTGACCTCCTCGCGCGACTTCGGCGGCATGTACGTCAGCCTGCGCAACCTCGGCCCGGAACGCAGCCTGGTGCTGATCGACGGCCGCCGCATGGGCGTCAGCGCCGGCGGCTACTCCGACCTGGCCTCGATTCCGTCGGCCATCGTCGAGCGCGTGGAAGTGCTGACCGATGGCGCGTCCGCGCTGTACGGCTCGGACGCCATCGCCGGCGTGGTCAACATCATTACCCGCAAGAACTTCGACGGTGGCGAAGCCAGCGTCTACGTCGGCCAGTACGGTGAAGGCGACGGCCAGAAGCGCTCCTACAGCGCCACCTTCGGCAAGACCTTCGACCGCGGCTGGTTCACCGTGGGTGCTGAGCGCACCAAGGAAGACGAAGTGCTGGGCAAGGATCGCGAGTTCAGCCGCTATCCCAACGGCCCGCGCCACCCGACCGACAACCTGAACGGCAACACCCCGTGGGGCTACGTCACCGTCGGTGGCAAGAACCTGACCGTGGGCCCGGGCGGCGATCCGAGCCAGAAGGGCAACTTCCACGCGCCGGATCCGGCCGATGGTGCCAACAGCAAGACCAACATGAGCCTGCTGACCGGCCTGGAGCGCACCTCGGTGTTCGCCAACGGCGGCTTCTCGATCACCGACGACCTGCGCATCGTCGCCGACGCGCTGTACAGCAAGCGCGAATCGACCAAGCAGCTGGCCGGCTACCCGTACTCGGTCAGCGCCGCCCAGGCGCGCAACGGCAGCCGTGCCGCCCTGTCCAAGGACAGCACGTTCAACCTGTGGGGCCAGGATGTGCTGTTCGCGCACCGCTCCGAGGAGCTGCCGCGCGGCACCGAGAACAATCTGGAGACCAAGCGCGCCAGCATCGGCCTGGAAGGCAGCTTCGAAACCGGTTCGCGGTACTGGGACTGGAACGTCAGCTACATGTACAACCGCAATGAAGGCGAGCGCATCGGTACCGGCAGCATGTACCAGCCGCACGTCAACCAGGCCGTCGGCCCGTCCTTCATGGATGGCAACGTGGCCCGCTGCGGCTCACCGGGTGCGGTGATCGCCGGCTGCGTGCCGTGGAACCCGGCTGCGCCGATGGGTTATACCGGCCCGGGCTCGCTGAGCAACCAGGACGTACAGGACTACCTGTTCGCCCGCTTCGTCGACAAGATGAAGAGCACCACCAAGGTGGCCAGCGCCAACATCTCCGGTTCGCTGTTCACCCTGCCGGCCGGCGACATCATGGGCGCGATGGGCTTCGAGCACCGCAGCGAAGAAGCCAGCTACACGCCGGACATGCGGGTGCAGAAGGGTGAGATTACCGGCACCAGCGGCCAGCCGACCCGTGGCGACTACTCGCTCAACGAGGTCTACCTGGAGCTGCAGGTGCCGCTGCTGGCCGATCTGCCGTTCGCGCGCGAACTGTCGCTGGACGTGGCCGGTCGCTACTCGGATTACAACAACTTCGGCTCGACCACCAACAGCAAGTTCGGCCTGAAGTGGAAGCCGATCGACAGCCTGCTGGTCCGCGCAACCTATGGCACCGGCTTCCGTGCGCCCACCGTGGATGACCTGTACGGCGGTACCGTCAGCACCCGCGATTCGTTCACCGATCCGTGCGATACCTCGTTCGGTACCGCGGCCACCAGCCCGACCGTTGCTGCCCGTTGCCAGGCGCTGAAGGTGCCGGCCAACTTCCGCCAGCTCAACAGCGATGGCACCGTTGCCACCAAGCCGGGCCAGCAGTCGACCGTCGACTTCAACTCGGGTTCCAACGCGGCGCTGAAGCCGGAAACCGCCAAGACCTGGACCGTGGGCCTGGTGTACAGCCCGGACTTCGTGGCCGGCCTGGATGTCAGCCTCGACTGGTGGAAGATCCGCATCAACAACGCCATCGTCTCCGAGACCACCAACAGCATTCTCGAGCAGTGCTATGTGCAAGGTTCGGACGCCGCCTGTGGTCGCTTCACCCGTGGCAGCAACGGCCAGGTCAACAGCCTGGACCGCTCGCTGGTCAATGCCGGTTTCCGCGAAACCGCCGGCTATGACATCAACGTGCGTTACCGCCTGCCGGAAACCACGTTCGGCCAGTTCGCCGTCAACTGGAACACCACCTACACCGACTACCTGAAGCAGCGCAACGACAACGCCGCGACCACGCCGGTGGAGCAGCGCACCAGCTGGGGCGGCGACTTCCGCGTCCGCTCGACCTTCAACCTGGATTGGCAGTACGGCGACCTCGGCATCGGCTGGACCGCGCGCTACTACTCCAGCATGAAGGAGAAGTGCTCGTACATGGACGAGTGCAACCTGCCGGGCTTCAGTTCGTCGTACACCAGTGCATCGCCGACCAACAAGGTAGGCTCCAACACCTTCCACGACCTGCAGCTGCGTTACAGCCTGCCGTGGGACGGCACCGTGTCGCTGGGCGTGAACAACGTCTTCGACCACCAGGGTCCGATCATGTACAGCCAGCCGAACAGCAGCTTCACCTACTACGGTGGCTTCGACATCGGCCGCTTCATGTACATGAAGTACCAGCAGCGCTTCTAAGCCTGCAACCGCGTTCCCGTCACAGCCAACTCTCTCCTGGCTGTGGATGGAAGCAGAGCGGCGCCCCTCGGGGCGCCGCTCTTTTTTGTGCACACGTGTCAGCCGAGCGGACGCGGCGCTAGCGCTTGGCGCGCATCGTGCGGATGTTGTCGCCGACGAACAGCACCAGGCCGGCCCAGATCGCGGCAAAGCCGATCGCCTTGGCGGTGTCGAACGCTTCGTGGAAGAAGAACACACCCAGCAGCAGCTGCAGGCTCGGCGCGATGTACTGCAGGATGCCGACCAGCGACAGCGGAATGCGCTTCACGCCGTAGGCGAAGCCGATCAGCGGCACGGCGGTGACTGCGCCGCCGAAGATCAGCAGCAGGTCGTTGCGCCAGCCCCAGCCATGGAAGAACGCGCCACCGTGGCCATTCTCGGCCCAGATCGCGAAGGCCAGCGCCGGCAGGAACAGGTACATGCTTTCCACGCCCAAGCCGGCCACCGGGTCGACCGAAACCAGCTTGCGCAGCAGGCCATACAGGCCGAACGAACAGGCCAGGCCCAGCGCGATCCACGGTGGTGTGCCGGCGTCGATGGTCAGCCAGGCCACGCCCACCGCCGCCATCGCCACCGCCACCCACTGCAGGCGGCGCAGGCGTTCCTTCAGCACCAGCACGCCCAGCAGCACGTTCACCAGCGGGTTGATGAAGTAGCCCAGGCTGGTCTCGATGACATGGCCGGCGTTGACCGCCCAGATGTACAGGCCCCAGTTGAAGGCGATGGTCAGGCTCGACACCAGCAGGATCGGCAGCGCGCGCGGCTGTGCGGCGATCTTCTGCCACCAGCCCAGGCGCGAGCTGATCAGCAGCCAGCCCAGCACCAGCACGGTGCTCCAGATGATGCGGTGGGCGATGATCTGGAACGAGGGCACCTCGTTGAGCAGGTGCCAGTACACCGGGACCAGGCCCCAGATCACGAAGGTGGACGCAGTGACCAGCAGGCCCCGGCGTTGTTCTTTCTCATCCATGCTCATTTCTTTCTCGTCCTTGCCATCGTCAGCACCACCACACCCAGAAGAATCACCACCATCGCCAACAGGTCGCGCCAGCCGAACCGTTCACCGTTGAGCAGTGCGCCCAGCAGCACCGCGATCACCGGATTGACGTACGCGTAGCTGCCCGCCAGCGCGGGGCGCACGTTCTGCAGCAGCCACACGTAGGCGGTGAACGCGACGATGGAGCCGAACACGCACAGGTAGGCCATCGCCAGCAGGCCACCGGTATCGGGCAGCGTGGTCGGGCGCTCGCCTACCGCCAGGCCGATCAGCACCAGCAGCACGCCACCGCAGACCATCTGCCCGGCAGCGGTCATGAACGGGCCCGGCAGGTCCAGCCCACGCGCCCACACCGAACCGAAGGCCCAGCCGATCGGCGCGATCAGCAGCAGCACCAGCCCGGTCGGCGAGGCCGTCAGGCTGCTGCCGGCGTTGAGCCAGACCACGCCCAGGAAACCGATGGCGATGCCCAGCCATTCGCCCTTGCTGGCGTGCTGGCCACGCAGCGCCGAGAACAGCGCCATCCACAGCGGCACCGAGGCCACTGCGGTGGCGGCCAGGCCCGAGGACACCTCGCGCTCGGCCAGCACCACCATGCCGTTGCCCAGCACCAGCATGGTCACGCCCATGATGACCAGGTTGCGCCACTGCCGCAGGGTCGGGTTCGGCATCTTCCAGAACAGGCGCAAGGCCAGGAACATCAGGCCACCGGCAATGATGAAGCGGCTGCCGGAGACCATCGTCAGCGGCAGTGCGCCGCCGTGCAGGGCCTTGGCGATGCCCAGGTAGGTCGAGCCCCAGACCACGTAGACCAGCAGCAGTGCCAGCGCGACAAGGCCACCCCGGGGGGCAGCCGCAGACGAAGAGGGGGGAGCCGACATGACACACCAGGGAGCCGGGGGAAGGCGGATTCTAGGACGTTTTGAGTATGGTCCGGGACCCCATACGGTGGCACGCTGTCATCCATCCATGCACCCTGCTCTGGTCTGCTACCCCGTGTTGACGGTCGATGCAGTACCAAGAGGGCTGCCCGGCCGCGCCGCCCCAAGGCCGGGCGCCGTTTTCCCTGCGCACGGACGCGCCGCATCGAGGATTCCCACCCAGATGAGCACCACGTCCCAACCTGCTGTCCCCGCGAACGACCGCGCCGCCCTGCGGCGGTCGATCTCCAACACCCTCAAAGGCTCCGCCGGCAACCTGGTGGAGTGGTACGACGTCTACGTGTACTCGGTGTTCGCCGTGTACTTCGAATCGCAGTTCTTCTCGCCCGACGACAAGAACTCCACGATGTACGTGTGGGCGATCTTCGCGGCGACCTTCCTGATGCGCCCGATCGGTGCCTGGTTCTTCGGCCGCTTCGCCGACCGCCATGGCCGCCGCCTTGCGCTGACCGTCTCGGTCACGCTGATGGCGCTGTGTTCGTTCCTGATCGCCATCACCCCCACCGCCGCCAGCATCGGCATCTGGGCCGCGGTGATCCTGCTGTTCGCGCGCCTGCTGCAGGGCTTCGCCACCGGTGGCGAATATGGTGCCAGCGCCACCTACATGTCCGAGGCCGCCATTCCCGGCCGCCGCGGCTTCCTGTCGTCCTTCCACTACGTCACCCTGGTCGGTGGTCATGTGCTGGCCCAGCTGACGCTACTGCTGATGCTGACCTTCTGGGGCAAGCCGGAAATCTCCGAGTGGGGCTGGCGCATCGCCTTCGGCATCGGTGGCATCGCCGCAGTGGTGGTGTTCTGGCTGCGTCGTGGCATGGACGAGTCGCTGTCGGAGTCGTCCATCGAGGCCGCACGCGAGGGCAAGGCGCAGAAGTCCGGCTCGATGTACGAACTGTTCGTGCACCAGTGGCGGCCGCTGCTGCTGTGCTTCCTGATCACCGCCGGCGGCACCGTGGCCTTCTACACCTACTCGGTGAACGGCCCGAAGATGATCCAGAGCGCCTTCGCCGGCAACGATCCGATGACCGGCACCCTGATCAACCTGGGCGTGCTGGCGTTCCTGATGGTGCTGCAGCCGGTCGGTGGCTGGCTGTCGGACATCATCGGGCGCAAGACCCTGCTGGTGTTCTTCGGCGTCGGCGGCGTGCTGTACAGCTGGTACCTGATCACCCAGCTGCCGCACCAGCATGACGCCACCCTGGCCTTCCTGACCCTGGCCATGGCGTTCGTCATCCTCACCGGCTACACCTCCATCAACGCGGTGGTGAAGGCCGAGCTGTTCCCCACCCATGTGCGCGCACTGGGCGTGGGCCTGGGTTACGCACTGGCCAACTCGCTGTTCGGCGGCACCGCCCCACTGCTGTACCAGGGCGCGCTGAAGACCGGCCACGTCGACTGGTTCGCCATCTACGTGACCGCGACGATCGCGGTATCGTTGGTGGTCTATGTGTTCTTCCTCACCAACAAGGGCCCGAACTGGCTCGACGGCACCCGCAAGTAAGCGCGTTGCCCTGATCGCGGCCACCGGTGCAATGCCGGTGGCCGCTGCGTCTCCCGCCACGCCGTTGATGTGGATCGCGGCGACGCTGGCCACAGCCACGGCATTGGCCTGGCTGCTGCGCCGCCCCAGCGCACAGGCCGCGTGGCCGCGCATCGGATTCGGGATTGCCCTGCTGGTGTTCTGCGCCGCGCTGGCGCTGCAGCTGGCGGTGGACCTGGGCAGCGGCCACAGCTCGCTGCAGCTGCGCCTGCATCGCGGCATCAATGCAGGGTCGCCGGTTGGACTGCGCACGATGGTGGCGTGCTATCTGGCAGCGCTCGCCGCCAGTGGCTGGGGTGCGTGGACGCTGCTGCGCCGGCGCTGACGAATACCCGGGCGTGCCGGCCGCTGGCCGGCAACGCCACCTCTTTCGGTAGTGCCGGCCGCTGGCCGGCAACGCCACCTCTTTCGGTAGTGCCGGCCGCTGGCCGGCAACCTCATGAACCTCCGGAAAGAGCAGGGAGTTGCCGGCCAGCGGCCGGCACTACCTCAACGGCGGGCCGCTTCGCTCTTGTCGCGCGCGCCGCGGAACTCCGATTCCTTTTCCCACGTCGGCCAGCGGCGGCTGTTGGCCAGCTCGGCTCCCAGGTCGTAGACCAGCAGGGTGTCGGCGGCGTGGCCACTCGGGTCCCAGCTCGGCGTCCACGCATCGCAGGCCTGGTGGTAGCAGTCGGCGAAGTACTTCTCGCGCAGCGCGCGGCCGGCTTCAACGCCACCGTCCAGCTTGTCCAGGCCCGGGCCGATGGTGATCGCCGGCACGCCCAGGCGGGCGAAGGCGAAATGGTCGGCACGGTAGAAGAAGCCGGCTTCCAGGTTCGGGTCCGGGCTGTAGCTGCGGCCGCGGACCTTGGCCACGCGCTCCAGGTCACCCTCCAGTGAGACCCGGCCCTTGCCCCACGACGCGATGTCACGGGTCGCGCCATCCGGGCTGAACATTTCGATGTTCAGCACTGCAGCGGTCTTGTCCAGCGGCGCCAGCGGGTGCGCGGCGTAGTAGCTGGCACCCAGCAGGCCCTTCTCTTCGGCGGTCAGGGCCACGAAGTACAGCGTGCGCTGCGGCTGCGGGCCGGCGGCGAACACGCGGCCCAGTTCCAGCACGGTGGCCACACCGGTGGCGTTGTCGATCGCACCGCGGCGGATGCGGTCACCCTTGGCGTCCGGCTGGCCGATGCCGAAGGCATCCCAGTGCGCGGAGAAGATCACCGCCTCGTCGGCGTGTTCACCACCGGGCAGCTTGGCCACCACGTTGCGGGTCACCACCTGCTCGCGCTTGAGCGCGAAATCCACGCTCAGCTTCGCGTTGTCCAGTGCCACCGGGCGGAAGTCCGCACGCATCGCCTTGCGCTTCTCGGCATCGAAGTCCAAGCCGGCGTCAGCGAAGATCGCCTCGGCAAGTTCGCGCTGCATCCAGCCACGCAGCGGCGTGTGCTGCGCCATCGCCTCGGCCTGGCCGCGCTCGATGTCGAACAGCGGCGAGGTGCCCGAGCTCTTCACCGTGGCCCAGCCATAGGCGGCCGGTGCGGTCTCGTGCACGATCAGCACGCCCTCGGCGCCACGGCGCGCGGCTTCCTCGAACTTGTAGGTCCAGCGGCCGTAGTAGGTCACCGCCTTGCCGTCGAACGCGCCCGGCGCATCGGCTTCGAAATCGGCGTCATTGATCAGCACGACGGCGATCTTGCCGTGCAGGTCCACATCCTTGTAGTCGTTCCACTGGCGTTCCGGCGCGTCGATGCCGTAGCCGACGAACACCAGCGGCGCATCCTTGATCTGCACGCGCTTGCGCGGCTGCAGGCTCTGCAGGGTCACGTCCACGCCGTTGGCCAGCGCGCGCTTGCCCTGCTTCAGCGACAGGCTGGCCTTGGCCGCGCCCTCCAGCTGTGCGCGCACCAGCGGCACCGGCTGCACCCAGCTGCCATCCACGCCACCCGGCTGCAGGCCGTAGCTGCGGAACTGCTCGATCAGGTACTGCACCGTGCGTTCTTCGCCCTCGGTGGCCGGCGCGCGGCCCTCGAATTCATCCGACGCCAGCACATGCACATGGCGCGACAGTGCCTGCGGATCGATACCGCCACCCGGCAGGTCGTTGGCCGCATGGGCCAGGCCACCGACAAACAGGCAGGACGACAGCAGCAACACGCGCATCGGATTCACGGCAGTACCACGGCTAGCTTGGAAGTCACCAGAGTGTAACGTGGTCGTGACATCACGGCGCAGCCTGGGCCCACGTCATCCACGCATGGCGTGGATCTACCAGTGGCACACCGGATTCCCGCCGGCAGGGCGCGCCCAGGTCAGCGCGATACGCGGTCCAGCCAGCAGGCCAGGCCCTGCGCGTTGAGTTCGATGTCCATCGCCAGAACAGCGGTCACCGCGGCATCGTCCAGCGCACAGCCATGCAGCTGTGCACGTTCCAGGTACAGCGCCTGCAGCGCAGCCAGCAGGCAGCGGTGGCGGTCCGGTCGGCCATCGCACTGGCGGCCGATGGCGGCCATCGCATCGATCTGCTCGAACAGGTCGTCGGCCAGTTTCTCCACCTGTTCCACACGACCGTAGTGGGTCAGGTACATCGCTTGCGGCGCGTAATCGAGCATGCGCCGGATCGAGGCCTTCATCGCCTCCGGATCGAACTGCACCGGCGATGAGGTGGGGAAGATGAAAGCACCCTGCGCACTGTCCAGCTCACGGTAGGAGATACCGAACGTATCGCCGGTGAACCAGCTGCGGCTGCGCGCATCCCACACGCAGTAGTGGTGCAGCGCGTGGCCCGGGGTATGCAGCAGCACCAGCTCGCGGCCGGCCAGATCGATGCGGTGGCCGTCTTCGGCCACCACCACACGGTGCTCCGGAATCGCCTCGATGCGGCCATAGCTGCGCGCGATCTCTTCGGCGCCATATACCGCCGTGGCACCCGCAATCAGGCGGGTCGGATCGATCATGTGCGGCGCACCGCGCGGGTGCAGCACCGCCTTCGCATTCGGCAACTGCTGCATCAGCAGGCCTGCACCGCCTGCATGATCCAGATGCACGTGGGTGAGCAGCAGCCAGTCCACCGCCTCCACGCCCAGGCCGGCCTCCGCCAGCGCCTGCAGCATCGCCGGCACCGACAGGCCGGTACCGCAGTCGACGAACGCAGCGCGGCCGTTTTCAACGATCAGGTACGCCGCGTCGAAATCCGGGCGCTGGAAGCCGGTATCGATGGTGTGGATGCTGGGGTCGGCGGTCATCGGCACGCACCTGGCAGGATCGGGAACAGACCCCCATGGTAGGCGCGCAGGCGGCCCGGGTTCGATGCGGCTTTGGTCGGGTAGTGCCGGCCGCTGGCCGGCAACCTCGGGATAGCCAGGAGAATGCATGTGCCGGCCAGCGGCCGGCACTACCGATCAGCCGGAGCGCAATGCGAACCGCGGCCGCAGCAACAGGGCCAACACCAGCACCGCCAGGAACGCGCCGTAGGCGTACAGCACCGCCAGCACCTGCGGCCAGATCGGGCCGGCGCCCGGCTGCACCACGCCAATGCGGTAGCCCCACAGCATCGACACGATGCTCAGCGCGAATGCGAGCACCAGGGTGGTGCTGTCGAACAGGCGCCGCCGCGCGGTGCGCGGCTGGCGCGGGAACAGCCAGTACAGGCTGCCCAGCAGCAGGAACCAGGGCAGGAACAGCAGCAGCGACAACCAGGCCATCGCAGACTCCATGTCATCGCGCCGGAGGCGCGCGGACATCATGCCATGACCTTCGTTCACGGGTAGTGCCGGCCGCTGGCCGGCGTTTTCCTATGCAGTGCCGTGGTAGTGCCGGCCGCTGGCCGGCATTTCCTATGCAGTTGCCGGCCAGCGGCCGGCACTACCCCTTACGCTTCGCGCAGCATGGCCAGGGCAGCCAGCACGGCGTCCACCTCGGCGTCCAGCTTGAACAGCTCGCTCTGCAGCTGGTCACCCTGCTCGGCCTGCTTGATCACCGCGATCAGCTGGCCCGCATCGCGCGGCGAATCGAAGCCTTCGCTCTGGATCAGCAGCGTGCCGTCACCAGCGGTCAGCTTGAAGTAGAAGCGGCCATCCTTTTCGCGGTACTGCTTGAACAGCGGCGGTGCCACGCGGGCCACGCCGGCATCCTCGCTGGCGATATCGCCCGCGCTGGACAGATCACGCAGGCCGACCGCATGGCGCAGCTCGTCCAGCAGCGGTGCCGCCAGCTGCTCGCGCAGCTGCTGGCCACGGCGCTTGAGCAGCGCCTCGATCTTCTCCGGCTCGGCCATCAGCGCGTTGTAGCGCTCGCGCAGCGGCGAGAGCTCGCTGTCGATGCGCTCGAACAGCTGCTGCTTGGCATCGCCCCAGCTGATGCCGGCAGCGAACGCCTTGGCGAATTCCGCGGTCTGTTCCGGGGTGGCGAACGCCTGGTACATCTGGAACAGCGCCGAGCCCTCGGTGTCCTTCGGCTCGCCGGGTGCGCGCGAGTCGGTCAGGATCGAGAACACCAGCTTCTTCAGCTCCTCGCGCGGCACGAACAGCGGAATGGTGTTGTGGTAGCTCTTGCTCATCTTGCGGCCATCCAGGCCCGCCAGCGTCGCCACCTGCTCGTCGATCACCACGTCCGGCAGCGGGAAGTACTCCTTGCCGTACACATGGTTGAAGCGCTGGGCGAAGTCGCGCGCCATCTCGATGTGCTGGATCTGGTCGCGGCCCACCGGCACCTGGTTGGCCCTGAAGATCAGGATGTCGGCGGCCATCAGCACCGGGTACATGAACAGGCCGGCGCTGACGCCTGCATCCTCGTCCACGCCTTCCTCGCGGTTCTTGTCCACGGCCGCCTTGTAGGCATGCGCGCGGTTGAGGATGCCCTTGCTGGCGATGGCGGTCAGGAACCACATCAGCTCGGTGGTCTCGCGGATGTCGCTCTGGCGGTAGAACCACACGTGTTCCGGGTCCAGCCCGCAGGCCAGCCAGCTGGCCGCGATCTCCAGGGTCGCGCGCTGGGTGCGCTGCGGGTCCTGCGACTTGATCAGGCTGTGCAGGTCGGCCAGGAAGAAGAAGCTCTCGATCCCCGGCGCGCGGCTGGCCGCGATGGCCGGACGGATGGCGCCAACGTAGTTGCCCAGGTGGGGCGTGCCGGAGGGGGTGATGCCGGTAAGGACTCGGGTCGTCATGACTGCGTGGGGTAACCTTCGATGAACGGGGCCAGTTTACCTTGCACGCCACCAACCCCGTCAGGGCCTGCGGCGCGTTCATTCACGCAACCCCGCTGGAGACGCCCGATGAAACGCCTGCTGCCCCTGCTGCTGATCCTGCCCCTGGCCGGCTTCCGCCCGGCCCCGATGCCGCCGCCGGTGTACGAGGGCGGCCCCGTGCGCATGGCCCTGGTCGACCGCAACCGCGGCACCGAACTGCGCAGCTACCCCGCCGAGGGCCAGCGCTGGGTGGCCGGCGAGCGCGGCCACCGCTACGCCGTGCGCCTGTACAACGACAGCCCGCGCCGGGTGCTGGTGGTGCTGTCGGTGGACGGCGTCAACGCCATCTCCGGCGAAGATGCCGATCCCTCGCAGACCGGCTACGTGCTCAATCCCGGCCAGCGCGCCGACATCACCGGCTGGCGCAAGAGCCAGGACGAAGTGGCGCAGTTCGTGTTCAGCAGCCCCAGCGGCAGTTATGCCAGCCGCACCGGCCGCCCGGACAACATCGGCGTGGTGGGCGTGGCGGTGTTCGAGGAAGCGCGCCGCTGGTACCCGCAACCGATCCTGCGCCGTGGCCTGCCGCTGCCAGCCCCGGCGGCGGAAGCGTCGGCCGATGCCAGCGCGAGCAGCAGCCGCATCGAGGGCTATTCCAGCAAGTCGCAGGCGCCAGCGCTGGGCACCGGCCACGGTGCTCGCGAGCAGTCTTCGGTGCGCGATACCGACTTCGAACGCGCCAGCCGCAGCCCCGCACAGGTACTGCAGCTGCGTTACGACAGCGCCCGCAACCTGCGCGCACGCGGCATCCTGGTGGATTCGCCCTCGCGCCTGCCGCGCGAGCCGCAGGCGTTCCCGAACCGCTATGTGCCGGACCCGCCGGCGCGCTGATCGTCCCGCCCAGACAACACAACGCCCGCAACCTCTCGGTGCGGGCGTTGTGTTGTGGGGGAAACCGAAGTGCTTACTTGTAGTCCGGGTAGTCCTTGCTCACGGCGTCCTGGAACTCACGCACTTCCTTCTCCGCGCGGTCCTTGGCCCAGCCATAACGTTCCTGCAGGCGACCGGCCAGATACTCGGCATTGCCTTCGGCCACATCGAAGTCGTCGTTGGTCAGATCGCCCCACTTGGCCTGGGCCTTGCCCTTCAGCTGCGACCACTTGCCGGAAATGATGTCTTTGTTCATTGCTGGGAGTCCTTGGTTGCAACGGCGTTCTTACCGTGGCTCCAGCTTCGCGCAGCGGCTGTTGAATACCGGTCAACCAGCAATGAAATAGATGCTCACCTGCTTGAATGGTTCACTCCGCTTCGACAGCACGCAGCGAAAAGCACGCACAAAAAAGGCCGGGGAAATCCCCGGCCTTTTCTCTTTCCGTTCCGTGCAGGGCTCAACGGCCCTTCGCGGTGTCCTCGACCTTCTCGCCCGCCTTCTGCACGTCCTTGCCGGCACCGGCAATGGTGTTGCAGCCGGCCAGCAGGGCCACCGAGAACATCGACAACAGCATCAGGGCAACTACGCGCTTCATGGGCTTCTCCTTGGGTTTGCCGCTACACCGCTTCATTCGCGGATGGGATTGTTTCGCTCGGCGGGAGAAGGCCAACGCCCACCACCGCCGCGTGAAGTGCAATCTGGCGGCAGTGGCGTGGAGCGGGCGTGAACGGATCACAGATCCGTTCAGGCGGCGCCGTCAGTCACGCATCAGGGTGGACTTGCCGAACAGGCTTTCGACCAGGTCCACGGCCAGTTCGGCGGTGGCATTCTGCTTGTCCAGCAAGGGGTTGAGCTCGACGATGTCCAGCGAACCCATGCGCCCGGTGTCGGCGATCATCTCCATCACCAGCTGCGCCTCGCGGTAGTTCACCCCGCCCGGCACAGTGGTGCCCACGCCCGGCGCGATGCTCGGGTCCAGGAAGTCCACATCGAAACTGACATGCAGGTGGGTGTTCTCGTCGATGCCGGCCAGTGCGGCTTCCACCGCGCGCTTCATGCCGTTCTCGTCGATGTAGCGCATGTCATAGACATCCACCTTGTGGGTCTTGATGAGGCGCTTCTCGTCCGGGTCCACCGAACGGATGCCGATCTGGTGCATCTGCGCCGGGGTGATCGCTGGCACGGTGCCGCCGAGGCGGGTCAACGCATCCGGGCCGAGGCCGCACAGGCAGGCCACCGGCATGCCGTGGATGTTGCCCGACGGGGTCACGTCGCTGGTGTTGAAATCCGAATGGGCATCCAGCCACAGCACGCGCAGGGTCTTGCCCTGTTCGCGGCACCAGCGCGCCACGGCGGTGATCGAACCAATGCCCAGGCAGTGGTCGCCACCGAGCATGATCGGCATGCGGCCAGCCTGCAGTTCGGCGTAGCTGGCTTCCATCAGTGCATGGTTCCACGCCACCACTTCATCCAGGTGGCGGTAACCCTCGACCGGGGCGGTCCACGGGTTGCGCGGGCCGTCCAGGTTGCCCAGGTCGCGCACGTCCACGCCGCGCGCCTCCAGCGCCTCCGGCAGGCCCGCCACGCGCAGCGCTTCCGGGCCAAGCCGGGCACCACGATGGCCCGCACCCACGTCGGTGGGAACGCCAATCAGGGATACGGAAATGGGATGGGCCATGGGTGCCTCCTGCGGGGGGAAAAAGAAGCACAGTCTAGCCAGAGCTGTGTGACACCACTCGCGGCGGTGCAGCAGGGCATTGGCATGGCATGATGCCGCGCGGACCCGACCGTCCTTCATGGAAGATTGCGATGTCGCCCTTCATCAATACCGCGTGGCCACGCTTTTTCACCGTGGCGCTGCCCATCGCCGTTTTCGCAGTTTTTTTGAGCAACTCGATCGATGCATCGCCGAATGGCTGGCTGATGCAGGCGACGCTGCTGGTGGTGCCGTTCTCGATCCTGGTATTCCTCGGGTTGGGTTGGCAGCGTCTGCGCAAGGCACACGCTGAAGATCCAATCCTGAAGAGCGAACTGCAGCGGATGCTGACGGCGTTGATCGGCAATGTGAAGGTGGCCGCGCTGTGGTTCGGCCTGACCGTCGTCGGCATGTTCGCTCTGATGCTGATATGGGTGTTGCTGCGAACATCAGGCGGCTGACGGAGGTCCCAGCCTGCGACGAACTCAACCGCCGCGGCGGCGAACCGGCGTCACGCTCTGCACCTGGCCGTTGTTGCGCATCATGCACAGGAAGCGGCCATCGGGATAATCGATGATGAGTTCCTGGTAATCGCTGCCCACCGGCATCTGGGTCACCAGCGTGCCCTGCGCGCCCTTGCGCATGTTGCAGGAACCCAGCGCGGTATCGCCCGCCGGCGCGCTGTTGGCCGCCTTGGACACATTGCGGAACACCGCGCGGCACCCGCCATTGACCCACACCGAATGCCGCGACAGGCCCCAGTTCTGGCCTTGTTCGCAACGGGTGTGGCTGAGCTGGCGCTCGATTTCCACGTTGCCACGGGTATCCATGTCGCACGACACCTGGCGCTGGTCGGTGGACTCGCAGGTGACTTCGCGCGGTAGTGCCGTGTCGTTGTCGTCATCGTGGCGACGGTGGTCGCGATGTTCAGACGATGCGGGCGTTCCGCTGACAATGACCTGGCAGATGCCATTGGCGCCGTCTCGGCCGGTGTAGCTGATCTGCGGCGTGCCTTCATCGTTGCGGCTGATCGACAGGGTGATGCCGCTGTTGGCATCGCGTGCTTCGAAGTAGCGATCGTTGAAGCGCTTTAGCGTGGCCTCGCGGCCCTGCACGTAGACCGGTCCGCCATCGTCGGCGTGCACATCGATGCCGCCCGGGCAGCTGGCGTTGAAGAACGGTACCGCCGCCATGGCCGGCGCCATGAAGGCGGTGGACAACAGTGCGACGGTGGGCGGCAGGGCATGGCGACGCATGTGCTTATCCCGAAAGGGCCCAGGGGGGGCTTGTGGCGGCAGTATGCGGTAGGGCGCTGCGGGCTGTCCGTGAGGATTATCAAGATCCGCGTGGCGCGCGCGGGGATTCATGTCTGATAGGGTGTTCTTGGAGCTTTGCCGGGACGGTTAAGCCAGCTTTACTTCCTGGGCCATGAAGGGTTGTGCGACAGCAAGACGCACCAGGATTCGTCGTTGGCTACAGCTCGGCGCGATATGTCGCTTCTGGCATTGCAATGCCCGAAACGGGCCAAACGCGATAGTTCATTTTTCCTTTCAGATCACCCGATGCCATCGAAACAAACGACTGGCAGGCGGTGATTTCACGTGCGCATGATGAATCGCCACCTGCAAAGGTGGTCGGGTCTTCCAAGCCCGCGTAATCGATGCTGTATACGCTTGCCAGCCGGCGCCGTCTTCCCAAGAGCGGCGCCGGCTGGCAATCCGTTCGCCGATCGACGGCGGGCGGTGCGTGGGGGCCCCGTGCCCGCCGGCTCATCGATTCCCGGTCTTGGAAGCCACGCATCGCCCGCCACCCTATCGTGGCGGCACCTCTGTTCCTGACGAGGATGCCCGCATGTCCAACGCCCATCACCCGTACCTGACCGCAATCCTGGGCGAGGCCGCCCTGCGCCTGCCGCCGGAACTGGCGCAGCCGTTGGAAGCGGCCTTCGCCGCTGCGAACGAGGCACCCGCGCCAATCAACCTGCCCAGCTGCCTGCAACGCATCCGCGCCGGTGATGCCGCCGACGGACAGCCGTGGACGGGGCCCGCCAGCACACCCGGCCAGGCCGTGGCCGCCGCACGCCGGCACCGCGCTGCGGTTGGCCTGGTGTCGCTGCTGGAGCTGTATCACGCCGCTGAGCGCGTGCGCGTAGACGGGGAAGAGAAAGACGATATCGGCGATGGTGCGCGCGAGGGGCTGATATTGGCCTGCCGTGGTTTGGCGGAGTATGTGGCGTTGCAGGTGGGTGGGAGGTAGCTGGCGAGAGCTTCTGCACAAACGCCCGGATTCTACTTCGCTGTGGAATGCTTCCTTGCACTCGCACACGCGCCTCATTTCCGAGAGTGATACTCGACGACACCGACGGATACTCAATTCCAAGACCGAAGTCACATCTACCTCTGTCGATCTCATTTCAACTGCTCCGCGTGGTTTCGAAACCACGGTGGACCACGCATCCTTCTAGACCAAGGAGAGATCTAGCATGAGAATGAATTCCAAGAGCATACTGGCCGCCTCCACTATCGCATTGGGAAGCGCACTTCTGTTCACAGGTTGCACCCTGAAGAGTGTTCGAGCTTATGGCGAGTGCAGTGGAAAACAAGCAGGTGGCGGAGAGTGCAAGGCGGGTATGGAAGTTATCTGGGAAGGGGACGGTGGTGGGAAGAGGAGCATCTACAACTCCCTGCTCTCGTCTCTCAGCGTACTCCCAGATGCCGCGACGTTTGAGCTGGATACATCCGGATCAACCATACCGTATCCTGCCACGGGCAATGCGATACTCCGGGTAAAGAACGTCGCTACCGGCGCAATCAGCGCGTCCCAAACGTTTTCATGGGTCAGGACAGGCACCGTGATCCGAGTTGCGGATCCTAACGCGGTGAATGCCTGGATATACGCAAATGTGGGCAATGGCGATGCCTTGAGCTACGACCTGCTCCCCTTCCATTCGGCATACGGAAATGGCCCGCAGGTTATCGCTGGGCAAGCCAAACAGGAAGGCATTACCAAGGCGAGCTACTACCTGGAGTTCGAAGGACGGGATTGCGTCAACCACCCGTCGCCGCACTTGTGCATGGAGATGTAGTAAACAACAGGAGGTGCGGGTGCACCTTGAGCACCCGCACCTTTGGGAGAAGCGATGAAAGGAGTCGTACTCGCCGCATTCGCCGCCTCCATCCTGGCAGGCTGCGCCACAACGATTGGATTTCCACAAGGCATCCCTCCGGATGGCTATACCGAGCTGGTGTCCACGCCTCTCGGGCCATTCCGCTACTTCCGGTCTCTCTCCATTGTTCCAGGGCACAAGGACCTGCCCGCTCTGGAATCGTTTCACTGCACCAACACCCAGCACGGAATCCTGCTCTTGATGGCTGCAGGATCACAGATTGACGTTGCCGATACCTGTACGCGCATTGATGCAGCAGCGAAATTCTCCGAATCATGGATAGAAGCAAAGGCGAACAGATACCGGATTCTTCTCGTGCCAATGGATACCGCCGCGACGATACAGTCGCGTGCTTTGGGATCGTTCTCGGGTGGGAAGACATTGGCACTTGCGGCTTCGATACATGACGACCGCGGACGGACAGTTGCAAACCTTGTCGATCTGGTCGCACACGAGACATTCCATGCGCTGGGTCATGCCACAAGGCACCCTCAGGCGCTTGATGAACGCGTCGCCTACTACGCCGGGCTCTGCGCACAGCTTCAGGTAAATGGCGTTGTTCGAGAGGATTCGCTGCCTGGAGCCGCCATCGGCACGGACGACGCTGCAGTGCAGCTGTCTTCGCAAGCAGCCTATCGTGTCCGTCTCGAGACCTATCCCCTTCTCGTCGATGGCCGCATTCGAATGAATGAACAGTCTGGCGAACGTATGCTCCAGCGTTGCAACCAACTCAGAAGGGGTCTTACGAGGTCGCGTTGAACACGCCTGCAGACCCGCATTCTTTCCGGAACGGCAACGCACAAAAAAACCCGCTATTTCAGCGGGTTGATTGTTCCCCGTAGACATGTGCGGATGCCAAGGGATCGAAGATGGTGCCGCTTATCCGAATCGAACGGATGACCTACTGTTTACAAGACAGTTGCTCTACCAACTGAGCTAAAGCGGCAAGGTTGGATCACCGGCGGCAGCGCCGCGGTGGGGGGATTCTAGCGCAACCGCGTGCATTCCAGCGACCGGCTCTGTGCCGCGCCGCTGCGCTGCTGGGCCTGGGCCGGCTGCGTGCCCGCCGCCAGCTGCCCTTCCAGCCACCACTGGCCGGCGTCGCCGCTGGCGACCAGGCGCGGCTGGAAGCCGGCGGCCTGCACCGCCGCCATGCGGCGCTCGGCGCCTTCGCGATTGCGGTACTGGCCCAGCGCCACGGCGTTGATGTCCTCGCCCTGGCTGATGATGTAGTAGTCGCTCAGGCCGGCGGCGACGATACGCTTCACCGTAGCTTGGGCTTCTTCGCGGCTGGCGGCGGCCGGCAGCATCACCCGGAAACGGGCGCTGCCACTGGCAGCGGGCTGTTCGCGCAGGCGCACCTGGCCGAGCAGCGCGCCGACCTTGCCTTGCGCGCTGCTCGCGGCGGCGCGGTCGGCGAACGGGCCCAGCGCGATGCAGCGCGGTGGCTCCGCGGCCACGGGCGGGGTTACGGGTTTTTCCGGCGCCGGGGCCGGTGCAGGCGGCGTTACCGGCTTGGCAGCGCCAGCAACCGGCGTAGCCTCAGCCACCTGCGGCTTGGCAACATCTGGCTGGGCCGGCACGGCCGGTGCAGGCGCGGGCGTCGCAGCCACAACCGTCTTCGTGGCCGGTTCGCGTTCCACCAGCGGCGCGGTCGGGGCGGCGGCAGTGGCCTCGGCGGCCGCAGCGGCATCCACGCCACCGGGCACCCACCGCAGCTCGGCTACGCCAGCCGGTTGCGGCGGCGGCGCGGGCGGTTGCGGTGCATCGCGCAGCAGCCACCAGCAGGCGACGCCAAGATTGAGGATGGCCAGTACGACGATCAGGGCACGGGTCAGCATGCGCGGATACTAGCCTGCGGGCTGGTGCACCGCCCAGCGGGCGAGGCCATCCAGCACCAGCGAGGGGTGGTAGTCGGCGCCGGGCAGCAACGGCATCAGCGCCGGTGCGCCGCCACCGTGCACCAGCAGCGACGGTGCCACGCCCAGCAGCGCATGCGCCTGCTGCGCGCTGCGTTCGATCAGCGCCACGGCGGCGCCATCGCAGCCGGAGGCCAGCGCATCGGCGGTGTCGTTGGCGAACTCGCTGTAGTCACCCCCGGTGGCCGGCAACTGCACGGCACGCGCGTGCAGCGCTTCGCGCATGGTGGTGGGCGACGCGGAAATGCGCCCGCCGTGATGCTGGCCATTGGCGTCAAGGAGATCAATCGTCAGTGCGGTGCCCACGCCGACCACCAGCACCGGGCGCTGCGCCTTGGCCGCAGCCAGCAGGGCCAGGAAGCGGTCGACGCCGAACTTTTCCGGCTTGGCATAGGCAATGCGCACGCCCGCGCATTCGGCGCTGGTGCGCACCACGTGCACGTGTTCGAAGCGGCGCTGTAGCTGGTCCAGCATGGCGCTGGTCAGCGACGGTGCGGCCACGCTGGCCACGAACGCGGTGGTGCCGCTGGGCAGGCTGTGCGGCGGCTGCCCGGCCATGCCTTCGGCGCCGTGCGCCCAGGCCTGTACGTCGCCGGCGCGGTCACCCTGCAACGGCGCGAACTTGAAGCGCGAGTTGCCGAGGTCGAACAACCAATCGCTCATGCCGCCCTCACGCTGACTTCGCCGGCGTGCAGCAGGCGTTCCTGGCCATCAATGCGCACGCGCAGCGCGCCGTCATCGGCCAGGCCAAGTGCGGTGCCGTGCTGCCACTGCCCGTCCAGTTCCACGCGCACTTCGCGGCCGGCCAGCATGTCGAAGGCGGCGTAGCGCGGCAGGAACGGAGCGAGGCCTTCGCGATCGAATTCTTCCAGCGCCGGCAGCAGCCGCGTCAGCACGGCAGCAACGACCACGTTGCGGTCCACCGGCTTGCCAGCCAGCGTATCCAGGTCTACCCACGGCTGGGTGATCTGCTCGGCGAACGACGGCGGCATGTGCGTGTTGATGCCGATGCCGATCACCGCGCGCGCCGGGCCGGCGTACTCGCCACCGCCTTCTGCGAGCAGGCCGACCAGCTTGCGCTTGCCATCGACGATCAGGTCGTTCGGCCACTTCAGCTGCGCCTGGGTGTAGCCCAGGTCGTGCAGCGCTTCGGCCACGGCGATACCGGCCACCAGGCTCAGCCCGGCCAGGCGGCCGAGGCCACCGGAGTACAGGCGCAGCACCGACAGGTAGATATGCGCGGCCAGCGGCGAGGCCCAAGCACGGCCGCGACGGCCACGGCCGCCGGTCTGGCGTTCGGCCAGCAGAACGCTCACCCCGCGCTGGGGCGCGCTGCAACGCAGCAATTCGGCGTTGGTCGAGTCCA
Organism: Stenotrophomonas sp. 80084_Sma; assembly: GCF_056481995.1. Classification (NCBI taxonomy): domain Bacteria; kingdom Pseudomonadati; phylum Pseudomonadota; class Gammaproteobacteria; order Lysobacterales; family Lysobacteraceae; genus Stenotrophomonas; species Stenotrophomonas sp. 80084_Sma. Next base: position 250,012 of record NZ_CM151177.1, on the reverse strand, counting down.
CCGTCCAGGCCACCTGCAGCTCGTGCAGCAGGGTCTGGACGTCGGCAGGCAAGCCGGCGCGGATCGCGTCCGGGTCCAGCAGGTCGACCGGACGGGTCAGGCCATAGCCTTCGCCAGCACGGCCCTCGATGTCCACACCGGCGGCCCTAAGTCCTTGAATACGCTTCCAAATGGCCGCCCGGGTCTGGCCCAGCTCACGGGCCAGGGCGTCGCCGGACAGGCGACCGGCAGCGAGTTTGGCCAGCAATTGGCGATCGTCCACGGCAGCTTCCACGAAGTCAGGAAGGAATTATGCGGGAAAGCCGCCAGCGACGCCCGCCACGCTGGGTTCCGCGGGGGCTTCCAACGGGGCGCCGGGTTCGGGCTAGAATCGGGAACTCACCCTCCCTTAACGTGGATGTCGTCAATGCGCCGTTATGCCCATTGCCTGATCCTGCTGCTGATGCCCTTCGCGGCGTCTGCGACGGCAGCGCTGGACGACAGCCGTGGGGCCTGCGTGTCCTCCAATGGCGATGCCGCCTCGCAGCGCGCGCCCACCGCCAGCGCATCGGCCGCCAGTACCAAGGCGGCGCCGGTACGCCCGGCGGCCAGCACCACCACCGGTGGCGGTGGCAGCGACGACGACGTGCTGCCGCGCATCCGCGCGCCGAAGTGGCACAGCTACCTGCCGGGAATGTTCCGCTGATCAAGTCGTTGCTGCAGTGGCTGCGGCCTGCGCCGCGGCCGATCGACGATGCACTTTGGGAAGACGCCTGCCGTCGCGCGGCGTGGCTGCACGGACTGGACGACGAACGCCGCGCGCGCCTGCGTGTGCTGACCACGCGCTTCCTGCATGAGAAGACCATTACCCCGATTGGTGAGCTGCAGCTGCAGGCCGGCGATGGCGTGCTGCTGGCCGCGCTGTGCTGCCTGCCGCTGCTGCAATTCGGCGAGGTGGGACTGGAAGGCTGGTCGCAGCTGATCGTCTACCCGGATGCATTCCGCGTGCACCGCAGCCACATGGATGCGGCCGGCGTGCTGCACGAGTGGGATGACGAACTGATTGGCGAATCGTGGGACAGCGGACCGTTGATCCTGTCCTGGGCCGACGTGCAGGCCGACCTGGCCGCGCCACACGAGGGCTACTGCGTGGCGGTGCACGAGATGGTGCACAAGCTGGATGCACTGGATGGTGCGATGGACGGCACGCCGCCGCTGCCGCGCGCATGGCAGCGCGAGTGGGCGGCCACGTTCCAGCAGGCTTACGATGCCTTCTGTGCCCAGGTCGATGCGGGCGAAGAAACGCTGATCGATCCGTATGCGGCCGAGGCACCGGAAGAATTCTTCGCGGTGACCAGCGAGTACCACTTCTCCGCGCCGGATCTGCTGCAGCAGGCGTTGCCGGACGTCGCTGCGCAACTGCGGCGGTTCTATGGCAAGCCGCCGACGATCGAAACACGGTAGTGCCGGTCGCTGGCCGGCACCTTGGCAATGCCACCGAAGATCATGAGGTTGCCGGCCAGCGGCCGGCACTACCGGAACACCACGCGTTATTGCGCAGGCGATGGCCGGCGGACGGGAACGCGCGGCTGCGGCGGTTCTATGGCGAGCCGCCGGCGATCGAAACACGGTAGTGCCGGCCGCTGGCCGGCACCTTGGCAATGCCACCGAAGTTCATGAGGTTGCCGGCCAGCGGCCGGCACTACCGGAGCACTACGCGCTGTTGTGCCAGGCGATGCCCGGCGGACAGGAACGCGCGAGTTACGGCCCCGGCGGCAGGCGCACTTCGAAACGGGCGCCGCCCAGTTCCTCGGAGCGGCCCACAGCCAGTTCACCGCGATAATCCTTGATAAGGTCCTGCACGATCGACAGGCCGATGCCGTGGCCCTGCACGCGCTCGTCGCCACGCACGCCACGCTGCAGCACCTTGCCGATGTCGTCCGGGGCGATGCCCGGGCCATCGTCGTCCACCGCCAGCAGCAGGCCGGCGCGGCGCGCGTTCGGTGCCGGCAGCGGCTGCGCGGTCAGCAGCACGCGGCGGTTGGCCCACTTGAAGGCATTCTCCAGCAGGTTGCCCAGCAGTTCCTGCAGGTCACCCGGTTCGCCGTGGAAGCGTGCGGCCGGGTCGATATCGAATTCGCACAGCACGCCCTTCGAGGCATAGACCTTTTCCAGGCCACGCACGATTTCCTCGGCGTTGGATTCGATCGGCAGCGGCGCGGAGAACAGCTTGTGGCCCGACGACGCAGCACGTGCCAGCTGGTAGGAGACCAGGTTGTTCATGCGCTGCAGCTGCACGTCCAGCTCCTCGCGCAGCGCACCATCGCCCGCGCCGCTGTCCATCTGCGTGCGCAGCACCGCAATGGGCGTCTTCAGGCTGTGCGCCAGGTCGGCCAGGGTATTGCGCTGACGCTCGAGGTTCTCGCGCTCGCTTTCAATGAAGGCGTTGATGCTGTCGGTCAGGGGTTCCAGCTCGCGCGGGTGGCGCTCGCTCATGCGCGCGGTCTCGCCACGCTGCACCTTGGTCAGCTCGGTGATCACGCGACGCAGGGGCCGCAGGCTCCACTGCAGGATGACGGTCTGCAGCAACAGTAGGATCAGGCCGATGCCGCCCAGGTAGAACCAGACCCGGCCACGGAACACACGCAGCTGCGCACCCAGCGCGCGCGAGTCTTCCATCACATAGATGGTGTACGGGAATTCGGTAGCGGGGTCGGCGTCGGCGTCCCACACCAGGCCCAGGCCGTACCGGTACACCGAGCCCTGGCTGCCGTCGATCTGGATCATCGGCAACGGGCCTTCGAACACTTCCTGGCGTGGCGCCAGCAGGCCGCCGCCGACGGTGGGCAGCATCGGGCCTTCGGCGGACATCGAATTGCCCTTGCCGTGCGGCATCACCACCTGCAGGTACAGGCCACTGCCCGGCACGTCGAAGCGCGAATCCGGCGGCTGCTCGCGGATGTACAGCGAGCGGTCGCGGGTGAAGTCGATGCCGGCCGCGTAGGCCGTCGCGTAGTTCTTCAGGCGCTCACGCAGGTTCGCCTTCGCCGTATCGGCGAAGGCGGCATCGAGCGCGTAACCGGCCAGTGCCAGGAACGCGACCAGGCCCACGGACGCGGCGAGCATCTGGCGCGCCTGCAGTGAGCGCGGCCGCCAGCGTCGGAAGAACCACAGACGGCCGGACATCGTGTTATCGCCAGGGTGAGCCGGCTCAGCCCTCGTTGCGCGGGATCGCGAAACGGTAGCCGCGACCGCGCACGGTCTCGATCGGCTTCAGCTCGCCATCCGGGTCCAGCTTCTTGCGCAGGCGGCCGATGAAGACTTCCAGCACGTTCGAGTCGCGGTCGAAGTCCTGCTGGTAGATGTGCTCGGTGAGGTCGGCCTTGGAGACCAGTTCACCGGCGTGCATCATCAGGTACTCCAGCACCTTGTACTCGTAGCTGGTGAGGTCGACATTGCTGCCGGCCACGCTAACGGTCTGGGCAGCCAGATCCAGGGCGACCGGGCCGCATTCCAGCGTCGGCTTGCTCCAGCCAGCGGCGCGGCGCAGCAGCGCGTTGACACGGGCCAGCAGTTCTTCGACGTGGAACGGCTTGACCAGGTAATCATCGGCGCCTTGCTTCAGGCCTTCGACCTTGTCCTGCCAGCTCGAACGCGCGGTCAGGATCAGCACCGGGAATTTCTTGCCTTCGTCACGCAGGGCCTTGATCAGCTCCATGCCCGACATCTTGGGCAGGCCGAGGTCGATGATGCCGACATCGAACGGAACTTCGCGCCCCATGTAGAGGCCTTCCTCGCCGTCCTGCGCAGCATCGACGGCAAAGCCTTCGCGCTTGAGCCGGGCTGCCAGGGTCTCACGCAGCGGGGCTTCGTCTTCGACCAGAAGGATACGCATGAACTCTCCCTAGTGTCCTGGGTGTGGCCCGGAGGCCTGTGGGGTACGGGTTGATAGCGACGACTATCCCTGTTCAGGGGTTATCGCCGCGTAGTGATGACATATCCGACCGCGGCGTGCGCGGCTGTGAACGCGACGGCGCGGGGTCGTCCATGTAGCGGACCCGGCCCCGATCGTCCATGTACTTCACCCGGTTGATATCACGACCGTCGAACGGCACGCGCTCGGCGCCGAGGATGTGGCCGCCGGTGGTGCGCTGCACGCGGCGCACGGCATCGGACAGCGAACGCTCGTCGCCACGGCCACCGCGCTCGCCCCGCTCCATCATCTCCGCCCGCCCCTGGTCGCCGCGCGGCGGCTGTTGCGCCAGCGCCGAAGACAGCGGCGCAGCCGCCAGCACCACGCAGGTGGCCAGGGCAATGCGGCGATGGAAGGGAGCGGAAGACATCGATGCGATCCTAGCCGAGCACGGCGATTCGTTCAAAAGTCGTAAATCCGGCGCCGGGTTCGAAACCCAGCGTTTTACAAATCTTTTGCAAATTCTTGGTTTACAGCGGTGAATCCGGTCTGAACTTTTCCGGCCCTGCGCCCGAGTCGTTCAGCTAAGTGAACATTCGGGACGAATCGCCGTCCCTTGTCAAGTCAGGAATGTGACTGCGGTCACGCTGCGGCGCGATCAGCTTCGCGGTCGGTGACCGCCAGAGCCTGTTCGATCAGGCTCCAGCCGGCGCCCGGACGGTGTGCGCCCTCGCTCAGCACCTGGCGGAATGCGCGGCCGCCGGGCTGGCCGTGGAACAGGCCGAGCACGTGGCGGGTGATGTGCTTCAGCGCCAGGCCTTCGCCCAGCCGCGCCTCGATGTAGGGGCGCATCGCGCGCAGCAGATCGCCACGGGCCTGCAGCGGGACGCCGGTGTGCAGCGCGTCCAGCTGATGCAGCAGGTAGGGGTCGTGGTAAGCCGCACGGCCCAGCATCACGCCATCGACGTGCGCGGCCTGCGCCTGCACCGCCTCGAGGCTGGCCAGTCCACCGTTGATCACCACCGGCAGTGCCGGGCGCTCCTGCTTCAGGCGGTAGGCCCAGTCGTACTTCAGCGGCGGAACCTCGCGGTTCTCCTTCGGCGACAGGCCCTTCAGCCACGCGTTGCGCGCGTGCACCACCACCATCGCCGCACCGGCGGCAACCTGGCAGTCGACGAAGCTGGCAAACACGTCGTAGTCGTTGTCCTCGTCCACGCCCAGGCGGCACTTCACCGTCACCGGGATATCAACCGCGTCGACCATCGCCGCGACGCACTTGGCCACCAGCGCCGGCTCGCGCATCAGGCACGCGCCAAAACGCCCGGCCTGCACGCGATCAGACGGGCAGCCGCAGTTGAGGTTGACCTCGTCATAACCCCATTCGGCGGCGATGCGGGCGGCCTGCGCCAGCAGCGCTGGATCACTGCCACCCAATTGCAGGGCCAGCGGCTGTTCGCTGCGGTCGAAGCCGAGCAGGCGCTCGCGATCGCCGTGGATGACCGCGTTGGCGTGCACCATTTCCGTGTACAGGCGCGCGCCCGGCGCCAGCACGCGATGGAACACGCGGCAATGGCGGTCCGTCCAGTCCATCATCGGGGCAACGGACAGGCGCAGGGAATCGGCGTAACGGGCGGTGGCGGACGTCATCGGGGCATTGATCGTGGAGACTGGCATTGCCAGTGAGATCAATAGTTTACACCGGGCGGCTGAATGCGCCCGGTCAGCCGCGCGGCGAGCGCCGGTTGGGCCCGGCTCCGGCTGGCGGCCGGGGCGGGCTGGGCGGTGGCGGCGGACGCTTCCTGCCCTCGGGGAGCTTGGGGTTCGCGTTCTCCATGGATACGACCAACTGGTCCAGTGGTGGGTTGGAACCCTTCCTCAACTTAGCCATCGTCTGTCTCCTGGAGAATCTCGACCCACTGCACATCCACTGCGTGAATCAGTATGCCATCGAGCTGCGGAAGCTCGACCACGGCGGGGCTGGCCACGGGATCCGCTGCTGGATCGGCACCTTCATCGGGTGGATCCGCATCCACCAGCCAGGCCGGCATCTGCATGTAGAACTGTCCCGCAGCGGGGCTGATCGGCCACTCCTTGGGGTAGCCGGTCAATCGACGGCCATCCTTCAATTGCAGCACCACGAAGGCAGGACGCGTACCCAGCACGCAGTACCACTCGCTCGGGTGGGATGTCCTCGTGGTGAAGCCTGCACGACGGAGAACCCTGTGGAGGGAATCCTTGTTCGCAGCGAGGGCCAATCCTGCCCCCAGCAGTGCGGCGAGGACAAAACCCCATAGCAGGCTGCTGGTCTCGGTCCAGGTCCCCAGCACAAAGCAGCGACCCGCCAGCAGGAGCATCAGTTCGGTGAACTTCACCAGCACCTGGACCGCGAAGGTGAACACCAACGCTTCCACGGTCCGTTCGAACTGCGGCGGCTTGGGATGGGATGTCAGCCCATAGAACACCCATGCAGACAGGAAACCCGGCAGCAGAAAGGTCAGCAGCGTGGTGGCGTTGTTGAAGAGCGAATCCATTCCGGCAGAAGTACTCCGTCGTGAGGATCACAACGGAGCACGATCGCGGCGATTCTTCCACCTTGGGTGGGGTTCACAGGCTGAAGATGCAGCAACCGCAACAGCGGCCATGGCGTTGCAGTTGCTCCACGAGAGCCGATAGCGTCAATGCGCGCTGCCAGCAGCGCCTTTGCCACCCACCTGTTCAATGAGGGTCTGGCTGGCCGCATTGAGCCCCACCACCGTCACCTCCGCCCCATGCGCGGCCAGCTTTTCCTGCGCCCGCTCCAGCGCGGCCACGGCAGTCAGGTCCCACAGGTGCGCATCGCGCAGATCAATCTGTACCTTCGGCGCCACGTGCTGGTAATCGAACGCCGCACCCAGCTGCCCTGCCGAGGCAAAGAACACCTGCCCACGCACGCGGTAGACCTGGGTGTCACCGGCATCGTCGCGCTGCACGTCCAGCATGCGGCCGACCTTGCGTGCGAAGAACAGGGCCGACAGCAGCACACCGCTGAGCACGCCCTTGGCCAGATCATGGGTGGCCACGGTGACCACCACGGTCAGCAGCATCACCGCGGAGGAACTACGCGGATGCGTGCGCAGGTCGCGCAGCGAGCGCCAGCTGAAGGTGCCGATGCTGACCATGATCATCACCGCCACCAGCGCCGCCATCGGGATCTGCCGCACCAGATCGCTGCCGTACACCACCAGCACCAGCAGGAACACGCCGGCCACCAGGCAGGACAGGCGGCCGCGGCCACCGGAGGTCACGTTGATCACCGACTGGCCGATCATCGCGCAGCCGGCCATGCCGCCGAGGAAGCCGGTCACCGTGTTCGCCACGCCCTGGCCGACACATTCGCGGTTGCGCTCGCTGGGCGTCTCGGTGATGTCCTCGACGATCTGCAGGGTCATCATCGATTCGAGCAGGCCGACCACGGCCAGCGTGGCCGACACCGGCAGCAGGATGCGCAGCGTTTCCCAGGTGAGCGGCACATCGGGAATGAGGAAATGCGGCAGGCTGTCAGGCAACTGGCCCATGTCACCGACGCTGCGTACGTCAACGCCGAAGCCGATCACCACGGCGGTCAGCACCACAATGGCCACCAGCGGTGATGGCACGGCGCGGGTGAGGCGTGGCAACAGGTAGATGATCGCCAGCGCGGCGGCGCACAGCACATAGACCGTAGGACCGCGACCGATCAGCTCGGGCATCTGCGCCAGGAAGATCAGGATCGCCAGCGCGTTGACGAAGCCGGTGATGACCGAGCGCGAGACGAAGCGCATCAACGAGCCGAGCTTGAACACGCCGGCCAGCACCTGCAGCAGGCCGGCCAGGATGCTGGCGGCGAACAGGTACTGCAGGCCATGGTCCTTGACCAGGTCGACCATCACCAGCGCCATCGCACCGGTGGCGGCGGAGATCATGCCAGGGCGGCCGCCAGCAATGGCAGTGATGACGGCAATCGAGAACGCGGCGTACAGGCCAACCTTGGGGTCGACGCCGGCAATGAGCGAGAACGCGATGGCTTCGGGAATCAGGGCCAGGGCGACGACGATGCCGGACAGCAGGTCGCCACGGATGTTGCCGAGCCATTGCTGGCGCAGGGGGTAGGACGTTTGCATGGGAAAGCTCCGCGCACAGGCGGGCGTGGCCGCATGGCGCTGCAGTGGAAAGACACGGGTTCCTGAGCCGGGCGGGCCGGCTGCCGATGTGCGGCAAGGGTCAGGGTGGCGTGATCACTGCAGGCGGGCGTCGGTACGTGGGAGGGGCGCAGTCTACGGGAAGCGGCCCCACGGGGGTAGCGCGGTTGGCCGGCGAAGGCAGCGAAAGGCAGCGGAGCCTGGCTCCGCTCTACAATTGAACCATGGCCGCCAACCGCCCGCAGTTCTTCGACCCCGCCACCGAACAGGGCGTGCTGCGCCTGTCGATCGCCGCCTCGCTGCTGCTGGCCGCCGCCGCAGTGGTGTTCGGCCTGCTGGCCAATTCCTCGCTGATCATCTTCGACGGCATCTACGGCCTGATCGACGTGGTAATGACCTGGCTGTCGCTGCTGGTGGCGCGGTTGATCGCGCTGTCCACGCAGACCGACGCCCTGCAGTCGCGGCTCAACCAGCGCTTCACCATGGGCTTCTGGCACCTGGAGCCGATCGTGCTGGGGGTGAGCGGCACGCTGATGATCGGCGCGGCGCTGTATGCGCTGGTCAATGCGGTGGACGCGTTGATGTCCGGGGGCCGCCACATCGCCCTCGGCCCGGCCATTGCCTTCGCCGGGCTGTCGATCGTGGGCGAAGGCGCGCTGGCCTGGTTCATCCTGCGCGCCAACCGCCGCATCGGCTCGGAGTTCATCGCATTGGACGCGAAGAACTGGGTGATCGCGGCCAGCATGTCGGCCTGCTACCTGCTGGCTTTCCTCGGCGGCGTACTGGTGCAGGGCACGTCGCTGGCGTGGGTCGGGCCGTACATCGACCCGGCCATCCTCGCCTTCGTCTGCGTGCTGGTGATGATCGCCCCGCTCGGCACGGTGCGCCGGGCGCTGGCCGGCATCCTGCTGGTCACCCCGCCGGAACTGCAGGCCCATGTGGATGCAGTGGCACGCGGGATCGTGGCCAAGCACGGCTTCGTCGAGCACCGCAGCTACGTGGCCCAGGTGGGGCGTGGCGAGCAGATCGAGCTGTTCTTCGTGGTACCGGAAAACGACCCGCCGCGGCCCCTGGTGGAATGGGACCAGCTGCGCGACGAGATCGGCGATGCACTGGGCGAGGCCTCGCCGGACCGCTGGCTGACCATCATGTTCACCACCGACCGCGAGTGGACGATCTAGGCCAGCAGGACGATCGATCAAGTTTTTCGTACGCATTGCAACCCAACGTACGCAGAAACCGGGCAAAGTAGGCTCCAACGCAACACCCACCCACCGACCAGGAGCATCCCGATGTCCATCGAAAAGGTTCTGTACACCGCCCAGGCCACCTCCACCGGCGGCCGTGAAGGCCGTTCCGTCTCCTCCGACAACGTGCTGGATATCCAGCTGTCGACCCCGCGCGAGCTGGGCGGCGCCGGCGGCCCGGGCACCAACCCGGAACAGCTGTTCGCCGCCGGCTACTCGGCCTGCTTCCTGGGCGCGCTGAAGTTCGTGGCCGGCCAGGCCAAGGTCGCGCTGCCGGCCGACACCACCGTGACCGGCAAGGTCGGCATCGGCCAGATCCCGACCGGTTTCGGCATCGAAGCCGAGCTGACCATCAACGTGCCGGGCGTGCCGCGCGAGCAGGTGGAAGATCTGGTGCAGAAGGCGCACATCGTGTGCCCGTACTCCAACGCCACCCGCGGCAACATCGACGTGACGCTGATCGTTGCCTGATGCGGTGATGCCGGCCAGCGGCCGGCACTACCACTGCAGAAAAAAATGGGCGGATGCCGGTCGAAACCGAACATCCGCCCATCCCACCTTCGTTGTCCCGCACGGGGGCATGAGGTTGCCGGCCAGCGGCCGGCACTACCAGGTCACTTCTCGCTCGTAATGAGCTGCACGACGCTGGAGAAATCCAGCTTGCCGCGGCCAGCCTGGTGGTTCATCGAGTACAGGTTGCGGGCCACTTCGCCCAGCGGGATCGAGGCGCCGACACTCATCGCCGCTTCCACCGCCAGGCCCATGTCCTTCAGCATCAGATCACTGCCGAAGCCGCCGCTGTAGCCGCGCGAGGCCGGGGCGTTTTCCAGCACGCCCGGCCACGGGTTGCACACTTCGGTGGCCCAGCTGCGGCCGGTGCTGACCGCCATCATCTGCGACAGCACCTTCGGGTCCAGCCCGTGCGCCACGCCGAGGGCGATGGCTTCGCCGGTGACCGCCATGATCACGCCCAGCGCCATGTTGTTGCACAGCTTGGCCACTTGGCCGGCACCGCTGGCGCCGACATGGAAGATGTTCTTGCCCATCGCCTGCAGCACCGGGCGGGCGCGCTCCAGCGCATCCTCCTCGCCACCGACGATGAAGGTCAGGGTGCCGGCCTGGGCACCGGCGGTACCGCCGGACACCGGTGCGTCGATCATCTGCAGGCCACGTGCGGCAGCGGCTTCAGAGACCTTGCGGGCGCTGGCCGGTGCGATCGTGCTGCAGTCGATGACCAGTGCGCCGGCCGGAATCGCGGCAAGAATGCCGTCATCGCCCAGGTACACGCCTTCGACGTGGCGGCTGGCCGGCAGCATCGAGATCACCACCTCGGCATCGGCCAGGGTTTCGCGCGCCGATGCGGCCGCGCTGGCGCCGGCATCGACGGCGGCCTGCACCGCGGCCGGGACCAGATCGAACACGCGCACGGTGTGGCCGTTCTTGACCAGATTGGCGGCCATCGGGCCACCCATGTTGCCCAACCCGATGAATGCAATGCGGCTCATGCAAGGCTCCTTTCAACAAGGGGAGTGCCCAGGTCGGCCAGCGGATGCGCGGCATCGGCCCAGGGGGAAGCGAAGAAGGTGTCGGCCCACGCGCCGGTGGCCTCGGCCAGAGTGGCCGGGTTCCACTGCGGATTGCGGTCCTTGTCGATCAGCAGCGCGCGGATGCCTTCAGCGAAATCACCGTGGGCGGCGCAATGCAGGGCGACGATGTACTCCAGGCGATAGATCGCGGCCAGGCCCTGGCCGGCACTGCGGCGCTGCAGTTCGTACGACAGCCGTGCCGAACCGGGTGCACCGGCGGCGAGGGTCTTCTGCGCCGCCTGCAGCCAGGCATCGTCGGTCTGCAGGCCGGCAATGCGCGCAACGATCGCTTCAAGGTCATCGCCTTCGCACAGCGCATCGACCCGCGCCGCATTGGCCAGCAACGGGCCGGTGGCGGCGTCACTGGCATGCGACTGCAGCAGATGGCTGAGCCGTTCGTGGTTGTGTGCGGCATCGCTGGACCACGCGACCTGCAGCAGCGCATCGAACACCGCGCTGCGGCGTTCTTCGGCCACGTGCACGTCGGCCAGGCCGGCGTAGATGGCGTCGCCCGGATTGAGCAGCGCGCCGGTCAGCGCCAGGAACAGGCCGCCCTTGCCCGGTACGCGCGGCAGCAGCCAGCTACCACCCACATCCGGGAACAGGCCGACGGTGATTTCCGGGAAGGCCAGCTTGGAGCGCTCGCTGACCACGCGGTGGCTGGCACCGGACATCAGGCCGATGCCACCGCCCATCACGATGCCATGGCCCCAGCACAGGATCGGCTTGGCATAGGTGTGGATGAGGTAATCGACGCGGTATTCGACGTCGAAGAACTCGGCCGCGTAGTCGTTCTCGCGGATGTCGCTGCGGCCGGCCTCGCGGAAGGCGACCATGCTCTTGTACAGGCTGTGCAGGTCACCGCCGGCGCAGAACGCCTTTTCGCCGGCGCCCTGCAGCACCACCATGGCGATGCCATCGTCGTCGGCCCAGGCATTCAGCTGTTTCAGCAGCAGGTGCGCCATCGGCAGCGAGAAACCGTTGAGCGTACGCGGCGCATTGAGCGTGGCGATGCCGATGCGCGTGCCGTTGCTGGCGGCGCGCTCTTCGAACAGCACCGGTGCGTCGTCGGCAGCGGTGTCGGTGCTCATGCGTTCTTCCACTGCGCGGCGCGCTTTTCCAGGAAGGCGGTCACGCCCTCGACCTGGTCGGCGGTGTCGAACAGATCGACGAAGGCTTCGCGTTCGGCCACCAGCGCCGAAGCGTGGGTGCCGGTGCGGGTGGCCTGCACCAGGGTCTTGCAGGCGGCGATGCTGGTCGGGCTCTGCTTGCCGGCCTTCTTCGCCCATTCCAGCGCCAGCGCCTTGGCTTCGCCCTTGCCGACCTTTTCTTCGGCCAGGCCGATGCGCAGTGCGGTGTCGGCGTTGATGCGCTCGCCCAGCAGGATCATGCGCTTGGCCCAGCCCTCGCCGACCAGGCGCGGCAGGTTCTGGGTGCCACCGGCGCACGGCAGCAGGCCGACGGTGGCCTCCGGCAGCGCAACCTGGGCATGGTCTTCAATGATGCGCAGGTCGCAGGCCAGCGCGCATTCCAGGCCACCGCCCATGGCGTAGCCGTTGATCGCGGCAATCGACACACCACGGAAACCGGACAGCGCCTCGAAGGCTTCACCGAAGCGGCGCGCGGCTTCACGCGCAGCGGCCTTGTCGCCGGAGGCGAACTGGTTGAGGTCGGCACCGGCGGAGAAGAATTTCTCGCCGTCACCGGTGATCACCAGCGCGTAGATGTCGCGGTCTGCGTTGAGCGCGCCCACCAGGTCGCGCAGCGCCGACAGGCTGTGCACGGTCCAGGTATGCGCCGGCGGGTTGTTCAGGGTGACCATGGCGGTGTGGCCATCCACCTCGACCTTCAGGCCTACGTGCTCCTGGGTACGCCAATCCTTCATCGCAGTTCCTCTTCGGTGTTGAGCAGGTGACGGGCAACGATCACCCGCATGATCTCGTTGGTGCCTTCCAGGATCTGGTGCACGCGGCAGTCACGCAGCAGGCGCTCGATCGGGTATTCGCGGATGTAGCCGTAGCCACCATGGATCTGCAGTGCTTCGTTGCAGACGTTGAAACCGGCATCGGTGGCGAAGCGCTTGGCCATCGCGCACCACACGTTGGCGTCGCTGGCACCGGCATCGAGCTTGCGCGCAGCGGTGTGCACCATCTGCCGGGCGGCCACCAGCTGGGTGACCATGTCGGCCAGCTTGAACTGCAGGGCCTGGAACTCGGCCAGTGCCTTGCCGAACTGGCGGCGCTCGCCCATGTAGCGGCGTGCAGCGTCCAGCGCACCCTGCGCGGCGCCCAGCGAGCAGGCGGCGATGTTGATGCGGCCGCCATCGAGCCCCTTCATCGCCAGCTTGAAGCCGCCGCCTTCCTCTCCCAGAAGGTGGCTGACCGGCACGCGGACGTTTTCGAAGGTGATGCCACGGGTGGGCTGGCTGTTCCAGCCCATCTTCTCTTCCTTGCGGCCGAAGCTGATGCCCGGCAGGTCCGCCGGCACCGCAATGGCGCTGACACCGCCGGCACCGGCACCACCGGTACGCGCCATCACCACCAGCAGTTCAGTGGCACCGGCGCCGGAAATGAAGGCCTTGGAGCCGTTCAGCACATAGAAGTCGCCATCGCGCACGGCGGTGGTCTTCAGCGAGGCCGCATCGGAACCTGCACCGGGTTCGGTCAGGCAGTACGAGGCCAGCTTGTTGCCCGAAGACAGATCGGTGCCCCACGCATCGCGCAGTGCCGGCTGGCCCCACTTGGACACCATCCACGAGGCCATGTTGTGGATGCTGATGTACGCCGCGGTCGACGGATCGACGTTGGCGAGCTCCTCGATGACGACGGCGGCGTCCAGTCGGCTCAGGCCGCTGCCGCCCACTTCCGGGTCCATGTACAGGCCGCAGAAGCCCAGTTCACCGGCCTTGGCGATCGCCTCGCGCGGAAAGATGCCCTCCGCATCCCATCGCGCGGCGTGCGGCGCCAGTTCGGCCTGTGCGAAGTCGTGCGCCGCCTCGCGGTACGCCTGCTGCGCTTCTTCCAGTTCCGTCGTCATCGAGTGGCTCATGGCTGCTCCTGCCGTTACTTCAGGCTGATCGTGGTGTTGACGCCGTGGCTGAGCGTCTCGTCATCGAACCAGCGCGCGGTGACCGTCTTGGTCTGGGTGTAGAACAACACCACCTGCTTGCCATACGGACCCAGGTCGCCCAGCTTGGACGCGCGCGAACCGGTGAACGAGAACAGCGGCACCGGCACCGGGATCGGCACGTTGATGCCGACCTGGCCGACGTCGATGTCTTCCTGGAATTTGCGCGCGGCGGCGCCGGACTGGGTGAACAGTGCGGTCCCGTTGCCGTTCGGGTTGCTGTTGACCATCGCGATGGCCTCTTCCAGCGTCTCCGCTTCGAGGATGACCAGCACCGGCCCGAAGATTTCTTCCTGGTAGATGCGCATGTCGGTGGTGACACCGGCAAAGATGGTCGGACCGACAAAGTTGCCCTTCTCGAAACCATCGACCTGCGGCTTGCGGCCATCCAGCACCAGCTTGGCGCCCTGCTCCACGCCCGACGCGATCAGGCCTTCCACGCGCTCGCGGGCGCTGCAGGAAATGACCGGACCGACGTCGGTGCCGGCGACGGTGCCGCCGCTGACCTTCAGGGTCTTGGCCTTGGTGACCAGGTCCTGCACCCAGTTGCGTGCTTCACCGACCAGCACCAGGGTGGAGGCGGCCATGCAGCGCTGGCCAGCGGCACCGAAGGCGGCACCGACCATCGCGTTGAGGGTCTGCTCCTTGTTGGCGTCCGGCAGCACCACGGCGTGGTTCTTGGCGCCCATCATGCACTGCACGCGCTTGCCGGCCAGCGAGGCACGGTTGTAGACGTGGGTGCCGACGCGGGTGGAACCGACGAACGACACGGCCTTGATGTCCGGGTGGTCGCAGATCGCGTTGACCACTTCCTCGCCACCGTGGACGACGTTCAGCACGCCCTTCGGAATGCCGGCTTCCAGCGCAAGCTCGACCAGGCGCATGGTGACCATCGGGTCCTGCTCGGACGGCTTGAGGATGAAGGTGTTGCCCGTTGCAATCGCCATCGGGAACATCCACAGCGGGATCATCGCCGGGAAGTTGAACGGGGTGATGCCGGCGCACACGCCCAGCGGCTGCATGATCGTGTAGGTGTCCACGCCATTGGCCACGTTGTTGGCCAGTTCGCCCAGCTGCAGGTTGCCGATGGCGGCGGCGTGCTCGACCACTTCCAGGCCGCGGAACACATCGCCTTCGGCGTCCGGCAGGGTCTTGCCCTGTTCGGCGGTGAGGATGTGGGCCAGCTCGCTCATGTTCTCGCGGATCAGCTGCTGGTACTTCAGGAAGATGCGCGCACGGGTGCCAATCGGGGTCTTGCGCCAGGTCTTGAAGGCTTCCTTGGCGGCGGCGACGGCGGCGTCCACTTCGCCGGTGGTGGCGAACGGCACCTTGGCCAGCACGTCCTGGGTGGCCGGATTGATCACGTCCTGCCAGTGGGAGGTGGCCGATTCAACGAACTGGCCATCGATCAGCATGCGGATACGGGGCGCTGCAACAGTCATGACGACAATCCCACAGGGTGCGAAAGATGCTTGGCATTATTCACAGCACCCACCTCGATTTCCGGGCTGAATCCGCTTAATCTGGCCAACACGCCAGACGATTCATGTTAATTCTGTGAATTATTCAGCCCCCCAGCGACAACTTGGCCTGCGCCTGCTGCGGCTGCGCGAGCAGCGCGGCTACAGCCAGGCGGATCTGGCACGGGCGCTGGGGCTGTCGGCCAGCTACCTGAACCAGATCGAGCGCAACAAGCGCCCACTGACGCCGGCCGTGCAGAAGAAGCTGGGCGAGGTGTTGGGCGATGTTTCCGCCCTGTTCGACGACGATGAGCCCGCCGCGCTGCAGGAAGCGCTGGGCGAGACCCTGCGCGACCTTGGCCTGGCCGAGGTCAGCGCCACCGAACTGCGCGCGCTGGCCGGCAACCTGCCGCAGGTCAGCCGCGCGCTGCTGGACCTGCACCGCCGCCACCTGGCGCTGCGCGAGCATGCCGCCGCGCTGGAATTCCAGCTGGGCGAGCCCGGCGCCGGCAGCACCCTGCCCGCTGGCGATCAGGTGCGCGAGTTCTTCAACCGCATGCACAACCACATTCCCGAGCTGGACGAGCTGGCCGAGCAGCTGTTCGCCGAGTGGGGGCTGTCGCCCGGGCACGTGGCACCGCGGCTGCGCCAGCTGCTGGCCGACCGCCATGGCGTGCTGGTGGAAGTGGCCGCACTGCAGGCCGGGCGCGAAAAGCGGCAATACGATGCCGGTGCGCGGCGGCTGTGGCTACCCGATTACCTGGAGCCCGGACAGCAGGCGTTCCAGATGGCGGCCGAGCTGGCCCTTCATGGCTACCTGCCGCAGATCGATGCGGTGGTGGCGCGCGCAGGGTTTACCGATGAGGCACGCATCGCGCAGGCGCGGATTGGTCTCTCCAACTATTTCGCCGGCGCGCTGGTGATGCCGTACATGCGCTTCCTGCGTGCGGCCGAAGCCAGCGGCTACGACATCGAGCTGCTGGCGCATCAGTTCGGCGTCGGCTTCGAAGCGGTTTGCCACCGGCTGAGCACGCTGGCACGGCGCAGCGCACCCGGCCTGCCGTTCTTCTTCATCCGCGTGGACCGCGCCGGCAATGTGTCCAAGCGTCATTCGGCCACCGATTTCCACTTCTCGCAGGTGGGCGGCTCGTGCCCCCTGTGGATCGTCTACGAGGCGTTCAACCAGCCCGGCCGCATCCTTACCCAGACCGCGCGCATGCCCGACGGGCGCCGCCATTTCTGGCTGGCGCGGCAGGTCAGCAGCGGCCCGGTCGGCCATGGCCAACCGCGGAAGACGTTCGCGGTGGCGCTGGGCTGCGATCTGCAGCATGCCGAGCGGCTGGTGTATTCATTGGGGCTGGATGTGCAGAGCCCGGGTAATTCGGTGTCGATCGGACCGGGGTGCCGGGTGTGCCCGCGCGAGGACTGCATGCAGCGCGCATTCGCGCAGTTGCCGGGGCGGTAGGGTTGGTTCGGCAGGGCTGCGCCCTGCACCTGCTTCAATCCAAGGCAACAGCAAAAGCAACAGCGGGCTTTCCGTGGGATGGCGGGGTGGATCCGGTTGCGGGGGACGCTGCAAGTCCCCCTCCGGGGCCCGGCCCAGCCGCTGGCGGCTGTGCGTTCGGGCGCTTGCGAAGCAATGCTTCGCAAGCAAAGCGCCCTCACCCATGTAAGCTCGGTCGCCGCTTGCTCGTGTGCGCAGTCCTGCGCACACGGCAAGACCGGGGTTGGGCGTCCTGCCCAACCCGCCCGAGGCATGCCTCGGGCCCATGCGGCTCACGCCCCCGCAACCGGACCCACCCGCCTTCGACAGGTCTCCGCGAGCTGTCGAAACGGCATCCTTTGCTGCTGTGGGTAGGTGTCGACCTTGGTCGACACGGTGGATCCACGTCGTGCAGGGATGCTCTTCGATGAATGTTCGAAATATTCGATTTCGATGGGGTTCCATCCACGCATGGCGTGGATCTACTACCGGGTCAGTAGATCGGCGTCACCTTCATCTGCGGCAGCGGGCGCGGTGCGCCGTCGGTGAGGTCCGGGCCGAGGTCCTCCCAGGTACGTCCCTGCTCGACCATCAGCCCCCACAACTGCTGCGATGCCAGCCGCTTGTCTTCCGAGCCCAGCTTGTACGACGGTGGCGTCGGCTGGCCACTGGCAACCATCGAGTACGCCGCGCGGTAGGCCAGTACCTGCTGCGCCGGGTCGTCGGTGCGCGCCACTTCCAGCGTGTAGCGCTGGTAGGCCGAGGCCAGGTTGCGCCAGCGGATCCAATAGTGGTTCTCGAACGAGAACGAACAGAAGCGCGCACCGGCCAGGCTGCCCTTGTCGGCGATGCGGGTCAGCACGTCCTGCGGCATGTCCAGGTTCATGCCGCCCTCGTCGCCCTGCAGGCTCACATGCACGATGCGGTCGCGGTAGCCCGGGGCACGCGCCTGCAGCAGGTCGCGCCAGTTCTGCATGGTCGCCACCACCGCGAACAGGAAGCGGCCCAGCTCGGCGGCCGCCAACGGCGTGGCGATCGACTGGTAGGTACGCTGCCAACCGTGGCGGTTCTCGGTGGGCAGGAACACAGCATGTTCCAGCGCCTGTCGGCCACTGCTGCCGTGGCTCACGTCTTCGGCGTGCTGCGGGTAGACCAGATTGATGGCGAAGGTCGGCCAGCGCGGCAACGCGGCATCGAACAGGTGGATCGGGAAGTTGCTGCTGATGCCACCATCGGAGAACCAGCAGATGCGGAACGCGGTGATCACCGGTCCGCAGGTCTGCCCGGCACTGGTCAGCCCTTCCATGCTGTCGGCGACGTTGTGCTCCTGGTCGGCCGCAGGTGCGGTCGGTTCACAGCGACGCTCGCGGCGTGAGGGCTCATGCAACGGCACCGCGCTGATCAGCAGCGGGAAGCTCAGGCTCATGCGCGTGGCCACCAGCACCGGCAGCTTCGGGCCCTGCGGCAGGTGGTAGTACCGGCGCCCATCCACCTCCAGTGGCGGGCCGGCCTGCGTCACCAGCCACTGCACCACGCTGGCCGGAAACAGCTGCTCGAACTCCTCGCGCAGGAACCAGAACTGCGCGCCGCCCAGCGGCAGCGTGCGCGGCTCGTTGTGCGACACACAGGTGGTGATCATCTGCAGGCTGATCGCATGCGGGCTGTCCGGCTCGCCGGCATAGCGCGGCGCATCGTGCAGGTCGGCGAAGGTGAGCGGTGCATCCAGCGGCTTGCCGGACAGCTGCTGCAGGCATTCATGCAGCCACTCGGTCAACGCCGGCGTGCGTGCATCGCGGCCGAGGCCGCTGCACAGGCCCAGCAGGTTACGGCGCGCCACCCGCGCTACCCGCAGCGCGGCACCGGCCACGCCGGCACCGTACGCGCACAGCAGTGATGGCAGCAGCGTGGCGGCCACGCCGCTCCAATCGCCGCCCCACCAGCCCAGGCCGAGCAGCAGCGCCAGCGACACCAGCACCTCCAGTGGCGCAATCTCGAACACCGCGATGGCCAGGCACAGCAGCTTGTGTGGCAGGCGGGCATTGCCGGTCAGCACCACCAGCAACCGGTAGGCGGCGCGCGCCCCCCGTGCCGGCTGGAACAGGCTGTAGATGAAGCCGCGCCGCGACAGCTGCGCCGACACCGCCGACAGCCCGCCGTAGCCGGCATCGCCGGGCAGGTGCTCGCCGGCCTGCTGGCGGCGATCACCGCATGCCGCCGCGGCCGCTACGGCTGCAGCGATGGCGCCGGCCGAGGTGCCGCCGATGCTCTTGAAGCGATACTCGCGCGCCAGCGCCAGTACCGCATTGGGGTACACGATGCCGCTGGTGATGCCGCCTTTCATGACCAGATCGCAGTACTTCGCCGCCACGAGCCACCTCCCGTCTGTCGGTGCCCAGTATGGCAAGAGGCGCTCTCACAGCCTGAGAAGCGAGCCACAGCCCTGCGCTTTCATTGGCCCTTGACCATTGGCCTCGACGCGTCCACCGTTGGCACGCCGAAGGTATCCCTGCCGTGGCCTTGATGGCGGCAGGGATTTAAACGGGAATCCGGTGAAGGCGCCTCGCGCGCCCATTCCGGAGCTGCCCCGCAGCGGTGAATGGAAACGAATCCTGCCAACAGCACTGGGCTCACGCCTGGGAAGCGGCGGGTAGTAGGTGGGCTGCGGCCCGTGTCCATCAGCCCGAATACCGGCCCCGGCCGGGGGACACGACCGTCCCCTGACTCGACCTGGAATCTCCGCGGGGAGGTTGCCGGGGCCGTCGTTGTCCTGCGCGTGCAGGCGATGCGGCCGCGCGCGTCCTGTTCACGGTATCCGGCCAGCCCTGTTCACCCACGCGCTGATGCATGGGCCACCGCCGTTGCCGGCGGTCCATGCGGTACCTGACGATGACCGAGCTCCAACGCCCCACCCTGACCCTGCCCGCCGACGGCAAGCGCCTGCTGCTGCATTCGTGCTGCGCGCCCTGTTCCGGCGAAGTAATGGAGGCGATCACCGCCTCCGGGATCGACTACGCGATCTTCTTCTACAACCCCAACATCCACCCGGTGAAGGAGTACGAGCTGCGCAAGCAGGAGAATATCCGCTTCGCCGAACAGCACAACATTCCCTTCATCGACTGCGATTACGACACGGACAACTGGTTCAGCCGTGCACGCGGCATGGAGAACGAGCCCGAGCGTGGTATCCGCTGCACGATGTGCTTCGACATGCGTTTCGAGCGCACCGCGCTGTATGCGCACGAGCACGGCTACGACACCATCAGTTCGTCGCTGGGCATCTCGCGCTGGAAGAACATGGCGCAGATCAACGACTGCGGCATCCGTGCCGCGTCGCGCTATGAAGGCCTGCAGTACTGGGACTACAACTGGCGCAAGGGCGGCGGTGCCAGCCGCATGATCGAGATCAGCAAGCGCGAGCAGTTCTACCAGCAGGAATACTGCGGCTGCGTGTACTCGCTGCGCGATGCCAACCGTCACCGCCGCGAGAATGGCCGCGAACGGATCAAGATCGGCCTGCTGTACTACGGGCAGGACGCTGAGACGCCGCAGGGCGATTGACGTGTGGGCATGGGGCGGCCACGCTGGTCGCCCCTTCTGCTGTACCGGAACTGCCATGACCGCCCTGCCCGCCGATGTCGCCCTGCTGGTGATCGACCTGCAGCCGGACTTCATGCCCGGTGGCGCGCTGGCCTGCGACCAAGGCGATGCGCTGGTGGCACCGATCGCCGATCTGCTGGCACAGCGCCGCTACCGCACCGTGGTGGCAACACAGGACTGGCACCCGGCCGACCATGCCTCGTTCGCCAGCCAGCACCCCGGCCAACGCCCCTTCGAGACCATCCTGCTGCACGCGCAGCCGCAGACCCTGTGGCCGGACCACTGCGTGCAGGGCAGCGCCGGTGCCGCGCTGCATCCGGGCGTGGACTGGACCGTGGCCGACCTGATTCTGCGCAAGGGCACCCGCCAACAGGTGGATTCATACAGCGCCTTCCGCGAGAACCATGGCCCCGATGGCGAGCGCCCGGCCACCGGCCTGGCCGGCTGGCTGCACGAACGCCGCATCCGCGAAGTGCACGTGTGCGGCCTGGCCCGCGACTACTGCGTGCTGTGGAGCGCGCAGGACGCGGTGAAGTCCGGCTTCCGGGTGAAATTCCTGTGGGAGCTGACCAAGCCGGTGACCGACGCCAACGACGCGATGGTGCGTGAAGCGCTGGGCAAGGCGGGGATTTCGATCGCCTGAGGCGTGACCGCCGGGCATGGCCCGGCGCTACCGCGCACGTCGCTTATGCCGCTTGCGCGCTCCTGCCCACGACAACACAATCGATTCATCCAGCCCCCTAACTACGCCCCCCCTACAGATCGCGGGACGGCCGAACCGGGGGCTTTTCATTGGATGAAATCAGGATTCGGTAGTGCCGGCCGCTGGCCGGCAACCTCGGGATCTCTGCAGTTGCCGGCCAGCGGCCGGCACTACCGGATAGCACCCGTGGTAGCGCCGGGCCATGCCCGGCGGACGCGGGATGGGCGATTACCGGAACACGACCGTACGGTGCCCGTTGAGCAGGATGCGGTGTTCCACATGGCGGCGCACGGCGCGCGCCAGCACCAGCGATTCGGTATCGCTGCCCAGCCGCACCAGCTCGCGCGGCGCCATCGCGTGGTCCACGCGGGCCACGTCCTGTTCGATGATCGGGCCTTCGTCCAGATCCTCGGTGACGTAGTGCGCGGTGGCGCCGATGATCTTGACCCCGCGCGCGTGTGCCTGGTGGTACGGCTGCGCGCCCTTGAAGCTGGGCAGGAAGCTGTGGTGGATGTTGATCGCACGGCCGGCCAGCGCGCGGCACAGCGTGGGTGACAGGATCTGCATGTAGCGCGCCAGCACCACCAGATCGATGCGTTCGCGCTCGACCAGGTCGATGATCTGCTGCTCCTGCACCGCGCGCGTATCAGCGGTCACCGGCAGGTGGTGGAACGGCACCTGGTAGGACGCCGCCAGCGGCGCGAAGTCGGCGTGGTTGGACGCTACTGCGGCAATGTCCACCTTCAGCTGGCCGCTGTGGGCACGGAACAGCAGGTCGTTGAGGCAGTGCCCCTGCTTGCTGACCAGCACCAGCAGGCGTGCACGGCGGCGGCCATCATGCAGCTGCCAGTCCATGCCGAAGCCGGCGGCGAGCGTGGCCATGGCGGCGTGCACGGTCTCCAGCGGCAGGCCAGCATCGCGATCGAAATGCACGCGCAGGAAGAAGCGGCCGCTCTCCTCGTCGCCGAACTGCTGGGCGTCGAGAATGTTGCAGCCGTGGTCGAACAGCAGGCCGGATACGCGGTAGACGATGCCGGTACGGTCGGGGCAGGACAGGGTGAGGATGGAATCGGGGCGCATCGCCCGAGTGTAGGGCAGCAGCCTGTCCTCGGGATCGATGGTCACCGATGCAACCGACCTGCTTGGTTCAGTCCCAAGCGATACTTGGGTTTCTCCATGGCAAGCTGGTCGGTCATGAACCTGTTGCAACTGATCCGCAGCTTCACCCGCACCGCAGAGACCGGCAGCATTGCCGCAGCGGCCCGCATCCTTGGCATCAGCGCCACCGCAGTCGGCCAGAACATCAACCGGCTGGAGGCGCATCTGGGCGTACGGTTGCTGAACCGAAGTACGCGCCAGCTGGCCCTCAGCGAGGCCGGCGCGTTGTACCTGGCGCAGGTGCGCCACATCGAAGCCGACCTGGCGCGCGCGCAGGCGATGGTCACCTCCGGTGACATCGAACCGGCAGGACCGCTGCGCATCGCCAGCAGCAGCGCGTTCGGTCGCCACGTGCTTGCGCCGTTGCTGCCTTCGCTGCAGCAGCGCTACCCGCAACTGCAGCTGGAGCTGCGGCTGACCGATCGCGCCGTGCAGCACGGCCCGGAAGCGGTGGATGCCAGCATCCGCATCGGTGCACAGCTGGAGGACGGGGTCGTCGCACGGCAGCTGGCGCGCGTGCCGTTCGTGTTCTGCGCCTCGCCGGCCTACCTGAAGGCACACGGCACCCCGCAGCAACCCTCCGAGCTGAGCGGCCATCGCGGGCTGCTGCACCGCTTTCCCACCGACGGCCGGCCGCTGCGCTGGGGACTGCTGAAGGATGGCCAGCGCGTGGACGCCGCACTGCCGCCGAGCATGGTCTGCGATGACATCGATGCGCTGGCGACGCTGGCCGCAGCCGGTGCCGGCATCACCCGGCTGGCCGCATTCGTGGCAGAGCCGTACCTGCGCGATGGCCGCCTGCAGGCAGTGTTCGGCGCCGACACTGCATGGCGCCCGGAGCCGATGGAGGTCTATTTCTGCGTCAGCGACCGCCGCGATTTCACTGCCAAGATCCGCGCGCTGTTCGAGCACCTGCAGGCCGGCATGGCGCCGGCCTGGCGGGTGTGAGCCTCAGCGCGTCTTGAACACGCCGCGCGCATCACGCGGCTCGCAGCGCAGGTACTGCGGTGCCGGCTCCACGCTGTCACGCAGCGCGGCGGCGGCATGCCACGGCCAGCGCGGGTCGTAGAGGATGCCGCGCGCCAGGGCTACCGCATCGGCGTGGCGATGGCGCAGGATCGATTCGGCCTGCTCCGGCTCGGTGATCATGCCCACGGCGATGACCGGCATGCGCACCTTGGCCTTGATCGCCGCCGCGAACGGCACCTGATAGCCCGGGCCGACGGTGATCTTCTGGCGCTCGTCCAGGCCACCGCTGGAGACATGCAGGAAGTTGCAGCCGCGCGCGTCCATCACCTGCGCCAGCGCTTCGCTCTGCACCAGATCCCAGCCGCCATCGACCCAGTCGCTGGCGGAGATGCGCACGCCCACCGCGACCTTGTCGGACACTGCCGCACGCACAGCATCGAAAACCTCCACCAGCAGGCGCAGGCGGTTCGGCAGCGAGCCACCGTAGCCATCGGTGCGGCGGTTGCTCAGCGGCGACAGGAACTGGTGCAGCAGATAACCGTGCGCGGCATGCAGCTCGATCAGCTCGAAGCCCAGGCGCTCGGCGCGCACCGCACTGGCGGCGAAGGCGGCGATGACCTCGGCGATGCCGGCCTCGTCCAGTTCCTGCGGTGCCGGATCGGCGGCATGGAACGGCAGCGGCGACGGCGCCACGGTGGCCCAGCCACGCGCATCATCAGCCGGCAACTGGCCACCACCGTCCCACGGACGCCTCACCGAGGCCTTGCGGCCGGCATGGCCCAGCTGGACGCCCAGCGGCATCGGCGACCAGCGGCGGACGCTGGCCAGCACCTGCGCCAGTGCGGCCTCGGTGCCGTCATCCCACAGGCCCAGGTCGGCCCAGCTGATGCGGCCGCGCGGTTCGACCGCGGTGGCTTCCAGGATCAGCAGGCCGGCACCGGACTGCGCCAGGTTGCCCAGATGCATGGCGTGCCAGTCGCTGGCGCGGCCATCTTCGGCGGAGTACTGGCACATCGGCGCGATGACGATGCGGTTGGACAGGGTCAGGGGGCCGAACGAGATCGGCGAAAACAGCTGGCTCAAGACGGTGATGAACGACGTAGGGGGTGCGTATTGCACCGCCGCACGGCCTGCGAATCAACCGTCTGGATGGATCGCTGTTTCGCGGTGGGCGTGCAGCCGAGCGTGTGCTCGGCTCAGGACGAAGCCCACGCGGCCAGCGCCTCGGCGCAGTCCCGTTCATCCTTGAACTGCAGCAGGTCGTCGGCGCGGGTGCGGCCACGGTTCAACGCGGCTACCGGCAGCCCCGCCTTGGCTGCGGCCTGCACGAAGCGGAAGCCGGAATAGACCATCAGCGATGAACCCACCACCAGCACGGCGTCGGCCTGCTGCAGGTGCTCCTGCACCGCCTGCACGCGCTCCCGCGGCACGTTTTCGCCGAAGAACACCACATCCGGCTTCAACAGGCCGCCGCAATGCGGGCACTCGGGCACCACGAACGCGGAGAAATCGGTCTCCAGATCGGCATCACCATCGGGCGCGATGCCTGCCTCCAGCGCGTCCCAGCCGGGATTGGCGTCCAGCAGGCGCTGCTGGAAGCCTTCACGATCGCTGCGACGCTCACAGCCCATGCAGCGCACAAGGTCCAGGCGGCCATGCAGGTCGATCACGTTGTGGCTGCCGGCGCGCTGGTGCAGGCCGTCCACGTTCTGGGTCAGCAGCACCTGCAGCGTGCCGCGGCGTTCCAGCGCGGCCAGGGCCTGGTGGGTGCCGTTGGGCCGGGCCAGGCCGAAGCGCGGCCAGCCGAGCAGGCTGCGCGCCCAGTAGCGCTGGCGGGTGGCCGCCTCGCCCATGAAGGCCTGGTAGGTCACCGGCGGCGTGCGTTTCCACTGGCCGTCGGCATCCCGGTAATCGGGAATGCCCGAGGCGGTGCTGCAGCCGGCGCCGGTCAGCACGAACAGGCGCTGGGCACGGTCGATGAAGTCGGTCAGTGGCAGGGTCATGGCTGCCAGATGGGGGCGCGGTGGCGCCCCCGCAAGCGCCGGTCCGTTGGCCGGGTCAGGCCGCCGGCAGCGGCGGTACCGCGATCGGGTGGCCTTCCTCGTCCAGCGCGATCATCACGAAGTGGCCGCGGGTGCACAGCTTGCGCTCGCCGCTGTGCAGGTCTTCGGCGACCAGTTCCACCTCCACCTTCATCGAGCTGCGGCCGACTTCGACGATGCGGCCGATGGTTTCCACCATCTGGCCGATGCGGATCGGCAGCTTGAAGTCGACCTGGTCGCTGCGCGCGGTCACCACGGTGCGGCGCGAGTAACGGGCGGCGGCCAGGAAGGCGGCCTTGTCCATCCACGCCAGCGCCTGGCCACCGAACAGGGTGCCAAGGTGGTTGGTGTGGTTGGGAAAGACGATTTCGGCCATGCGCACTTCGGTGGGCGGCACGGTCTCGGGGATGGGGGTCATGGGGGGCTTCGGTGTGGGGTGCTGCGAATTCTAAGCGACCGGCGTGATGGCCATCGGAATGCACGTGCAACGGTCACCCGGCAGCGGTGCCTGCGCAGGCCGCGCCTGCGGCAGGCGTTAAACTGCGCCACGCCCACTGCCAGGACCGCCCATGCCCGCCACTTCCGACCTGCTGGCCTTCGCGCTGGTTTCACTGGCCATGGTGCTCACGCCCGGACCGAACATGATCTACCTGATCTCACGCTCGATCTGCCAGGGGCCGATGGCAGGCCTGATCTCGCTGGGCGGGGTGGCGCTGGGCTTCGTGTTCTACATGCTGTGTGCGGCACTGGGCATCACCGCCCTGCTGATGACCGTGCCGTTCGCCTACGACGCGCTGCGCATCGGCGGCGCGCTGTACCTGCTGTACCTGGCCTGGCAGGCGCTCAAGCCCGGTGGCCGTTCGCCGTTCGCGGTGCGCGAACTGCCGCAGGACAGCCCGCGCAAATTGTTCACGATGGGCTTCCTGACCAACCTGCTGAACCCGAAAGTGGCGGTGATGTACCTGTCGCTGCTGCCGCAGTTCCTGCATCCGGACGGCGAAGGCGGTGTGCTGATGCAGTCGATCGTGCTGGGCTCCACCCAGATCGCGGTGAGTGTGACCGTGAACGGCATGATTGCGCTGACCGCTGGCAGCATCGCCGGTTTCCTGGCCGCGCGCCCGACCTGGCAGGTGGTGCAGCGCTGGCTGATGGGCACGGTGCTGGCCGGGCTGGCGGTACGCATGGCGGTGGAAGGGCGACGCTGATTGTAGAGTCGAGCTTGCTCGACCGCTTTGCGCGAACGGCAGTCGAGCAAGCCCCCCCCACCCCCCCCCCCCCGCCGCGCCGGCCGGCGCCCCCCCGGGGGCCCCCCCCGGCGGGCCCCCCCCCCCCCACCAAAAAACCCCGGGGTTGGCCGGGGTTTTTCGTTGCGACAGATCTGATCGTTTCGATCAGAAGTTCATGTCGAAGGCGACTTCGCCCTGCACGCCGACCTGGTAGGCAGAGACGCGGCGTTCGAAGAAGTTGGTCAGTTCCTGCACGTCCTGCAGTTCCATGAACGGCAGCGGGTTGCGCACGTTGTACTTCTTTTCCATGCCCAGCTTGGCGAAGTGCTGGTCGGCGCAGTGCTGCAGGTACTGGCGCATGTCACGGGTCGAGATGCCGGCCACGCCACCGGACAGCACGTCCTCGGCGAACTGCACTTCGCATTCGATGGCTTCGGCCAGCATGTCGTAGACCTGCTGCTTCATCTCGTCGTCGAACAGGTCCGGTTCTTCCTCACGCACCACGCGCACCGACTCGAACGCGAACTCCATGTGCGCGCTCTCGTCGCGGAACACCCAGTTGGTGCCCGAGGCCAGGCCCGGCAGCAGGCCGCGCGAACGGAAGTAGTACACGTAGGCGAAGGCAGCGAAGAAGAACAGGCCTTCGATGCAGGCGGCGAAGCAGATCTGGTTGAGCAGGAACTGGCGGCGCTCGGCACGGGTCTCGATGCGCTTCAGGTCCTGGATCGAGTCGATCCACTTGAAGCAGAAGTCGGCCTTCTTCTTGATCGAGTCGATGTTCTCCACCGCGGCGAAGGCTTTGACGCGCTCTTCCGGATCCGGCAGGTAGTTGTCGAGCAGGGTCAGGTAGAACTGCACGTGCAGCGCTTCTTCGTACAGCTGGCGCGACAGGTACATGCGCGCTTCCGGCGCGTTCAAGTGCTGGTACAGGTTCAGCACCAGGTTGTTGGACACGATCGAGTCGCCGGTGGCGAAGAACGCGACCAGGCGGTGGATCAGGTGGCGCTCACCCGGCGACATCTTGCTGTGCAGGTCGGTGATGTCGATCTGGAAGTTGATCTCTTCCACCGTCCAGGTGTTCTTGATCGCATTCCGGTACATGTCATAGAACTGCGGGTAGCGCATCGGGCGCAGGGTCAGTTCAAAACCGGGATCGAGCAGCATCTGCTTGGGCTTGTCGGCCATGGGTGTTTCCTTTACTCAGATTTGCACTCAGATCGTTAGACAATAAGTACTAAACGATTTTCGTGAAGAATTCTCAACGAGATCACAAAGGCACATCCTTGTGCCAAAGCTCTCAACAAGTCTCCACCACTCCAACTCTCACTTATCTGGCTTCCAGTAATAGGTATAACCAAGTGGAGCAATCGGCTTGATCGGCCTCAGTGGTTGGATCGCCTTGATGGGCTTGATCGGTTTGATTGGTTGAATCGGACGGATCTTCTTAACGCCAGTGGGCTTCTTTCTAAGATTCCACGACATGATCGAACCTCCAAATCAGATTGATTACTGGCAGGCCTCGCAGGCTTCCGGGTTTTCCAGCGAGCAGGCGATGGCTTCGTCCGGGCTGAACACCTTGGCCGGGGCTGCGCTGCTCACCGTGGTCTTGGCGATCTTGGTGGCCGGGCGCGAACGCAGGTAGTAGGTGGTCTTGATGCCCTGCTTCCAGGCGTACATGTACATGGAAGACATCGCGCCGATGTTCGGGCTTTCCATGAACAGGTTGAGCGAGGCCGACTGGTCGATGAAGGCACCACGCTCGGCGGCCATGTCGATCAGCGAACGCATCGGCAGTTCCCACGCGGTGCGGTAGACCTCGCGCAGCGTTTCCGGAATCTGCGCCACGCCGGCGATGGAGCCTTCGGCCAGCTTGATGGCATCGCGCATGTCGGCGGTCCACAGGCCCAGCTTCTTCAGCTCGTTCACCAGGTAGCGGTTGACCTGCAGGAAGTCACCGGACAGGGTCTCGCGCTTGAACAGGTTGGACACCTGCGGCTCGACGCACTCGTAGCAGCCGGCGATCGAGGCGATGGTGGCGGTCGGTGCAATCGCGATCATCAGCGAGTTGCGCAGGCCATGCTCCTTGATGCGGGCACGCAGGGCATCCCAGCGCGCGGTGTCTTCCGGCACCACGTTCCAGGCGTCGAACTGCAGTTCGCCACCGGCGGCGCGGGTGTCGTTGAACGACGGGTGCTTGCCGCGTTCCTGGGCCAGCTCGCAGGAGGTTTCCAGCGCGTGGAAGTAGATCGCTTCGGCGATCTTCTTCGACAGGGCGCGGGCTTCGGCGCTGTCGAACGGCAGGCGCTTGCGGAAGAACACGTCCTGCAGGCCCATGCAGCCCAGGCCGACCGGACGCCAGCGCAGGTTGGCGCGGCGGGCGGTTTCGATCGGGTAGAAGTTCAGGTCGATGACGCGGTCGAGCTGGCGCACGGCCAGGCGCACGGTCTCGGCCAGCTTCTCGAAGTCGAACTCGTTGTGCTCGTCGAAGTGGTTGCCCAGGTTGATCGAACCCAGGTTGCACACTGCGGTTTCATCGTTGGAAGTGACTTCCAGGATTTCGGTGCACAGGTTGGACAGGTGGATCACGTTGCCGGCGCGCAGGGTCTGGTTGCTGGCGCGGTTGCACTTGTCCTTGAAGGTCATCCAGCCGTTGCCGGTCTCGGCCAGCGTACGCATCATGCGGGCGTACAGCTTGCGCGCGGAGATGGTGCGGTTCGCCTTGCCCTGGGCTTCGGCCTGCAGGTAGGCCTGCTCGAAGGCTTCGCCGAACAGATCGGTGAACTCCGGCACGACGCGCGGATCGAACAGCGACCATTCCTGGTCGGCCTCGACGCGCTTCATGAACAGGTCCGGCACCCAGTTGGCCAGGTTCAGGTTGTGCGCACGGCGGGCTTCGTCACCGGTGTTGTCACGCAGCTCGAGGAAGTCCTCGACGTCGGCGTGCCAGGTTTCCAGGTAGACGCAGGCTGCGCCCTTGCGCTTGCCGCCCTGGTTCACCGCGGCCACGGACGAATCCATGGTCTTCAGCCACGGCACGATGCCGTTGGAGTGGCCGTTGGTCGACTTGATCAGCGAACCACGCGAACGCACGCGGGTGTAGCTGACGCCGATGCCGCCGGAGAACTTCGACAGCTGGGCGATGTCGCCGTACTTGGAATAGATCGACTCCAGCGAGTCCTGCGGCGAATCCAGCAGGAAGCACGAGGACAGCTGCTCGTGGGTGGTGCCGGAATTGAACAGGGTCGGGCTGGACGGCAGGTAGTCCAGGTTGCCCATGCGCTTGTACAGCGCCAGGGTCTCGGACACATCCTCGCTCAGCGCGCTGGCAATGCGCAGGAAGAACTGCTGCGGGGTCTCGATCACCTTGCGGGTGTGCGGATGGCGCAGCAGGTAACGGTCGTACAGGGTACGCAGGCCGAAGTAATCGAAGTTCAGGTCCAGCGAGATGTCGATGGCATCGTTGAGCTTGCGCGCGTTGGTCTGCACGAAGTTCAGCAGGCGGTCGTTGATCAGGCCGACTTCATGGCCACGGCTGACCGACTGCGAGAAGGCGTAGATTTCCTGGCCCGAGACTTCCTTGGCGATGTAGTTGGCCAGCAGGCGCGCAGCGAGGCGGCCGTACTCGGGCTCTTCACCGATCAGCAGGGCGGCGGTGCGGATGGACAGTTCGTCAAGCTCGCGGGTGGTGGCGCCGTTGTACAGGCCGGAAATGGTGCGGGTGGCCACGCGCATCGGATCGACGGCGTGCAGGCCTTCGGAGGAACGCTGCACCGCGCGCACGATCTTGTTCAGGTCCACCAGTTCGGTCGTGCCATTGCGCTTGGTCACACTCATCGCGTTGGCCGTCGGCGGCGACGTCAACAGGAATTCGCTTTCCTTCTCGATGGTGGCGCTGGATTCGGTGGTCACGGCGTGTGTCCTCTTGGCGTGATTGGTGGGTGCTCGATGCATCGGGTGACGCAGCCCGGGACATGACAGCCCAGGATGGCAGGACGGCGTCGCAGGGGATGAGACCCTGCGCCTGCCACTGCCGTTGACGATCGCGGATGGGTACCCCGGGCACCCCCTGGAATTGGGGTTGCTGCGACCGACGGCCACAAGATAGTGGGGGTAATGGGGTCCGTCAACGCCAAATGTAGTGAAATTCGGCAATCCCTTGCGCCGCAAGGATCGTGCCATCGGCGCCCGGATCAGACGCTTCAGACCTGCCGGAACGGGCTGCGCAGTCAAGCCCGAAAGGCGTCATCGCGGTGGTACAACGCACCGCGAAAACGGAACAATGACAGCTTCACATGACAGTGATGAAACTGGCTAGGGACAACCCTGTGGATAGCTGGTGGGCAGCCGGTGGGAATCCGGTGGACGGGTGACTTCCGGCCGGTGACGCCCGCGCGCTGGCAGCGGATGCTGGCCGCTCGCTCCCGGAAAAGGATGCTCCGATGCACCTGCGGTTGCCCGCGCTGGCCCTGCTGCCTGCCCTGTTCATTGCCCCAGCGCTGGCCGCCGAGGGGCCGGACCTGCGTTCGGACCAGTGCGGCATCCATACCGACTACGACGTGCTGGTGGACAGCGGCGGCATCTGGCTGCGGCATGGCCCGCAGGCGCCGCACGAGGTGGTGTTCCACGATGGCGTGCTGAGCCTGGACGACACGGTCGTGCCGGTCAGCGAGGCCGACGCCGCCCGCCTGCGGCAGATGGAGGCCGGGGCGCGGCAGCTGATGCCGGCGGCCACCGCGCTGGCCCATGAAGTGAGTGGGCTGAGCTTCGACGTGCTCGACGGGGTCTATGAGAGCCTCACCGGCACCGCCAACAGCCGCAAGGTCCGGCGCCTGCGCCGGCAGGCCGATGACTGGATCGGCGGCACGCTGGGCAAGGGTTACTGGGAACAGGCAGTGTTCGGGCCGGGCTTCGAGGCCAAGGTGCAGGACATGGCCGAGTCGCTGTCCGCGTCCATCGCCCGCAGCGTGCTGTGGCAGGTGTTCACCGGCCGCAGCGATGCGATGGAGGAACGCGCCGACCGCCTGGACGCGCAGATGGAACAGCAGCTGGAAGGCCGCGCCGAGCGCATCGAGGCCCGCGCGCAGGCGCTGTGCCCGCTGGTGGCCGCCGTGGCCGAGGCCCACGACGCGCTGGAGGTCCGCTACCAAGGGCAGCCGCTGCGGCTGATCCAGCGCAGTGAGGGCGTGCAGGTGGCGGCCAGCGTGCGCGAGCAGCCGCAGGATGATGCGGTGGTGCCAAGCAGATAGCTGCGCTGTGGATGCCGGCCAGCGGCCGGCACTACCGGGGGCGCTGCGGGGTAGTGCCGGCCGCTGGCCGGCAGACAGCCCGGATACCCGAACAATCCTGAGCCTGTAGAGACGAGTAGATTACTTCTCGATCAGCCCCAGCGCTTCGCCCAGGCTTTCCACAAAGCCTGCCTGCTCATCTGAATAGTCCACTGCGATGCTTCTGAACTGCGAGCACAACGATGATCGGGACTCCAAGTCCATCATCTGCAATGTCGAAGCCAGTTGTTCGAGCCGCTGGATTGCAGCATCGGGATCCACTACATCATCCGCCGAAAACTCGAGAAATATGGCGAGGTCAACGAGGGCTCGCGCAACGTGCTTGTCGATTTCCTGGCTCATGAATCACCTCTACCGGAATATTTGAAGCAGCCGAGCATGGGCTCGGCTCTACAACCAGCGGCACCCTCACGCCCGGTGCGGGGTACCCAGGTACTCGGCGCTCTGCATCTCGATCAAACGCGAGGCGGTGCGCTCGAACGCGCCCTGCAGGCGCTGGCCGGTGTACAGCTCGATCGGCGAGGTGCTGGCGGTGCAGACCAGGTTGACGTGGCGGTCGTACAGCTCGTCGATCAGATTGACGAAGCGGCGCGCGGCATCTTCGTTCAAACGGTCGAAGGCGGGGATGCCGCCCAGCAGCACGGTGTTGAACTCGTGCGCGATCTCGATGTAGTCCGACGGGCCACGCGGGCCCTCGCACAACGCGGCGAAATCGAACCAGGCGATGCTCTTGCCACGGCCGCGCACCGGGATCTTGCGGCCTTCGATCTCGATGTTGCCGGGCTTGGCCGGCTGGCCGCCGCTCAGTTCGTTCCAGCGCGTGGCCAGCCACTCATCGCTGTCGGCAGCCAACGGTGCGCGGTACACCGGCGAGCGGGTCAGCGCGCGCATCCGGTAATCCTCGGTGCCCTCGGCGTACAGCTCCACGCAGAAGCGCTGCAGCAGGCCGATGGCCGGCATGAAGCTCTCACGCTGCAGGCCGTTGAGGTACAGGTTCTCCACCGCCGTGTTGGAGGTGGTCACCAGGGTCACGCCCTCGGCGAACAGGCGCTCCAGCAGCCGTGCCAGCAGCATCGCGTCGCCGATGTCGGTGACGAAGAATTCGTCCAGCACCAGCACCCGCAGGTTGCTGCGCCATTCCTGGGCGATCTTCGCCAGCGGGTCGCTCTGCCCCTGGTGCTCGCGCAGGCGCTCGTGGACGCTGCGCATGAAGCGGTGGAAATGCGTGCGGTACTTCTGTTTGATCGGCAGGCCGTCGTAGAACAGGTCGACCAGGAAGGTCTTGCCACGGCCGACGCCGCCCCAGAAGTACAGACCCTTCACCGGCTCGGGCTTCTTCCAGAACGAGGACAGGCGGTCCAGCCAGCCGTCTTCGGCGCTGTCGACCAGGCCCAGGTGGATGCGGTCCAGTTCGGCCAGCGCTGCGTGCTGGGCCGGGTCGTTCTGCCAGTCGCCACGGGCAACCCCTTCCGCGTACCGCTGCGACGGGGTCAGCTCGGTTGCACTCATGCCGCTGCGCCCAGCCAGTGCTTGACGCCGTGGGTCAGCGCGCCGCGCAGGTCGATCAGCTTGCGGTGGAAGAAATGGCTGGTCTCGGGCATGCGCACCAGCTCATGCGGGACGTCCAGCGTGTCCAGCCACTGGTAGACGGCCTGCGGGTCGACGATCTCGTCCTGCTCGCCCTGGATCACCAGCCAGCGGGCCGGCGGCGCGATGCCATCGAAATCCCAGCGGCCGGCCGGCGGTGCGATCGAGATCAGCGCTTCCGGCTGCAGCGCGGCAGCCGCCTTCAGCGATACGAACGAGCCGAAGCTGAAACCGG
Source organism: Stenotrophomonas sp. 80084_Sma (assembly GCF_056481995.1). Classification (NCBI taxonomy): domain Bacteria; kingdom Pseudomonadati; phylum Pseudomonadota; class Gammaproteobacteria; order Lysobacterales; family Lysobacteraceae; genus Stenotrophomonas; species Stenotrophomonas sp. 80084_Sma. Next base: position 216,259 of record NZ_CM151177.1, on the reverse strand, counting down.
CCAGCCACAGACGGTCGTCGGGCCGCTGGCTGCGCACCCAGGCGGCGACGGCTTTCAGGTCATCCTGCTCGCCCACGCCATGGTCGAACTCACCGGCCGACGCGCCGACGCTGCGGAAGTTGAAGCGTACCGTGGCGATGCCAAGCTCGCGCAGGGTGGTGGCGGTCATGGTGACCACCTTGTTGTGCAGGGTGCCGCCTTCGGTGGACAGCGGATGGCAGATGATGGCCACGATCGGCTGCGCCGGCACATCGGCCTTGGGCAGGTCGACGACCACTTCCAGCGGGCCGGCCGGGCCGGCCAGTTCGAGGCAGGCGGTTTCGCCGGGGGCGACGGGGAACGAAGGCTTGTGCATGGCACCATGATACCGTCCCCTGCCCCTGCCCTGTGCCCGCCCCATGCTCTACCTGTCCTTGGCCGTGATCTGCAGCGTGCTGGTTTCGGTGTTGTTGAAGGTGGCCGGACGCCGCCAGCTGGATGTTTCGCAGATGGTCACCTGGAACTATCTGGTGGCGGCAACGCTCACCGCCGTGGTGCTGCAGCCGCCGCTGGACGCACTGCGCGCGCCACATGCCCCGTGGCTGTCGCTGCTGGCACTGGCGGTGGTGCTGCCATCGATCTTCCTGGTGCTGGGCCGCGCGGTGGCGGTGGCCGGCATCGTCCGCAGCGACGTGGCGCAGCGCTTGTCGTTGCTGCTGTCTTTGGCCGCCGCCTTCCTGTTCTTCGGCCAGACTGCGACGCCGTGGAAGCTCGCCGGTCTCGGCCTGGGCCTGCTGGCGATGGTGGCGATCAGCCTGCGCCCGCGCGGCCCGGCGGTGGCGTCCTCACCCGGCGGCTGGGGCTGGCTGCTGGGCGTCTGGGCCGGGTTCGCGGTGGTCGACGTGCTGCTCAAGCAGGTGGCGCTGTCCGGCACGCCGTCGATGGCGGCGGTGCTGGCCAGCTTCAGCGTGGCCTTCGTGCTGATGCTGGCACTGCAGCTGTGGCGGCACGCCAGTGGCCGCAGCCGGTTGGCTTGGCGCAACCTCGGTGCGGGCGCGCTGCTGGGCCTGCTCAACGGCGGCAACATTCTTTTCTATGTGCACGCGCATCAGTCCATGCCGGAGAACCCGGCCACCGTGTTCGCCGGCATGAACATCGGCGTGGTGGTGCTGGGCGCGCTGGTGGGCGTGTTCGCCTTCGGCGAGGCCACCACGAAGTGGAACCGCGCCGGGCTGGCGCTGGCGGTGCTGGCGATTGGATTGATCGCCTGGGGCTGAGCCCGGCCTCGGGGTCAGAGCCCATTTCGGTGGAATGGGATCCGACCCGACGCTGGGCGTTACTTATCGAAGCCCAGCAGCAGCGGATCGTGGTCGGAACTGCGCCACGGGCCCTGCACGTTGCGGCCCTGGTAGCCGCTGGCGTCCTGTTCGTCGGCATTGCTGTGCCACTCGGCGGCACCGCGCAGGCGCTGGGCCATGCCCGGGCTCAGCAGCGCATGGTCGAGGCGGCCGGTATAGCCGTTGTAGACGTAGCTGTAAGGATGCTCGACCTGGGCGACCTTGAATGCGTCCTGCCAGCCCAGGTCATGCAGGGTGCGGATCGGGTCTTCCATCGCGTAGGCGTTGAAATCGCCCAGCAGCACCACGTCCTTCACCTTCAGGCGGCCAGCTTCGGCCTGCACCCACTGGTTCAACTGCTTTGCCGATTCCACCCGGGTGGCATTCCAGCAACCCTGGCCATCGTTGCGGTCGGCATCGCCGCCGCTGGCATCACGGCAGCCCTTGGACTTGAAATGGTTGGCGACCACCATGAACGGTGCGCCCTTGCCCTGGAAGGCCTGCGCCAGCGGTGCGCGGCTGTGTTCGGCGAAAGGACCGTCGGTTCTGGTCAACGGCTTGCCCAGCGGCTTGAACGCGCTCCTGCGATAGATGATGCCAACCCGGATCGGGTTGCTGCCCGGCCCCTCGCCGGCATCGACGAAGGCCCACTGCTTGTCGGCGGCAAGACCGGCGTTGAGGGCGCTGACCAGTTCGGCGATGGCCGACTGCGGGCCATAGCCATCGTTTTCCAGTTCCATCAACGCGGCGATGTCGGCACCGAGCGCGTTGACCGTGGCCACCAGCTTGCCGACCTGCGCCTTGTGCTCTTCCAGCGTGCGCGCGCCGCGCAGGGTCGGGAAGCCACCGCCCTGGCCATCGCCATTGAAGAAGTTCTCCAGGTTGAATGCAGCGATATGCAGGCTGCCCGGCACCGTCGGCACCGCCGGACGCTTCAGCTCGGGCAACGTGAGTGCACCCTCGACCTGCAGGCGCGGACGGCCCTGTGCGTCCACGTGCACGACACCTTCCACATTGCGCAGCTGCATGCCGGTGCGCAGCACCGGGTTGGCTGGCAGGTAGGCCACGCTGGCCGGGTCGCGGGCTTCGCTACCGTCGTCCAGCAGCAGGCGGCGGCGCTGGATGTCGGCCATCACCTGCTCATAGCCGGCAGTACCCGGCGCGGCCACTTCGGTCGGCTGCCAGAGGCGGCCATCGAAGGCCACGGTGAGCTGCCCAAAGCGCTCCAGGCCATCGGTGCCGGCCAGGGTGAGCGGTGCGGCGATGCGCACGCGCTGGCCATCCAGCGCACGCCAGTCGGCCGGCGCGGTGGTCAGCACCACGGTGGCGCTGCTGCGCGCGGCGGACGGCGACGCGACCGGTGCGGCCTGCGGCTGGGCCTGGGCAAAGGCGCCGGCCGGCAGCAGCAGGGACAGGGCAAGGGCGAGGGAACGGCGGCGCATCGACGGGCGACTCCATGGAATAGGCGCACAGACTAACCCTGAAATGCGAAACCCCGCCTGCGCAGCGGGGGGATATGGGCGATCAGGCCTTGGTGGGCAAAGCCTGGTAGTGCCGGCCGCTGGCCGGCAACCTCATGACCTTCGTGCAATGCGTGGTTGCCGGCCAGCGGCCGGCACTACCGGTTACTTCAGGTTGCCCAGCATCCAGTCCACGGTGGCGTGGATCTGTTCCTCGGTCAGCGCCGGGTTGCCGCCCTTGGGCGGCATGATGCCGCCATCCGGACCGGTATAGCCCTCGATGGCGTGCTTGTAGAGAGTGTCCTTGCCCTGTGCGATGCGCTTGTCCCAGTGCGAATGGTCCAGCGTCGGCGCCATGCCCACGCCGGTGGTGTGGCAGGCGGTGCACAGGTTGTCGAAGATGACCTTGCCGTCCTTGGTGCCGCCGTAGGCCACCTGCGAGGCGGCCTTGGCCAGCGCGGCGGCCTTGGCCGCAGCCTGCGCGGCGGCGCCGGTGCTGCCGGCATAGACCGCGCCGGTGGGCGAGATGCGCTGTTCGGTGCGCTTGGCCGCGGTCGGCGACACCTCGGGCGGAATCCGGGTGTGGATGTAAGCGGCAAGGAGGATGAGGCCGAGGGTGATGGTCGCCAGCAGCGCGATCACCATGGAGAAGCGTTTCAGGAACTCCAGATCGTAATTCCGCACTCTTCGTTACCCCTGGCTGATAGTCGTTGGACCACGGCTGAGCGACTGCGTGATGGACCGAGTATAGAACGCGCTTTGCGTGCGACAACAGGCGTCACTGCTGGTGCGGCGCAGCATTCGGACCCGGTAGTGCCGGCCGCTGCCCGGCATCGCCAGCCCGCCGGATGGATCGTGCAGAAGCCGGCCAGCGGCCGGCTCTACCGGATTACCGGGCGCCGATCGCGCGCAGGCAGAAGCTGCAGATCGCATCCACCAGTGCGTCTTCGTCGCGGTGTGCTTCGCGGCTGGGCGCGGTCGGGCCGACCATCGCCTCGGTGAAGGCGCCGACCAGGCAGGCGGCGGCCACATGCGCGTCCTGCGCCGGCAGCTCACCGGCGGCCACGCCCTCCTCCACCAGCCGCAGGAACACGTCGCCGAAGGCACGACGACCACGCATGCGCTCGGCTTCCACGTCCGGGTCGACCGGTTCGACGATGAAGGCATGCGCCAGCCCCGGCCCGGCCAGGGCGCGGCGGACGAAGGCGGTGATCGCCAACCGCAGGCGCTCGCTGGCCACCTCCGGGCCGCTGGCGATGCGCTCCATGATCGCGACCTCGTGGGCCACCGCGGCGTTGAGCACCTCCACGAACAGCTCGGCCTTGGACGGGAAGTGGCGGTAGATCAGGCCGGTGGACACCCCCGCCTGGGTCGCCACGGCGGTCACCGGGGCATTGCGCCAGCCGCCGGTGGCGACCAGCTCACGGGTGGCCAGCAGGATCCGTTCACGGGCCCCGGCCAGGCGTTCTTCCATCAGTGCAGAGCGTTTGTAGGCCATGTTTTGATTCTAGTTTCAATTTTTGAATTTGTATTCACTTCTTACCCGAACCCCGCTACGCTGGGGTCCAATCGCCCGTGCGGGCAGCGGTCCTGCAGACCGCCGCCCGCTCCCCCGCCGGGTGCGTCCATTTCCTGCCATCCCGCCGTGGAGCCACCACAATGCACGTGCCATCCCTGAACTTCGATCTTGGCGAAGACATCGACCTGCTGCGCCAGAGCGTGGCCCATTTTGCCGCCGCCGAGGTCGCACCGCTGGCCGCCGAGGCCGATGCCAGCAACCAGTTCCCGCTGGCCCTGTGGCCGAAGCTGGGCGAACAGGGCCTGCTCGGCCTCACCGTGGAAGAAGAATACGGCGGCACCGGCATGGGTTACCTGGCCCATGTGGTGGCGATGGAAGAAATCTCGCGTGCCTCCGGCGGCATCGGCCTGTCCTATGGCGCGCACTCCAACCTGTGCGTGAACCAGCTACGCAAGAACGGCAACGAAGAACAGAAGCAGCGCTTCCTGCCCGGCCTGTGCAACGGCAGCCTGGTCGGCGCGCTGGCGATGAGCGAGCCGGGTGCCGGTTCGGACGTGGTGTCGATGAAGCTGCGCGCCGACAAGCGCGGTGACCGCTACGTGCTCAACGGCAACAAGATGTGGATCACCAACGGCCCGGACGCCGACGTGCTGGTGGTCTATGCCAAGACCGACATGGAAGCGGGTGCCAAGGGCATCACCGCGTTCCTGGTCGAGAAGGGCATGGAGGGCTTCTCCACCGCGCAGAAGCTGGACAAGCTGGGCATGCGCTCCTCGCCCACCTGCGAGCTGGTGTTCCAGGACTGCGAGATTCCCGAAGAAAACGTGCTGGGCCAGGTCGGTGGTGGCGTGCGCGTGTTGATGTCCGGCCTGGATTACGAGCGCGTGGTGCTGTCCGGTGGCCCGCTGGGCCTGATGGCCGCGGCCATGGACGTGGTCATGCCCTATGTGCACGAGCGCCACCAGTTCGGCGAACCGATCGGCAGCTTCCAGCTGATCCAGGCCAAGATCGCCGACATGTACGTGGGCCTGGGCGCGTGCCGCGCCTACGTCTATGCCGTCGCGCGCGCCTGCGACCAGGGCCGCACCACCCGCCAGGATGCCGCCGGTGCCATTCTGTACGCCGCCGAGAAGGCCACCTGGCTGACCGGCCAGGCGATCCAGATCCTGGGCGGCAACGGCTACATCAACGAATATCCGACCGGCCGCTTGTGGCGCGACGCCAAGCTGTATGAAATCGGCGCCGGCACGTCGGAGATCCGCCGCATGCTGATCGGCCGCGAACTGTTCCAGCGCACCCTGTAAGGCCAACGCGATGACCGTCCTGAACAGCCAGCTGCAACCGGGCAGCGAAACGTTTGAAAGCAACCGCGCCGCCATGCAGGCCGTGGTCGACGACCTGCATGCCACCCTCGCCCGCACCGCGCTGGGCGGCAGCGAAGCCGCGCGCGCCAAGCACACCGCACGCGGCAAGCTGCTGGTGCGCGACCGCATCGACGCCCTGCTCGATCCCGGCAGCGCCTTCCTGGAAATCGCGCCGCTGGCCGCGCACGGCATGTACGAAGACGCCGTGCCCGCCGCGGGCGTGGTGGCCGGCATCGGCCGCGTCAGCGGCGTGGAATGCGTGATCGTGGCCAACGACGCCACGGTGAAGGGCGGCACCTACTACCCGATGACGGTGAAGAAGCACCTGCGCGCGCAGGAGATCGCCGAGCAGAACCACCTGCCCTGCATCTACCTGGTCGATTCCGGTGGCGCCTTCCTGCCGCTGCAGGACGAGGTGTTCCCCGACCGCGATCATTTCGGCCGCATCTTCTACAACCAGGCCAACCTGTCCGCGCAGGGCATCCCGCAGATTGCCTGCGTGATGGGTAGCTGCACCGCCGGCGGCGCCTATGTGCCGGCGATGAGCGATGAGACGGTGATCGTGCGCGAGCAGGGCACGATCTTCCTCGGCGGCCCACCGCTGGTGAAGGCGGCCACCGGTGAAGTGGTGACGGCCGAGGAACTGGGCGGTGCCGACGTGCACACGCGCATTTCCGGCGTGGCCGACCACATGGCCGACAACGACCTGCAGGCGCTGGCACGGGTGCGCGCGATCATCGCGCAGTTGAACTGGCGCAAGCCGGAACCGGCGATGGCGGTGCAGGCCAACGAGGAACCACTGTTGCCGGCATACGACCTGTACGGGGTGATCCCGGCCGACACGCGCAAGCCCTACGACGTGCGCGAAGTGATCGCGCGCCTGGTCGATGGTTCGCGTTTCGATGAATTCAAGCCGCGCTACGGCGCAACGCTGGTGACCGGCTTTGCGCATCTGAACGGCTACCCGATCGGCATCATCGCCAACAACGGCATCCTGTTCTCCGAGTCGGCACTGAAGGGCGCGCACTTCATCGAGCTGTGCACCCAGCGCAACATCCCGCTGGTGTTCCTGCAGAACATTACCGGCTTCATGGTCGGCCGCAAGTACGAACAGGGCGGCATCGCCAAGGACGGCGCCAAGCTGGTGATGGCCGTGGCCTGCGCCAAGGTGCCCAAGTTCACCGTGGTCATCGGTGGTTCGTTCGGTGCCGGCAACTACGGCATGTGCGGCCGCGCATACTCGCCGAACTTCCTGTGGATGTGGCCGAACGCGCGCATCGGCGTGATGGGCGGCGAACAGGCCGCCAGCGTGCTGGCCACGGTCAAGCGCGATGGCATCGAAGCCAAGGGCGACCAGTGGCCGGCGGCGGAAGAGGATGCGTTCAAGGCACCGATCCGCGAGCAGTTCGAACAGCAGGGCCATCCGTACTACGCCAGCGCGCGCCTGTGGGATGACGGCGTGATCGATCCGGCCGACACCCGCCGCGTGCTCGCCCTGGCGCTGTCGGCCAGCCTCAACGCCGCCCCGCAGCAGACGCGCTTCGGCGTGTTCCGCATGTAACCCGTGCCATGACCGAGCCTGTTGCCATGTTCACCAAAGTCCTGATCGCCAACCGCGGCGAGATCGCCTGCCGCGTCATCGCCACCTGCCGCCGCCTCGGCATCGCCACCGTGGCGGTGTATTCCGATGCCGACCGCAACGCCCGCCACGTGCGCCTGGCCGACGAAGCCATCCACATTGGTCCTGCCGCCGCACGTGAGAGCTACCTGCGCGGTGATGCCCTGCTCGATGCCGCACGCCTGACCGGCGCGCAGGCGATCCACCCCGGTTACGGCTTCCTGTCCGAGAATGCCGACTTCGCCGATGCCTGCGCGGCGGCCGGCATCACCTTCATCGGCCCGCCGGCCAGCGCCATCCGCGCGATGGGCGACAAGAGCGCGGCCAAGGCGCTGATGGCCAAGGCCGGTGTGCCGCTGACCCCCGGCTATCACGGCGACCAGCAGGCGCCGGACTTCCTGCGCGCACAGGCCGACGGCATCGGCTACCCGGTGCTGATCAAGGCCAGCGCCGGCGGCGGTGGCAAGGGCATGCGCAAGGTCGAGCGCAGCGAGGACTTCGTCGATGCACTGGCCAGCTGCCAGCGCGAGGCGGCCTCGGCGTTCGGCAACGACCACGTGCTGGTCGAGAAGTATGTCGAGCGCCCGCGCCATATCGAGATCCAGGTGTTCGGCGACAGCCACGGTGAGGCGGTGTACCTGTTCGAGCGCGACTGCTCGGTGCAGCGCCGCCACCAGAAGGTGCTGGAAGAGGCGCCGGCGCCGGGCATGAGCACAGAACGTCGTGCTGCAATGGGCAAGGCGGCAGTCGATGCAGCGCGCGCGGTGGGCTACGTCGGTGCCGGCACGGTGGAGTTCATTGCCGGCCCGGACGGCGATTTCTACTTCATGGAAATGAACACCCGCCTGCAGGTCGAGCACCCGGTGACCGAGTACATCACCGGTACCGACCTGGTGGAGTGGCAGCTGCGCGTGGCCTCGGGCCAGCCGCTGCCGCTGCGCCAGGAACAGCTGGCGATCCACGGCCACGCTATCGAAGCGCGCCTGTATGCCGAAGATGCCGACCGGGGCTTCCTGCCCTCCACCGGCACCCTGCGCCGCCTGCGCCTGCCGACCCCGTCGGCCCATGTGCGCGTGGATACCGGCGTGGAGGAAGGCGACAGCATCACCCCGTACTACGATCCGATGATTGCCAAGCTGATCGTCTGGGACGTGGACCGCGATGCCGCCCTGCGCCGCATGAGCCAGGCGCTGGCGGACTGCCAGGTGGTGGGCGTGACCACCAATGCCGGCTTCCTGCGCCGCCTGGTGAACACCGATTCGTTCGCGCAGGCCAAGCTGGACACCGCGCTTATCGAGCGCGAGCAGGCGGCATTGAGTGCAGTGGGCGACACGGATGATGCCCTGTGGCAGCTGGCTGCGGTGGCTGCGGTTGCAAGCACGGGCGGCGCCAGCACCGACGCGCGCGATCCGCATTCGCCGTGGCAGGCCCAGGACGGCTGGCGCCTTGGCGCATCGGCACCGCGCGTGCTGCCGCTGCAGCAGGGCGAACGCAAGCACACGCTGAAGGTGTGGACGCAGACCGATGGCTGGCGCGTGCAGTGCGATGACGCCGCGCCGGTGCAGGTGCTTGGCACGGCCGATGCGCAGCATCTGACCGTGCTGCTGGGCGAGCGCCGCTGGTCGTTGCAGCTACTGCGCGAAGGCGACCAGCTGTATCTGTTCGGCGCCGATGGCCAGCACCGCTTCACCCTGCACGATCCGGTGGGCGAATCGGACCACGCCGTGGCCGATGCCGGCAGCCTGCTGGCGCCGATGCCGGGCAGGATCGTCGCGACACTGGTCGCGGCCGGCACCGAGGTCAAGCGCGGCACGCCGCTGGTGGTGCTGGAAGCGATGAAGATGGAGCACACCCTGCAGGCACCGGCAGACGGCACGGTGAAGGGCTACCGCGCCAAGGCCGGCGACCAGGTGGGTGATGGTGCGGTGCTGGTGGACTTCGAAGCGGCGTGACGTGGCGGGGGCCGCGTGGGTTCAGACCGCGCGGTCCTCGGGATTCCAGATCACACCTGCCGGGTCCAGTTCGGTCGTGGTTATGGTCGGGGCGCGCCAGCCAAAACCGCATACGGCGAGGACGCCCTCGGAACGCGGATCTAGGCCAAATTCGTGCTCGATGGGCCAGGTCGCCGACGACGCCTCCGACCTGGACACCGCCCTGAAACTGTGTCGCAGGAACGTCAAGCTGGCATCTCCGGTGCGCTCTTCCAACGTTTCTGGAACCACGGTGCCATGCCCAGCAGGACCACTGGCCTGTACCGGCTCGGCGCGCCTTGCTTGACGCTGCGCTGCGGCACGCTCGCGGTAGTCACACGTGGTTTAATCGGCGGACATTGACCCACAAGGAGTGTTTGCGATGTCCGCAAAGTCCCCGATGACCACTGTCAATGCCGGTCGGCTGCTCGACCTGCTGTGTTCTGACGACGCCTTCCGCGCAGAGTTCACAGCCGATGCCGGCGCTGCGATGGCGCGGCATGGGCTGCAGGCACAGTCCGGCACAAGCCCCTGCGCCATCCACAACGTCCTGGCCAGCAAGGAAGAGTTCCAACAGGTGCGCCAGCAGATCGCCGCGCTCCTGGCCCAGCGCGCCGCATTCACTGTCCCCTTCATGTTCGAATCCGGGCATCTGCAGGGAAGCGTGCACCACTCCGCCGTACCGCAGGCCGCTTGAACGCCCCTCAATCCACTTCAGAGGTAGATTCGATGTTGCCATCCACTCGTACCCGGTTCTCCAGCGAACACACCACCACCGAGTCGCCGCGCTTTGAGCCGCAAACCGCCATTGCCCTGCTCGACCGCCTGTGCAGCGATGATGTGTTCCGTGCGCAGTTCAGCAGGAACCCGCTGCAGGCCTGCCGGCAGATCGGCCTGGCATTCGACTCGATGGCGCAGGTGCCGCCCTGCCTGAGCACCGGCAAGCTGGCCAGCAAGGAAGAGCTGAGCCAGGCCCGCGATGCCCTGGTGAACTATCTCTCCAGCCACCGCGCATCCATGACCGTGGTCTTCACCTTCGAAGCCGGTCACGTCCACCGCATCATCCAGTAATGCACCCGACAAGGGGCGCTGGGTACTCCAGCGCCCTGCCGGGCTTGTTCAATCGCGGGCCTCGCGCTTCCAGACATGCCCCGCAGGGTCCAGCTCCGCCGTGGTCATGCTCTGCGCACGCCAACCGAATCCGCACACCGCCATTGCGCCGTCGACCATCGGGTCGAACCCCAGCAGCGACTCGATCTCCGTCTCATTGATCGCCGCGGTGACGAAGCCGCCCAAGCCATTGGCCGTGGCCGCTGTATACAGTGCCTGCGACACATGGCCGACATCCAGGCTAACGGCGCGATAGGCCTTGGCGTGGTTGCGGTACTTCCAGAAGTTGCGACCGAAACGGCAGACCAGCACCACCATGGCGTGGGCCGAAGCGAACCAGTGCTGGCCCGACAACAGGCGCAGGCAGAAATCGTCCAGCTGGGCGGGCTGTGCCTGTTGCCGTGCCAGCTCGTGAGCCACAGCATGGTAGTGATACAACCCAGGCTGCAGGCCATCGACCTTGCGCGCAATCACGTACGCTTCCAGCGGATGCAGGCTACCCGCGGACGGTACGTTCTTCTTCAGGAAGCGCACGCCGGGTTCGGTTTCTACCTGTGCCTGCGCCATCAGCACGTGCTGCATCATGCCCGCCAGCATCTCCAGCGATAGAGGCTTGTCCTCGGCGTAGTTGCGGCAGGTGGTACGTGCAGCCAACAGCTGTGCCACGGCATCGGGTGCCGCGACCGGCAGAGCGATGGCACCCGGCTGCCGCACCGGGGCTTCGGCCGGTGGCTTGCCGAGCTGCTGCACCAGGTCCTGTGCGGTCACCATCCGGTGCTTCTCCATATCGCCGGCACTGTCTACGCCCGCCCAGCGGGAATGGCGATGATGGATGGCTGACAAGGCCCACCAGTGTCCGTCGCGAACACGCTGGTCAGCCTGTCGCGCCGCCTCGGGCGCGCCCTTCTCGGCGATGAGCAACCCCGCCTCCAGCAGCGATGCCACTCGGGCGCGGTTCTGCAGGTCATCCGGCAAGACCTGCCAGCGCTCGGCGCTGGTCTGCAACAGCAACGCACAAGCGTCGGCATCGAGCGTCACAGGCTGATCGAGATGGGCAGCACGCACCTGCAACTGCTGCACGAACTCCACACCGGTTCCACCAGCCAGCAGGCTGTTCAGGGAGAACGATGGTTGTTCATCGGGAACAACAGCCAGCGCGTGGCATCGGCGGTACCGCGAAGAGGTCATCGACGTTCCTGTGGCAAATGGGATTCCGGCAATGTGCTGCCGGTGGAGCTGGGTAAGTATGGCCCAGTACCGCGTTCAAGACCCATCGATCCGCGCCGCTATGACTACGGTCAAAGGCACGCGCCACTTGTTCGACCTTCCCTGTCTCCTTGGATCCCACGCTCATGACCAACCGCAAATCCCCACTGTCCCTCGCTGACGCCACCACGCTGCTTGATCTGCTCACCACCGACGCAGACTTCCGCACAGCATTCAAGCAGGACCCGGCAACAGCCCTGCAGCAGATCAGTGTCGAGGCGGGTGCCGCCGCGCAGGGCTGCATGCTGTCCGCCGACCTGGCCTCCAATGAAGATCTGGCCGCTGCACGCGACAATCTGGTGCAGCAGCTGACCGAGCGCGCGGTGTTCAGCCATCCGCATTGCTTCATCGACGGTTCGCAGGCACCGACGCCCTGACCTTGGTGCCGATCGCTCAGGATGCGTCCGGTGAGAGGGCGCATCCCGGGCGTGATGGCCCACGCTGGCTGTCGCCTACATTCAATGCCTGCAACACGGACGAGCCTGCGAATTCGGTATAGGCGCGCCCGCGGTGCCGACGCATCCAGTCCAGCTGCGACTGCTGCTCCTGTATCGCGCCCTGTGCGGCGTAGGCCGCTGCCAGCACGCTGTGGACCTGGAACAGCTCGCTGCCATCAACCATCGCCTGCAGCATCTTGATTGCCTGCGCGCTGTCACCGGACAGATGCAACGCATTGGCCTTGACCACCGCCGCCAACTGGCGCGCACGTGGGTCGACGGCGTCGGCCGCCAATACGTCAAGCTCGGCCACCTGCCGGCCGATCGAGGATTGCAGGCCCAAGCGCTGTGCCGCATACAAGCTGGCCGCAGCGAAATACAGATACTGTCCGCGTTCACCGTTTTCGGGGCGTGCCGCATTCCGCAGCAGCGCGCTGGCCTGCGTTGCGAAGTCGCGTGGCGCTACGCATCGAGCCGCCGCGGCGTGAACAGCCAAATTGACCGTGCCCAGCAGATCACATACGAAGGGACCGCCATTGCACCGGCCTGCGGACGCGACCGAGGCTGCCAACGCCTCCTCGAATCGCCCCTCATCAATGGCCAGTGAAGTCCCTTCCAGCCACCGTCCCGGCCCGTTCTCCGGCAACCGCGCCAGCACTGCACTGGCCTCTGCATTTCGCCCGGACACGGCCAGCGCCGCAACCAGCTGCCGGTTCGGGCGACCTTCGGCGAGCTGCATGGCACGATGCAGCGTTGCTACCGCCTCATCGACCTTTCCCCGTGCCAACTGGATGCGCCCGAGCAGCTCCAGCGTCACGCTGCGCAACGGGTTCTGCTCCACGTTGGCATGGGCAACGGCCTGCTCCGCCTTTTCGTAGTGGCCCAGCACGAACTCGGCCAGACCATGGTTGACGCTGGCCCCGTGATGATCCGGATACAGATCGGCCAGTACCTTCCAGGCCTCGCCAGCGGCGGATTCAGAACCGGACTCCAGCTCCACCTGCCATGCATCCAGATACAGGCCCTCACGCGTGCTCAGCCGATGACGCAGCGTCCTGACCTTGGTCAGCAAACCGCGCGCGTCCTCCAGTTGGCCCTGGCTGAACATCGATCGCATCTGCCCGACATAGGCCATGGCGAAGTCAGGATCAATGCGCGTTGCGATCTGGAAAAATTTCAACGACGACTCGGTCTGTCCGCGGCCATAGGCAAGCTGTCCGCGTGCGTAGGCATGCAGTGCGTCGAGGTTGGCTGTTGCCACCTGCGGCAACGGTGCCGATGTCTTGCCGATCTGCGCCATCGCTTCGCCCAACCGCGATCGCAATTGCACCACCACTTGGTCACTGGAGGTCAGCGCGGAAGGCAGGCCTTTGCCATCGGAATAAACCGAGTAGACGGTCTCGCCAGTGGCAGGATTGACGACATCGACGGCCACACGCAGCTGGCCGTGTACCTCACGGATCGAGGGATCGAGTACCGCGCGCGCGCCATCGCGCATTGCGATCTGGACAGCGGCCGCACGATCGATCTCGGTGTTTTCTGGCATCAACATGCGCGCCATGGTGTCGCGCGCCTTCATGTCGCTGATCACGTTTACGTAACGCGACTGCTCAAGCCCGATGCGCAACGCCTGGTTCAGGGCGTCGTCCAGGACCGGGTTATCGGTCAGGTTGCGCGCATCGGCCATCACCACCCAGTCGCGTTCGGCGAAGGCAATCGCCGGCTGTGGTCGGGCCAGCAGCCACAGGCCCAGCCCGACAGAGACAATCAGGGCCGCCTGCGCGGCCATCGCCAGCGGACGCCGCCAGACCGGAACATCAGGGCGCGCCTTGTCGCTGGCACGCGGCCGGGAAAGCATGCCCTTCCCCGCCACCGCCACGCCCAGCACTTCCATCGGTTGCGCCACACCGCGAAAGCGCCAGCGACCGAATGACCTCCACTGCAGGCGACCGCCCAGTTCACCCAGCTCCGTCGCTGCACGGCGCACCACCGATTCAGCAGCCGCCGACATCAGCAGTTGTCCGGGGGGAGCCAACTGCATCAGGCGCGCTGCCATCGGCTTGGCCAGGCCCTCCACCTCCACAGCCTTGGCTCCAAGCGCGATCGATTCCGAGCTGTTGTTCCACAGGATGACCTCACCCACGTGCAACCCGGCCCGCGCCTGCAGTCGGAGATCACGCGCCTGCCCCAGCGGCTGCAGGCCACGCTGGTAATCCAGGGCGAATCCGAGCGCATCAATCGGGCGCTCGAACAGCATGAACAATCCGTCGGAGCGGTCGATCAGCTGGCCGTGCCAGCGCTGCTGCAGCGCCAGCACCAAGCGGTCGTGTTCCTGGAACAGCTCGGCGGCAGCCACATCGCCGATGCGTTCGACCAGCAGCAGCGAATCACACAGATCGGTGAACAGCAGCGCACGCAGTTGCTGGTTGTGCGGCGTCGACGTTCCGTTGTCGCCATTCATCGCCGGTCTCTCCCGATCAAGGTATGTCCGCTGCATCCGCCCAGCGCAGGCAGTTGCCACCATCGCGCTTGGCCTGGTACAGCGCGCGGTCCGCGTTGGCGTACCACTCGCTCCAGCCCGCCTCCGGCGCCAGCAGGCTGGCACCGATGCTGACCAGGCTGACGTGCGGCGTGCCATGACTGCGTTCGAGCAGGCCATGCACCGCGCTGAGGATGAACTCGGCCGCGTGCTGCACGATCTCATGGTTGCCACGGCGCAGGATCAGGCAGAACTCATCGCCGCCGAGGCGGCAGGCCAGGTCCTGCTCACCGGCCATCGAGCGCAGGATGTTGCCCATGCTCTGCAGTACACGGTCGCCGGCCTGGTGGCCGTGGCGATCATTGATCTGCTTGAAGCGGTCGCAGTCGATCAGCAGCAGTGCCTGCGGCAACCCTTCGCCATCGGCGCGGCATTCCTGCAGGTACAGGGTGAGGCCACGACGGTTGTGCAGCCCGGTCAGTTCATCGGTACGTACCAGTTCACGGGTGTGGGTCAACTGGTGGGTGGTGATGTACAGGTTGTCCAGCGCGGTTTCCAGATCGTGGTTGCGCCGGCGCAGCTGGCTGATCAGCGCCTGCTCGTTGGTCAGCACGCGCATGATCGTACGGCGCAGGAAGTAGGCGACCAGGCCGGGATCGGATTCCACCAGGCGATGGAAGTCGGCCGGGCCCAGCTCCAGTACTTCACAGTCGGCCAGCGCGCGTGCACTGGCGCTGCGCAGGTGATCGCCGACCAGCAGGCCAAGCTCACCGAAGAACTCATGCTGGCCGAGCGTCTTGATCACCAGGTCCTCTCCGAAGTCCAGTTCGATCTGGCCTTGGAGGATCACATACATCCGTTCGCCGCGATGGCCACGCTGGAACAACCACTGTCCGGCATGAAGCTTGCATGGACGGGCAAATCTGGCGAACAATGCAACCTCGGCAGCGGAAAGCAGCGCGTGCACGATCTCGGCCATCGCCACCCGGGCGATACCTGACGTCACATCACTGTTCTCGGCCGCACCCCTGCCGGTCATTCCCTGCACCCGCCGCCAGCGTCCCCTGGTGAGCCGCGGAGCATAGCACCGCTTTAAAGTGTGCGCCCTATCTCATTTTGACCCGTCTGCCGATCTTGATTGATGTGAAGATCGGTGGTGGCCCGTTCTGGTCACGGGTGTCCGGGCAAAACCCCTGCTGGATCAATCCGATGCTGGATTTCACAGGCTTTCGGCCAAGTTGCCGGCACGCGTGGGTGCGCCTGATTGACGCTGGCTGCGCGCTGCTCCCTTGCATCGATACAACAACGCCGGCAGGTCCCCCGACCGGCCGGCGTTGTCTGGCCCTTCCCTGGCCACCCTGATCGGATTCCGAAGCTTCGGTAGCGCCGGCCGCTGGCCGGCTTCCCTGTGGTGCCCGAAGGATCACGCGGTTGCCGGCCAGCGGCCGGCACTACCGCATCACGCCGCGCGTTCGCTGCGCCCGCCGTGGAACTGCTCTTCCTCGGTCGAACCGGTCAATGCGGTGGTCGACGACTGGCCCTGCTGGATCGCCTGGGTCACCGCATCGAAGTAGCCGGTGCCAACCTCACGCTGATGCTTGACCGCAGTGAAGCCGCGCTCGGCCGCTTCAAACTCGGCTTCCTGTAGTTCCACGAACGCGCTCATCTGTCGACGTGCATAGCCGTGGGCCAGATTGAACATGCCGTAGTTCAGCGCATGGAAGCCGGCCAGGGTGATGAACTGGAACTTGTAGCCGTAGCTGCCCAGCTCCTTCTGGAACTTGGCGATGGTGGCGTCGTCCAGGTTCTTCTTCCAGTTGAAGCTGGGCGAGCAGTTATAGGCCAGCAGCTTGCCGGGGAACTTCGCATGGATCGCCTCGGCGAACTTGCGTGCGAATTCCAGGTCCGGCTTGCCGGTCTCGCACCACACCAGGTCGGCATAGGGCGCATAGGCCAGGCCGCGGCTGATCGCCTGGTCCAGGCCATTACGGGTCTTGTAGAAGCCTTCCACGGTGCGCTCGCCGGTGGCGAACGGCTTGTCGTTGCCATCGATGTCGCTGGTCAGCAGATCCGCGGCCTCGGCATCGGTACGCGCCACCAGCAGGGTCGGCACGCCCAGCACGTCGGCGGCCAGGCGCGCGGCGTTGAGCTTCTCGATGGCCTCGCGGGTCGGCACCAGCACCTTGCCGCCCATGTGGCCGCACTTCTTCACCGAGGCCAGCTGGTCTTCGAAGTGCACGCCAGCGGCACCGGCCTCGATCATCGCCTTCATCAGTTCGAACGCATTGAGCACGCCGCCGAAACCGGCTTCCGCATCGGCCACGATCGGCTGCAGGAAGTCGATGTCGTCCTTGCCTTCGGCGTGGTGCAGCTGGTCGGCGCGCAGCAGCGTGTTGTTGATGCGCTTGACTACCGCCGGCACCGAATCGGCCGGGTACAGCGACTGGTCCGGGTACATCTGCCCGGCCAGGTTGGCGTCGGCCGCCACCTGCCAACCGGACAGGTAGATCGCCTTCAGGCCCGCCTTGACCTGCTGCATGGCCTGGTTGCCGGTCAATGCACCCAGCGCGTTGACGAACTCGCGCTCATGCAGCGTCGCCCACAGCTTCTCCGCACCCAGGCGGGCCAGCGAATGCTCGATGTGGACGGTGCCGCGCAGGCGCACCACGTCAGCGGCGCTGTAGTTGCGCTGGATGCCTTCCCAACGCGGGTTGGTATCCCAGTCGTGCTGGATCTGTTCGGCAGTGGGCAGCTTGCTCATGTCTTTCTCCAGTTCGGTTCGTGCGTGCAGCGGGGAGGGAAACGGCGGAATTGCGAGCGGTCGGTCAGTCGATGCGCGCGTAGGCCGGCAGGGTCAGGAAATCAGTCAGCTCTTCGCTGCGGCTCAGTTCGCCGAGCAGGGCGATGGCCTCGCCGATGCGTGCACCACCGGGCAGCGCGGCGGTATCGCCCAGCCGTGCCGGCAGCTGCGAGAGGGTGGAATCCAGCAGCACCAGGTCGATCGCAGTGCCATCGTCCAGCTGCTGGCCCGGCGTATGCAGCCACTGCCACAGCTGGCTGCGGCTGATCTCGGCGGTGGCCGCGTCCTCCATCAGGTGGTGGATCGGCACGCAGCCGTTGCCATCCAGCCAGGCGGCCAGGTAGCGCACGCAGACTTCCACGTTGCCTTCGAATCCGGCGCGGGTGATGGTGCCCGGCGGCCGCGCGATCAGTTCGTCGCGGCCGACGCGCACATCCTGGCGCAGCACGCTGTGCTGGTTCGCACCGGGCATGTGCTCGTCGAAGATCGCCATCGCCACCGGAATCAGCGCCGGATGCGCGACCCAGGTGCCGTCGTGGCCGGCGGTCACTTCGCGCAGCTTGTCGGCGCGCACGCGGGCCATCGCCTGTTCGTTGGCAGCGGCATCGTTGTTGATCGGGATCTGCGCGGCCATGCCGCCCATCGCATGCGCACCGCGGCGGTGGCAGGTCTGGATCAGCAGTTCCGAATACGCCTTCAGGAACGGCTGGGTCATGGTCACCTGGCCGCGTTCGGGCAGCACGCGGTCGGCGTGGCGGCGGAAGGTCTTCAGGTACGAGAAGATGTAATCCCAGCGCCCGCAGTTCAGGCCGACGATGCGGTCACGCAGCGCGTGCAGGATCTCGTCCATCTCGAACACTGCCGGCAAGGTTTCAATCAGCACGGTCACCTTGATCTGGCCGTGCGGCAGGCCGAGCATGCCCTCGATGTGCGACAGCGCGGTCTCCCACAGCGCCGCCTCTTCCATGCTCTGCAGCTTGGGCAGGTAGAAGTACGGGCCGCGGTCCTTGGCCTGCAGCGTGCGGGCGTTGTGGAAGGCGAACACCGCCGCATCGAACAGGCCACCAGCGATGAACTGGCCATCGATGCGCACGTGCTTCTCGTCCAGGTGCCAGCCGCGCGGGCGTACGATCAGCACCGCCTGTTCGTCGAACGGGCGCAAGGTGTAGTGCTTGCCGGCCTTCCCGTTGGATGCCGGTGCGGTGTACTCGAGATCGCCACGCACCGCGGCGGCCAGCGACTGCTGCCCGGCCAGCAGGTTGCGCCAGGTCGGCGAGGTCGAATCCTCGAAGTCGGCCATGAACACCTTGGCGCCGGAGTTCAGCGCGTTGATGACCATCTTCGGGTCGGTCGGGCCGGTGATCTCGACGCGGCGGTCCTGCAGCGCGGCCGGCAGCGGGGCAACACGCCAGTCGCCGCTGCGGATCGCGGCGGTGTCCTCGCGGAAGTCCGGCAGGCCGCCCTGGTCGAAGAACGCCTGGCGCACGCGGCGTGCCTGCAGCCGTGCCTGCCGGCCCGGTTCCACCGCACGGTGCAGCGACACCAGCAGGGCCAGCAGCGGCGCCGGCAGCAGGGTGTCCTGGCCGGCCACGCGGGTCGCCAGGGCGATACCGGGGGTGGCCTTGCTGGCGGGGGTGGGAACAGCGGAAGCGACGGCGGACATGGGGCGACTCCAGCGGTGGGGGAACGTCTCCACGGTGCCGCCGGTATCGAGTATTTGGCAAAACAGTTTTTGCAATGCTCTACATAAATTGTGCTAATACTTGTGACGCCATGACCACGCGCCCTTCGCCAAGTCCTCGTTTTTCCTACAAATCCGACCGGTTGAAACCGCTGCGTGCGTTCTGCCAGACCGTGCGCCTGGGCTCGGTCTCACGGGCGGCTGAGGCGCTTTTCGTCAGCCAGCCGGCTATCAGCCTGCAGTTGCAGGCCTTGGAGCGAGAGCTGGGGGTGCCGTTGTTCGAACGCAGCGGGCGCCGCCTGGTGCCCAGCCGCGAGGGCCAGCTGCTGTACGAGATGGCGCAGCCACTGGTGGAGAGCCTGGACGGGCTGGAGGCGCGCTTCCGCGACAAGGTGCGCGGCCTGGACGCGGGCGAACTGAACATCGCCGCCAACAGCTCGACCATCCTGTACCTGCTGCCGAAGATCGTCGAACGCTTCCGCCTGCATCATCCGGACGTGCGCCTGACCCTGCACAACGCGATCAGCGCCGACGGCACCGACCTGCTGCGCGAGGACGCCGCCGACCTGGCGATCGGTTCGATGACCGATGTGCCGGCCGATCTCAGCTACGCACCGGCCTACCGTTTCGAGCAGGTGCTGATCGCGCCGCACGACCATCCGCTGGCCAGCGGTGGCGAGCTGGAACTGGCCGACATCGCGCGTTTTCCGCTGGTGCTGCCACCGAAGCGGCAGATCACCTACCGCCTGGTCGACCAGGTATTCCAGCGCCACCGCATCGCCTACACCGTGGCATTGGAAGTGGGTGGCTGGGAGGTGATCAAGCAGTACGTGGCGATGGGCATGGGCATTTCAATCGTGCCGGCGCTGTGCCTGAACGAGGCCGACCGCGAGCGGCTGGCGGCGCGGTCGATGAAGCGCTGGTTCCCGGAACGCAGTTACGGGGTGATCGTGCGGCGTGGCAAGGCGCTGTCGGCGCAGGCGCGGGCGTTTGTGGAGCTGATCCAGCCGGAGTTGTTCAGTCCGCGCGATTACGACCAGAGCGGGCATTCCGAGCGGTGAGGGTGTGCGGCAGGGCTGCGCCCTGCACCTGCCGAAGCCGAAGCAACGGCAACAGCGGGCTATCCGTGGGATGGCGGGGCGGCGTGGGTGGGCAGGACACGCCGTAAACCCCGCTCCGCGGTCCGGCCCAGCCGCTGGCGGCTGTGCGTTCGGGCGCTTGCGAAGCAGTGCTTTGCAAGCAAAGCGCCCTCACCCATGGGGGCTCGATGGCGCCATCCATGGCGCCAACGGTCCTGCCCACCCACGCCGTCCCGCCTCTGACAGATTCCCGCGATCTGTCGGGGTCGGATCCCGTTGCTGCGCAATGGGCTCTGACCCCCGCTGCAAATGATCGAAACCGGATTTTGTAGAGTCGAGCCATGCTCGACTGGCGGAAAAGCGATCGAAGAAGGCGACAAGCCCGGTGCCGGTCTGGCTAGACTGGACCCATGTCCATCGAACTCCGCCATCTGCGTTACTTCCTTGCCGTCGCCGACACGCTGCACTTCGGCCAGGCGGCGGAGCGGCTGGGCATGTCGCAGCCGCCGCTCAGCCAGCAGATCCGCCAGCTGGAAGACCTGATCGGTGCGCGCCTGTTCGTACGCAGCCACCGTCGTGTGCAGCTGACGCCGGCGGGCGAGCTGCTGCAGGAACGTGCACGGGCCATCGTGCAGCAGGTGGAAACGGCGGTGGACGAGGTACAGCGTGCGCAGCGCGGCGAGCAGGGTGAGCTGCGCATCGGGCTGACCCGCGCGACGCCACTGTCGCCGCAGATTCCGCGCTCGATCCTGCAGTACCGCCAACGCTATCCGCAGGTGCGACTGCAGCTGAGCGAGATGAACACCCTGCAGCAGATCGATGCGCTGCTCGATGGCCGCCTGGACGTGGGCATCATCCGCAAGCGCGCGTTGCCGCCGGAACTGGTGGCGCACAGCCTGTTCGTCGATCCACTGGCGTTGATCGTGCATGCCGACCACCCTGCCCTGCGCAGGCTTTCGAAGGTGGGCACGCTGTCGCTGCGCGATTTCGCGCAGGAGCCGTTCGTGGCATTCCGCCGCAGCGCCGGTGCGGGCATCCATGACCACATGATCGCGTTGTGCGCGGCCGCCGGATTCACCCCGCGCATCGTGCAGGAGGCCGGTGAGGCGTCGACGCTGATCAGTCTGGCCGCTGCTGGCCTGGGTGCGGCGATCCTGCCGTCGTCGTGCGACCACATCCGGGTGGAGGGCGCGCGCTTCGTCGCGCTGGCCGATGCCGGTGCGCATTCGGAAGTGCAGCTGGCCTGGCGCCGCGAGGGTGTGACGCCGCTTATCCGCAACTTCGCCGGGCTGTTGCGTGAGGCGTTCGCGGAAGGGTGAGGTGCAACCCACCCGGTAGCGGCCAACCTTGGTTGGCCCACGGCCACGGCGCCGACCAAGGTCGGCATCTACCAGAGCAGGTTCACGCCGTCACCGGCTGAGGGGCGCGCTGCTGCAGCGCCCAGACGATGCCACCGCCGATCAGGGTCAGCACGGCGGCGAACAGGCACACGCCCAGCCAGTCCCACGCCGCATAGGCCAGGCCACCCACACCACCGAGCACGCTCGAACCCAGGTAGTAGGCGAACAGGTACAGCGCCGAGGCTTCGGCGCGCATCGCGCCGGCGCGGCTGCCGACCCAGCTGCTGGCCACGGAGTGACCGCCGAAGAAGCCGAACGTCACCAGCGCGATACCGAGTGCCATCGTGCTCAGCCACGGCATCGCCAGCAGCGCGATGCCGGCACCAATCAGTGCGAACGAGATCGACAGGATGCGCCCGCGCCCGTAACGCGTCGCCTGCTGGCCCATCCACGCCGAACTGAAGGTGCCCACCAGGTACACGCTGAAGATCAGCCCGACCACGGTCTGGCTGAGGTGGTACGGCGGCGCCAGCAGGTGATACCCGAGGTAGTTGTAGAGGGTGACGAACACGCCCATCAGCACGAACGAGGTGGCGAACAGCCACGGCAGGCCCGGGTCGGCGAACAGCGTGCGCCAGCGTGATGGCAACTGGCGCAGGCCGCCGCGACGTGCATGGAAGTGCCGCGACGGTGGCAGCTGCAGCCACAACAGCACGGTACTGGCGATGGCGATGATCGAAACCACGCCGATGCCCCATCGCCAGCCCCAATGGTCGGCGATGATGCCGGCCAGCAGGCGCCCGCTCATGCCACCGATGGCGTTGCCGCCGATGTACAGGCCCATCGCCAGGCCCAGCGCGCGGCTGTCCATTTCCTCGACAAGGTAGGTCATCGCCACTGCCGGCACGCCGCTCAACGCCAGGCCGAGCAGCGTGCGCAGCACCAGCAGCGTGGTCCAGTCATCCACCAGCGCCGTGCACAGCGACAGCGTGGCCGAGGCCAGCAGCGCGGCGATCATCATCGGGCGACGGCCAACCGCGTCGGAGAGCAGGCCGGCCAGCAGCATCGCCACCGCCAGCGTGCCGGTGGTCAACGACAGCGACATCGCGCTGCCGGCGGCGGACACGCCGAAGTGACGGCTGAACTCCGGCAGCAGCGGCTGCACGGTGTACAGCAGGCCGAAGGTGGAAAAGCCGGCCAGGAACAGCGCCAGCGCGGTGCGGCGGAAGGCTGGCGTGCCCTGCTGGATGCGGGTCTCGGCGATGGGATCGACAGTGGGGGGGCGGCGTTCGACGGCCGCCGCGGTTTCGCCAGTCATGGGATCGATGGGCCGGTGGGGCGGCCAAGCGTGGGAGGGAACGGGCCTCAGACTAGGCCCGTCGATCCAGTCGATCCATAACCTGGTAGGTCAGGATTGATACATAAGAAGTATCAATTCAGCTTACAGACGCTGCCACTCGAAACCGTCGCCACGACGGTAGTACACCGCCACGGCGCGGCCGTAGAGCTTGTCGGCGTCAACGAAGCCGAAGAAGCGACCGTCGAAGCTGTTGCCGCGGTGGTCACCCAGCACCAGCACCTTGCCGGCCGGTACCACCAGGTCGGCAATGTCCGGACCGCCGCCCATGTCCAGGTCGAGGCGGGCACGGCGCTCGCCGAAGGCTTCCACGTCCTGCAGGTCGGCGATCTGCAGCGGCTGGCCGTTGATGCTCAGATGGCCCTCGCGCATCTGCACATGGTCACCGGCCACCGCCGCCACGCGCTTGATCAGGCGGGTGCCGTCGGCCGGTGAATCGAACACCGCCACTTCACCGCGCTGCGGGGTGCCGGTCGCCATCAGTTCCTTGCCGGTAAACGGCAGGCGCAGGCCATAGGCGCGCATGTCCACCACCACCCGGTCGCCGGGCTGCAGGGTCGGCTGCATCGAGCCGCTGGGCACCACGTAGTGGTTGGCGAGGGTATCGCGGGCGGCGGCGAGCAGGCCAAGCATCACCAGCAACGGCAGCGCCTCCTTCTTCAGCCAGACCAGCGCGCGTTCGGAAAACGGGGGGCGGGCAACAGCATCCATGACAGGCTCCGAGCAAGTGGTAGCGCTATCAGACCACATCCGGGCGCAGGAGGTTCCCGGTAGCGCCGGACACGGGTTACGCAGGTTTTACGCCCCGGCCCGGGCGCGGGCATCGCACCTTTACGGCCACCGCGCGCATCGTGTGCCCACCGCGCCACAGGGCGCATTCCGCAAGGTGTTGTATGACCCTCCTGGTGATCCGCCACGCATCTTCGTCGGCGCCGCGTCCGCAGCTGCCGGCGCAGCTGGCCGGCCATCGCGTGCTGTGCAGCGACTGCGCCAGCCTGTCTGAAGTGCGCCAGTGCCTGTGCCAGCCGCAGGCGCGCTCGGCCGACTGGGTGCTGCTGGATGTCGGCGTGGCCGACGAGGCGCAATGGCAGGCCGAGGGCGGCGCGCTGCAGGCGGCGCTGGAACGGTTGCCGGCGCAGTACATCGAACTGCAGTCACCCAGCGAACCCGGCCTGGATGCGCGCCTGCGCCTGCAGCATGGTCCTGCTGCGGTGGTGGTGGACCAGCGCAGCCAGCAGGCGGGGTATCCATTGTCGCTGGCCATTGTCGGCCGCCGTCTGGCACAGGAGGGCTGAGCCATGTCGATCTTCATCATCCGTGGCCCGGAAGCGGCCGGTGCGCTGATCCGCACGGCAATGCCGTTGCCGGCACCGGTACTCAAGTCACTGGTGCATCGTGCGATCGACGCCGGCACCAGCGTGGCGATCCGTGCCTGTGGTTCGGAACAGGAACTGCTGGACGCGCTGCGCGTGGCCGACCACAGTCGCGGCGAGGTGACCCTGCTGGATCCGGGTGCGTGTGCCAACAGCCTGCGCCTGCAGCGCCTGCTGCCCTACCTGCACAACGCCTATGTGGAAGTGCATGACGACGGTGCAGTGGCCGAGCCGTGCCTGCCGGCCGGTGTCGGCCAGCGCCTGGGCATCGCCGCTGGTTACGGCGCGCAGAGCTATGTGCTGGCGCTGGATATCGCGCTGGATCACCTGGGCCTGGCCGAGCAGGCGAACCGGGTGCACGTGGGGACGTAACGTTGTTTGTAGAGTCGAGCCATGCTCGACTGGTTTTTCATCGAAAGGCAGCCGAGCATGGCTCGGCTCTACAAGGGCGGGAATCGCAGCCGAGCGTAGGCTCGGCTCTACAGAAGAATGTCGAGCAAGCTCGACGCTACAGAAAGAAAAACGGCGGGGTTGCCCCCGCCGTTTTCGCTTTCTTATTTCAGCCCGCGGAACTTCAGCAGCGGTTCCACCGACGGGTCCTTGCCGCGGAAATCGCGGTACAGGGTCGACAGCTCCACGCTGTTGCCGCGCGAGAGGATCTTGTCGCGGAACTCCTGGCCATTGGCCGCAGTCAGGCCACCGTGTTCGGTGAACCACTGGTAGGCGTCATGGTCCAGCACTTCGGCCCAGAAGTAGGCGTAGTAACCGGCCGAGTAACCACCACCCCAGATGTGGTCGAAGTAGGTGGTGCGGTAACGCGGCGGCACCTGCGGCAGGTCGACCTTGAACTTCTTCAGCGCACTGGCTTCAAAGGCGCCGACATCCTGCAGCGGCGCATCGGCCTTCTGCGTATGCCAGGCCAGGTCCAGCAGCGCGGCCGACAGGTACTCGGTGGTCGCATAACCCTGGTTGAAGCTGCGTGCCTTGAGGATCTTGTCGACCAGTTCCTGCGGCATCGCCTCGCCGGTCTTGTAGTGCTTGGCGTAGTTGGCGAACACCTTCGGATCCAGCGCCCAGTGCTCGTTGAACTGCGACGGGAACTCGACGAAATCACGCGAGGTGGCGGTACCGGCGATCGACGGGTACTTCACGTTCGAGAACATGCCGTGCAGCGCATGGCCGAACTCATGGAACATCGTGGTCACGTCGTCGAAGCTGATCAGCGCAGGCTGGCCGGCGGCCGGCTTGGTGAAGTTGCAGACGTTGTAGACCACCGGCTTGGCACCGGTCAGGCCGTCCTGCTCGACGAACACGTCCATCCAGGCGCCGCCGGACTTGCTGTCACGCTTGAAGTAGTCGGTGTAGAACAGGGCCAGCGAGGTGCCGTCCTTGTCGAACACTTCGTACACCTTCATGTCCGGGTTGTAGGTCGGAATGTCGGTACGCGGCTTGAAGGTGATGCCGTACAGCTGGGTGGCGGCGTAGAAGACGCCGTTCTGCAGCACGTTGTCCAGTTCGAAGTACGGCTTGATCTGCGACTCGTCCAGATCGTACTTGGCCTTGCGCACCTGCTCGGCGTAGAAGTCCCAGTCCGAGGCAGCGACCTGGAAACCACCCTTCTGCGCGTCGATCACCTTCTGGATCTCGCCGGCCTCGGCGCGCGCCTTGGCGGTGGCGGCCGGCACGGTGTCGGTCAGCAGCTTGAGCGCGGCGGCCGGGGTCTTGGCCATCTGGTCGCCCAGCTGGTAGTCGGCGAAGGTGTCAAAGCCGAGCAGCTTGGCCTTCTGCGCACGCAGCTGGGCCAGGCGCTGCACGGTCTGCCGGGTGTCGTTGGCATCGCCACGCTCGGCGCGGGTTTCCGAAGCCTTCAGCACGGCGGCACGCTGGTCGCGGTCGCTCAGCGAGCCGAGCACCGGCTGCTGGGTGGTGTTCTGCAGCGGCAGCAGGAACTTGCCATCCAGCTTGCGGTCCTTGGCGGCGTTGGCGGCGTTGTTGATCGCGTCCTCGTCCAGGCCGGCCAGCTTGGCCTTGTCGTCGACAACGACGGCCGCAGCGGCGGTGGCGGCCACCAAGCGGGTATGGAACTGGGTGGAAAGGGTGGTCTCTTCCACGTTGAGCTTGCGCAGACTCGCCTTGTCGGCATCGGACAGCTGCGCACCGGCGCGCACCAGGCCGTCGTAGTAGTGCTCGACCAGGCGCTTCTGCACCGGGTCCAGCTCCAGCGTGTCACGCTGGTCGTACAGCGACTTCACGCGCGCGAACAGCTTCGGATCGAGGTTGATCTCGTCCTGGTGCGCGGCCAGCTTCGGCGCCACGTCTTCCTGGATCTTCTGGCGCGCATCGTTGGTATCGGCCTGGACCAGGCCGAAGAAGATGCGCGACACACGGTTCAGCGTCTCGCCGCTGCGCTCCATCGCCACGATGGTGTTGTCGAAGGTGGCCGGCTCGCTGCTGTCAGCGATCTTGCGCACGTCGGCCAGGTGCTGGCGCATGCCTTCTTCGAACGCCGGCAGGTAGTCGCTGTCCTTGATCTTGTCGAACTGCGGCGCCTGGAACGGCAGCGTGCTGGCGCTCAGCAGCGGATTGGTGGAGGCTTCGGCCGGCTGCTGGGCCGGGGCTTTCTGGGCATCGGACACGGGGGTGGACTCCTTGCCGGAACAGGCCGCCAGCGCCAGGCTGATGGCGGCGGCCAGGACTACGGTACGCGACATGTAAAACACTCCTTGGGCAGACGGTACGGGATACCAGCCCTCCACCCTACTCCTGTCGCGCTCGCCCGGCATGTGCCGGACGTGGCGTCTATGCGGCAGCCTGCGGCCGGCTCAGACCGTACCGCGGGTCTTGCCGATCCAGGGCCGGTAGAACTCGCGGATGGCGGCCATGTCGGCGGCGTCATCGCCGGTCGGCGTGAACAGCGGGCCGATGCCGATGGTCTTCTCCGGGTAGTGGAAATACGCGGCCAGGATCGGCACGTCGGCCATCCGCGCGATCTTCAGGAAGCCGGCCTTCCAGTCCTTCACGGCCTTGCGGGTGCCCTCGGGCGTGATGGCGAACCACATCTTCTCGTTGTTGCGCAGCAGGTCCACGGCCTGGCCGACGGTGCCCTGCGGCGAGCTGCGGTCCAGCGGGATCACACCCAGCTTGTGCAGCAGCGGGCCGAGCGGCCACCAGAACAGCGATGCCTTGCCCAGCACCTTCACCTTCATGCCCAGCGCGATCTTCGCGGCCATGCCCCACAGGCCATCCCAGTTGGACGAATGCGGGGCGATGATGAAGACCAGCCTGGGGATGTCAGGCAGGGTACCGGTCACCTTCCAGCCGCCCATGCGCAGGGTGCAGCGCGCCAGCCAGCGCAGGAAGGCGTTGGGTTTGACCTGCGGCATCTGCGGCGGCACGGCCGGCAGCAACGAAGTCGGGTTGTTCAAGCAATCACTCCCAGTCACGTGATGAGCGCCCGCGCTTGATCTGCGCGCGCCCGCGTTTGGCGTCCAGACGACGCAGTTTCGACCCGAGGGTCGGCTTGGTGGCCTTGCGCGGCTTGGGCACGCTCAGCCCGGCCTGGATGAAGGCCGCCAGCCGATCGCGCGCATCCTCGCGATTGCGATCCTGGGTCCGGAAACGTTGCGCGTCGATGACCAGCACGCCTTCGCCGGTCATGCGCCGGTCACGCCGCGCCAGCAGGCGCGCGCGCAACGGTTCGGGCAACGAGGGCGAGTTGGCCACATCGAAACGCAGTTCCACCGCGGTGGAGACCTTGTTGACGTTCTGGCCACCGGCGCCACTGGCACGCACGAACCGCTCGACGATCTCGCCGTCGGGGATTTCAAGCTGCGCGCTGATGGTGACCGGTCCACTGCCCATCCGCGCATTGTAGCGGCAGCCACGCACCGGAGTGCGGCATCGCGCCCCGTATGCCGCCGATCAGGTACCGAACACGCCGCCTTCGCCTTGGCTGCGGGTATGCTGGCCGTCCCAT
Source organism: Stenotrophomonas sp. 80084_Sma (assembly GCF_056481995.1). Classification (NCBI taxonomy): domain Bacteria; kingdom Pseudomonadati; phylum Pseudomonadota; class Gammaproteobacteria; order Lysobacterales; family Lysobacteraceae; genus Stenotrophomonas; species Stenotrophomonas sp. 80084_Sma. Next base: position 188,114 of record NZ_CM151177.1, on the reverse strand, counting down.
GTACTGCAGGAAGCCCCGCATGACCCGCACCGTACCCGCCCTGCCGTCCCTGCTGCGCCGCGCCGCCCTGCTGCTGGCGCTGGCCGTGGCCAGCGTTCCGGCCCTGGCCGCGCCGCCGACCGATGGCGACATCAACCGCCTGCTGTCGGCCTCGCGCGCGCAGAGCATGATCGACACCATGCTGCCGCAGATCGAGGCGATGCAGCAGCAGCAGTTCCAGCAGGTAGCCGCACAGCGCCAGCTCAATGCCCAGCAGCAGGAACAGCTGAAGCGGATCCAGGCGCGGACCAGCCAGACCCTGCGCCAGGCCCTGTCCTGGCAGCAGCTGCGGCCGATGTACGTGGACCTGTACAAAAAGACCTTCAGCAAGGAAGACGTGTTGGCGATGGCCGAGTTCTACGAGAGCGCGGCCGGCCAGAGCCTGCTGGACAAGACCCCGGCGCTGATGCAGAACGTGATGGTCGCGATCCAGGCGCGCATGCAGCCGCTGTTTGCGGACCTGCAGAAGGATCTGGAAGCGATCGTCAACGAGCCGGAAAAGAAATGAGGTAGTGCCGGCCGCTGGCCGGCTCCCCATTACATCTGGAATCGCGCAGATGCCGGCCAGCGGCCGGCACTACCGTCAATCGGTATCCACCTGCCAACCGAACAGGTCCAGCGCCTTCTGGAACCCACCGTCCAACGGCGCACGCACGTCCACCGCGCCACCGTCCGGATGCGGGAAGCGCAGGCGCTCGGCGTGCAGCAGCATGCGGTGCACGCCCTGCATGCGGAAGATGCGGTTGTGGCGACCATCGCCGTGGCTGGTGTCGCCGATCATGTGATGCGAGAGGTGCTTGAGGTGCCGGCGGATCTGCCGGAAGCGTCCGGTCTGCGGCTGGCAGCGCAGCAGTGCGTAGCGCGAGCTGGTGAATTCACCGACCGGCACCGACAGCTCGCCGGTGGCCAGGCGCTGGAAGTCGGTGATCGCCGGCTTTTTCACCGGCTTGCCCGGGCCGCCGTCCAGATCATGATCGACCTGCCAGGTGAGCTCGGCCGGCCAGCCCCGGCAGACCGTCAGGTAGTCCTTCAGCACTTCGCCGCCCATCAGGGCCTTGCCCAGCGCACTGGCGGTATCGCGGTCGAAGCCCAGCAGCAGGCAGCCACTGGTGGCCCGGTCCAGGCGATGCACGAGGAAGATCGGGCGGCCCAGCTGCTCGCGCAGGCGGTCGGCCAGGAAGTCGTCTTCGCCACGGGCCAGCTTGCTGTCGTGGACCATCAGCCCGGCAGGCTTGTTGACCACGGCCAGGCGCTCATCCAGGTGCAGCAGCTGCAGGGGCGCGGTGTCGGTCTCGACCGCGGCGAGGGTATCGGGTTCGGTGCTCACGGCAGGATTATCGGGGCTGGGCACTGAATGGGGTAGAGCCGGCCGCTGGCCGGCTGCCTCCGGGCAATCGGATGGCTGCGGTTGCCGGCCAGCGGCCGGCAACCGCGTGCCAACCAAGGTTGGCACCTACCTGTAGAGCGGTCAGGCGCTGCGCACGGCCAACAGCTCGCCGTTGCCCACCGGCACCAGGCTGGTGCTGAAGTCCGGATCAGCGTCCAGCAGCACGCGCAGCGGTTGCATCTCTTCCGCATGCGAGGTGGCGTTGTCCACCACCAGCAGGCCACCGGGACGCAGCACGCGGCGCAGCTGCGGCCACCAGCCGGCGTACTGCCCGCGGTCCGAATCGAGGAACAGCAGGTCGATGCAGGCATCGGCGGCCTGCGCCAGCCAGAGCCCGGCATCGCCACGGACCAGGCTGATGCGATCACCCAGGCCACTCCGTGCAAACGTGGCTCGCGCCATCGCCACCTTGTCGTCGGCGTACTCCAGCGTGGTCACGTGGCCGTCGATGGCTGTGGCTGCCTCGGCCAGCCACAGCGTGGAATAGCCGTTGGACGTACCGATTTCCAGCACCCGGCGAGCGTTGCCGAAGCGCACCAGCACCGACAGGAATTCACCGGTGTCGGGCGTGATGTTGAGCATGCGTCGGCCGCGCTCGCTTTCGCGTGCGTCGTTGTCGGCGCCGAAGCGGATCAGTTCGTCCTTGAGTGCCTGCAGCATGGGGCCTACTTCCACCACGCGCGCAGCAGCGCCACTGCGCCGACCGCACCGGACAGCCAGCTCCACGCCGGCACGTCGCCCCAGTACCAGCCCGGCGGCTGCAGCACATACATCAGTGCAGCGATGGCCAGCAGGCCGACACCGGTGATCGCGCCGACCGCATGCTTCTGCAGGCGCTGCACGCTGGCATCCAGTGCGGCCAGGTCGCGCGAACGCATCGACAGTTCGTGGCGGCCTTCCACCTGCTGGGTCAGCCAGGCGTGCACCAGGCGCGGCATGTCCGGCGCATGGGTCATGATTTCCGGCAGGCGCTTGCCGATCTCGCGTACCACCCGGCGCGGGCTGTAACGCTCGCGCAGGATCTTCGCCAGCACCGGCTTGGCCACCGCCCAGATGTCGATCTGCGGGTCGAGCTGGCGGCCGACGCCTTCGATGTTCAGCAGGGTCTTCTGCAGCAGGATCAGCTGCGGCTGCAGGGTCAGCTGGTAACGCTGGGCCACGCGGAACAGCTTCATCAGCACTTCGGCCAGCGAGATCTGCGACAGCGGCCGGGTGAAGTACGGCTCGCACACCGAACGCACGGCGGCCTCGAGGTCATCGATGCGCACGTTGTCCGGCATCCAGCGCGCCTGCACGTGCAGTTCGGCGATGCGGCGGTAATCCCGGTTGAAGATGGCCATGAAGTTCTCGGCCAGGTAGTACTGATCTTCCTGCGAGAGCTGGCCCATGATGCCGAAGTCCAGCGCGATGAAACGCGGGTTGGCGCGGCGCGCCGGATCGGTGTCGACCCAGATGTTGCCGGCGTGCGCATCGGCGTGGAAGAAGTTGTCGCGGAACACCTGGGTGTAGAACACCCGCACGCCCTTGGCGGCCAGCGCCTTGCGGTCGATGCCGGCCTTGTCCAGTGCGGCGATGTCATCGGACGGGATGCCCCACACGCGTTCCAGGGTCAGTGCCCGCTCGGCGGTGTGGCTCCAGATCACTTCCGGCACGTACAGATCGTCGCTGTTTTCCCAGAAGCGGCGCAGCACGCTGGCATTGGCGCCTTCGCGCTGCAGGTCCAGCTCGGCAGCCAGGGTGTTCTCGACTTCGGCCACCACTTCGCGCGGGCGGATCTTGTCGGCGCGCGGGTGGGTGCGCTCGACCAGGGCAGCCAGCGAATTGAGCAACGCGATATCGGCGTCGATCTGCTTCTCGATGCCCGGGCGCAGCACCTTGACCACCACCTGGCGGCCATCGGCCAGCGTCGCCGCGTGCACCTGCGCGATCGAGGCCGAGGCCAGCGGTTCGGTATCGAAGCTGGCGAAGGCTTCGCTGACCGGCAGGCCCAGCGCTTCCTCGACGATGCGACGCGCGGTCTCACCATCGAACGGCTTGACCCGGTCCTGCAGCAGGGTCAGTTCATTGGCCACATCCGGCGGCACCAGGTCGCGGCGGGTGGACAGGATCTGGCCGAACTTGACGAAGATCGGGCCCAGATCCTGCAGCGCCAGACGCAGGCGTGCACCGCGCGACTGAGCGGCGATGTCGGCCGAGGCGCGCGGCACGAACGGCTTGGCCAGGCGCAGCCAGCGCTCGGCAGGAGTGCCCTGCAACAGGTCGTCGAGGCGGTAACGCAGGATCACCCGGCCGATGCGGCTGGCACGCAGCACGGCCTTCATGCAGCACCCCGCAGACGCTGCACGCGGGCACCGAGGCGTTCGACGTCATCGCGCAGCACGTCCACATCGTCGTGGAAGGCATCCAGCTCGGCGCGCGGCACCACGTCACGCGATTCCTCGGTGATGAACTCGGCGGCGCTGTGGGCCAGGTCGATCGCGCCCTGGCGCGCGTGCTGAAGGGCACCGCGCAGGGTGTTGGCCACCTGCACGCCCAGCACCTCGCCGAACACGCTGACGAAGGGCTGCTGCCAGTCAGGGTCGAAGCCCTTGGCCAGCTGCTGCAGGCGACGCGCCAGTTCGGCATCACCGGCCACGCGCACGCGACCCTTGCCGTTGTTGTCGCCGCGCCGTGCGTTGGCCAGCAGCGGCAGCTGCGCCAGCACGCCGGCCAGGCTGCTGCGCACGGCCAGGTCGGCTTCCTGCGCGTCCACCGGGCCGACCCGCAGTGCATCACCGTCGACGCTGATGCGCATGGCCAGCGACGGCGCTTCCAGGGTCAGGTCGATGTGCCGGCCGTCGAGGCTGGCCAGTGCATGGCGGGTATCCGGATCCAGCGCCAGCGCGCGGTTCAGGGCGATCTGCAGGGCGCGGCCAGCGACCGGCTTGAGGGACTTGAGCAGGGAGAGAGCCATGTGCGCATTCTACCTGCGTGGGTGGGGGGCTTGGGCCGGGCTGCCGCCCGGCACCCGCAGATGCAACAGCAACGGCAACGGCAACGGCAACAGCCGAAGCAACAGCGGGCATTCCGTGGGTAGGCGGGATGGGGCCGGTTGCGGGGGCCGCTGCAAGTACGTCCCTGTAAGCTCGGTCGCCGCATGCTCGTGTGCGCTGTCCTGCGCACACGGCAAGACCGGGGTTGGGCGTCCTGCCCAACCCGCCCGAGGCATGCCTCGGGCCCATGCGGCTCACGCCCCCGCAACCGGCCCCACCCCGCCTTCGACAGGTTCCTGCGATCTGTCAGGCTATCCGGGGTCGGATCCCGTTGCTGCGCAACGGGCTCTGACCCCCTATTGATGGGCCATGGAGGACGCTAGATCCACGCCATGCGTGGATGGATTTCTGGTTCATCTGTGCCTCACGCGGAGGGCCGATGAAGGTTCATGCTATGAGGCCACGCAACGCACAGGACATCGCAACACCATGGCACGGACCCGGATCGGCATCATCTTCGGGGGCAAGTCCTCCGAGCACGAAGTTTCGCTGCAGTCGGCGAAGAACATCCTCGATGCGCTTGATCGCGAGCGCTTCGAGCCGGTGCTGGTCGGTATCGACAAGCAGGGCCAGTGGCATCTGAGCCAGCCGGATACCTTCCTGATAAATGCCGATGATCCGTCGCGCATCGCGCTGCATCGGTCCGGCACGTCGCTGGCGGTACGCCCGGGTGCTGAGCAGGCACAGCTGCAGCCGTCCGATGCGGCCAGCGCGCTGGGCCAGATCGATGTGGTGCTGCCGATCGTGCACGGGCCGCTGGGCGAGGACGGTGCGCTGCAGGGGATGCTGCGCATGGCGAACCTGCCCTTCGTCGGTTCGCCGGTGCTGGGCTCGGCGGTGGCGATGGACAAGGACGTGACCAAGCGCCTGTTGCGCGACGCTGGCCTGCAGGTGGCACCGTGGCTGTGCATCCGGCGTCACCAGGCCGCTGACGTCGATGTCGATGCGGTGATCGCGCAGCTCGGCCTGCCGTTGTTCGTGAAGCCGGCCAACCAGGGTTCGTCGGTGGGTGTGAGCAAGGTCAAGGATGCGGCGGGCTTCGCCGAGGCACTTGCATTGGCGCTGCGCTATGACCACAAGGTGCTGGTCGAATCGGCGGTGGTCGGCCGTGAGATCGAGTGCGCGGTGCTGGGCAACGAACAGCCGCAGGCCAGCCTGTGCGGCGAGGTGGTGGTGCACGACGAGTTCTACGCCTACGACACCAAGTACATCAACGAGGATGGCGCCGAGGTGGTCGTGCCGGCGGATATCGATGCTGCAACCCAGGCGCGTATCCAGCAGATCGCGCTGCGGGCCTACCAGGCGCTGGAGTGTGCGGGCATGGCGCGCGTGGATGTATTCCTCACCGCAGGCGGTGAGATCGTCATCAACGAGGTCAACACGCTGCCGGGCTTCACCCGCATCAGCATGTACCCGAAGCTGTGGGGCGCCAGCGGTGTGGACTACACCACGCTGATCACGCGCCTGATCGAACTGGCGCTGGAGCGCCATGAAGCCGATCGCGGATTGCACAGCGCTGTGTTGAGGCGCTCTGTGTCTCTGTAGCGTCGAGCGATGTTCGACTCTACAAAAGGCGTGCCAACCAAGGTAGGCACCTACCAGACCATGGCGTGCCGACCAACGGTCGGCACCCACCGGAAAGAGCAGTGCCGGCCAGCGGCCGGCACTACCCAGCGGTCTTCTAGCCGCGCTTGCGGAACATCGAAATCACTGCCAGTACCAGGAACACAACGAACAGGATCCAGGCGATGTTGCTGGCGGCACCGGCGATGCCGGAGAAGCCGAGCACGGCAGCGATGATGGCGATGACGAAGAAAATAACGGCGTAATGCAGCATGGTGCTCCTCGCAGATGTCCGGGCCGTTGGATGGCGTGGGTCCATCCTCCCGATCTGGCGGTGTGCAACCAGTGATGGCGACCTATGCGGCAGATGAAGCCTTCAGCCTGCGCAGCCCTTCTTCAATGCTGACCTGCGGCACGTAGCCGAAGTCACGGCGCGCCGGCTCCATGCTGTACCAGTGCGGCGTGCACAGCTGCTCGGCCAGGAAGCGGGTCAGCGGCGGCTCGCCACGCAGGCGCAGCAGCGGCCACAGCCGCTCGCAGACCGCACCGATTCGATAAGCGGTCTTGAAGCTGATCGCCTTGTCCACCGTTGGTGCCCCCACCGCGGACAGCAGCTTGTTGACCAGCTCGCGCATGGGCAGCGGTTCGCCGTTGGAAATGAAGTAGGCCTTGCCCGCACAAGCCGCGCCCGGTGCCAATGCTTCGAAGGCGAGGAAATGCGCGAGCGCGGCGTTGTCGATGTAAGTGGTATCGACCTTGTTGTTGCCATCGCCGACCAGCCGCAGGCGGCCCTGCCGCGCACGTTCGGCCAGGCGCGGCACCAGCTGCTGGTCGCCCGGGCCCCAGATCAGGCGCGGGCGCAGCGCCACCGTCGCCAACGAGGCGTCATTGGCCGCCAGCACGCGCTGTTCGGCGATCGCCTTGGTCGCCGCATACGGTGCCTGGAAGTCCTCGCCGTACGGCACCTCATCAGCCCCCAGGCCTTCCACCGGGTGGGTCGCGCGGTGGGTCACGCTGGGCGTGGAGGTGTAGACCAGCCGGCTGATGCCGTGCGCGCGGCAGGCGGCGATCACGTTGTCGGTGCCGACCACGTTGGCCTGGTGGTAGCTGTCATAGCTGCCCCAGGCGCCGGCCTTGGCGCCGTTGTGAAATACCGCATCGACGCCGGCCACCGCGTGCAGCACCGCCTGCGCATCGGCCAGATCGCCGCGGATCTGGCCCACGCCCATGGCCTGCAGTTCCGGGTAGTGGCTGCGGTTGAACGCCAGCACCTGGTGGCCACGTTCGACCAGCCCACGGCACAGCGCCTGGCCAAGGAAACCACCACCACCGGTGACCAGGATCTTCATGCGCGCTTCTCCAGTTCGGCGCTGGCCCAGACGGCGAGCTTCTCGCGGCCGATCTTGGCGTTGTGACGGATATCGACGGGGAACGCGGGGTGCATCAGTACGTGCTGCAGGTTCGCCTCGGGCAATCGCAGGGTGGCCTGGGCGCGCAGCGCCTCGCGCAATGCCGGGCTGTCGCTCTGGCCACGCTGCAGTTCCACGCACAGCACCGGCACCTGCGCACCCGCCGGGCCAACGCCAACCAGTGCCGTGCGCGCCACACCCGGCACGGTGTTGAACACCGGCTCCACCTGTTCGGTGTACAGCGGCCCCTGTGCGGTTTCCACGCGATGGGTCTTGCGGCCGCAGAACCACAGGCGGCCCTGCGCATCGAAGTAGCCCACGTCACCCATGCGATGCACCACGCGCGTGCTGCCATCGGCCAGCGTCTCGCGGATCTTCGCCGCCGCGGTGGCCTGCGGGCGGTTGAAGTAACTGTCGGTAGCGGTCGGTCCGGCCACGGTGATCTCGCCCACCTCGCCGGTGGCCAGCACGCGCGCCTGCGACCAGTCGGCCAACGGTGCGTCATCGATGCCGATGATGCGCACCTCATTCGGTTCAACCACGCTGCCCACGCAGGTACCGGCACCGGCCTCGGTGGCGGCACGGGTGCGCTCCAGCTCGCGGCCTTCCACCACCGCCACCGGCAGGCACTCGGTGGCGCCGTACGGGGTCCAGAACTGCGCATCGGCCGGCAACAGGCTGCGGATGGTGGCGACCACATCCGGCGGCACCGGCGCACCGGCCGAGGTCACCCGGGTCACCGTCGGCAACGGCCGGCCGTGACGGGCCAGCACCCGCATCAGCGCAGGCGAGCCAAACAGCTGGGTCACGCCGAAGCGCTGGATGGCGTCATGCAGGCGTGCCGGGTCGGCCTGTGCCGGCCGGGTCGGGTCCATGTCCGGGATCACCGAGGTCAGGCCCAGCGCCGGGTCGAACAAGGCAAACGGCGGGAAGGTCGGCAGGTCCACGCCGCCCGCTTCCATGCCGAAGGCACTGCCCAGCAGCTGGATCTGGCCGACGAAATGACGGTGGCGGTAGACCACGCCCTTGGGCACGCCGGTGGAGCCGCTGGTGAACAGGATCGCGGCCATGTCCTCGCCATCGGTGGCGGCCAGCATCGCCCCCCCGTTGGCACCGGCGCGCTCCAGCGCGGCCAGCGTGGTCCCGCCCCAGCCGAGGCGGCGGCCGACGGTGACCAGGCGGGTCGCCGAGGGCGCCCAGCGCAGCGCCAACCGCGCCACGTGTGCCAGCGGAATGCCAATGAAAGCCTCCGGCTGCGCCTCATCCAGGCACTGCTTCAGCGCGCGTTTGTCGATGCCCGGGTCGACCAGCACCGGCACCGCACCCAGTTTGAACAGGGCAAACATCAACAGGAAGAACTCCGGCGACGGCCGCACCATCACCACCGTGCGCACCCCGCGGCCGATCCCGTAGCCTGCCAGGCCAGCCGCCATGGCGTCGCTGCGGGCGTCCAGCTGGCGGTAATCCAGGGTCACGTCGTAGGCGGCCATGCCGTTGCCGGCGCCACGGCGGCCCGGGCAGCGGATGGCGATCTGGTCGGGCCGTTCACGCGCCAGTTCAGGCAAACGGGAGGCAATATTGCAGGGTCGGTTCATCCGTTCATTGTCGCCGCTTACGGAATTTCTTGCGCGGCGGCGAACTTCGTGGAAAATCCGCACCCTCGTTCCTGATTCCGACTGCCGCCCGAGGCGGCTTGCCCATGCAACATCCCTGCATGACCTGCGGCGCCTGCTGCACCCAATACCGCGTGGCCTTCCACTGGATGGAATCAGACGAGGTCACCCCCGGCGGCGTACCGCACCAGCTGACCGAGGTGCTGGACCCGCATCGCCTGTGCATGCGCGGCACCCACTCCAAGCCGGTGCGCTGCGTGGCGCTGGATGCGCAGATCGGCGTGTATTCACGCTGCACCATCCACCCCAACCGGCCCAGCGTGTGCCGTGAGGTGGATGCATCGTGGGAGTACGGCAAGGCCAGCCCGCAGTGCGACAAGGCGCGCATTGCCTATGGCCTGGATCCGTTGACCCTGGCCGACTGGCGCTGGCGCGACGAAGCGGGCAACGACGACGACCACCCGGACGACAACGGCAACAGCCCGTCACCGCAGGCGCCGATCGCGGCGTAGTGGTAGCGCCGGCCGCTGGCCGGCAACCTCATGAACCCTTCGGGTGTGCCGACCAACGGTCGGCACCTACCCATGTCCTCTTCCGGTGGGTGCCGACCGTTGGTCGGCACACCTCAGATCGGGTTCTTGTCCAGGAACGCGCGGATTTCCGGCACCAGCACTTCGTGCTTGTCTTCCAGCACGTAATGCCCGGCATCCTCGAAGGCATGCACCTGGGCCTGCGGTAGCGCCGCCTGGAAGCCCTTCAGGAAGTGGTGGTCGAACACGAAGTCGCGCAGGCCCCAGCCGAGGAAGGCCGGGCGGTCGGCGAACGACGGCAGCGCCTTGCCGGCCCGCTCCAGCAGCGACCAGGCCTTGTCGGCCGGCGACAGCGGGATGTCCTGCATGAAACGGATGGTGCTGATGCGGTTGGCGTAGCTGTTGTACGGCGACACGTAGGCGCGGCGCACATCGGCCGGCATCTTCCGCTCCACACCCAGCCACGAGGCACCGGACGAGAACGCGTTGAAGGTGCGGATGATCCACTCGCCGATCTTCCAGTGCCGGCCCAGCGCGATCTGCCACGGCATCTTCTTCGCTGCCGGCATCGGGAACGCGGCGGTGTTGAGCACCACCAGGCGCTTCACCTGGTCGTGGTGCGACAGCGCCCAGCCGAAGCCGATCATGCCGCCCCAGTCGTGCACGGCCAGGGTCACCGGACCGGTGATGCCCAGGTGCTTCAGCAGCGCATCAAGGTCGTCCACGCGCGACTGCAGCGTGTACTCGTAGCGGCTGTCATCGGGCTTGTCCGACAGGCCCATGCCGATGTGATCCGGCACGATGCAGCGGTACGTGTCCGACAGGCCGGCCACCAGCGTGCGCCAGTAATAGCTCCACGAAGGGTTGCCATGCACCATCACCACCACTTCGCCATCGCGCGGGCCTTCGTCGAGATAGTTCATCGACAGGCCGGGGCGGACCTCGAAGCGCTGCGGGTGGGCGGGGTAACCGGGAAGATCGCGCATGCGGAGTACCTGGGGAGAATCGCGGCGCGGTGTAGAGCCGAGCCGATGCTCGGCTGCTCTCCGGTCCGCTGCGGAAGAGCCGCGCTGCGCGCGTGAGCCGAGCATGGCTCGGCTCTACAGGAGGTCGGGCAGCGGGCTGCTTACCAGACCACTTCAGCCATCGAACAGTTCAGGCCCGAGCCAATACCCAGAAGCGCGATGCGATCGCCCTTCTTCAGCTTGCCCAGCTGCTTGAGCTTGCTCAGCACGATCGGCACCGAGGCCGGGCCGATGTTGCCGTGCTCGCCGAAGATGGTCATGACCTTCTTCGGGTCGATGCCGAAGTTCTTGATGAACGCAGCGGTGTGCGGCTGGCTGACCTGGTGGATCACGAACTGGTCCAGCTCTTCCACGGCCCAGCCGAGTGCGATCTTGGCGGCACTGAAGGTCTTCTGCGCCAGCTTGATGCCTTCGATCAGCAGCAGGCGGGTGTCGGTGACCATGCGGTCCAGGTTGCCCAGGCACAGCTGGTTCCACTCGGTGGCAGAGCGGGTCACGCCGCCCTTGTAGCGCGGCGCATCCGGCACCAGCTCCGAGCGCGCCATCACCATCGCGGCGGCGCCCGAACCCGTGGTCAGGGCGGCCAGCTCGTTGCGGAAGTCGTCGGCGGTGACGTCCGGGGCGGTCATGCGCTCCAGGGTCTTCTCGTACACCAGGTTGGCGGTCTCGCCATCCACCACCAGCGCGTAGTCGATGTCGCCGCGCTCGATCATGCGCGCCGCGATATCCATGCCGTTGATGAAGGCCAGGCAGGCATTGGCGACGTCGAAGGTCATGCACTCGTCGCTGACGCCGAGGTTGCCCGACACGATGGAGGCCGTGGACGGCTCCAGGTAGTCGCGGCTGACCGAGGTGTTGACCAGCAGGCCAACCTGCGTTGCATCGATGCCCGCGTCTTCCAGCGCCTTGCGGCCGGCCATGGTGGCGGCATCGGACGCAAGCACGCCGTTGTCCCACAGGCGGCGGGCATGGATGCCGGCGATATCGCCGAGCACGTCGGTGCGGATACCGAGGCGATCCAACGTCGGCTGCAGCCGCTCGTTGATTTCCTTGGTCGTCAGCGTGTGCGGCGCATCAACGTGTGCCAGGCCGGCGATCGAGACATTCTTGAAGAGCATCGAGGTTAGCGCCAAGGCTCAGGCAAAAGGGGGCGCTATTCTATAACCCCCGGGGCCTTCACCGCATCTTTACGAATTCAGGCTTGGCCGTATGGTGAAGCGTTCAGCGCGGCGGGCACTGGAAAGCGGCGAAGCGCTGACTGCCATCGGCCGGAGCCGCGGCGGCCTGCACGGCATTGGCACCGGCGCTCGGCGCCTCGTTGCGGGCCAGGGTTTCCAGCTCTTCCTGCACACGCAGCGGGTTGCGGTTGTAGAAGCCGACCTTGCTCTTCACGGTCACCACCACCTCGCCCTTGGCGATGCAGCCAGCGGGAACCGGGCCTGCCGGCAGCACGCGGGTCGCCTTGCCGGCCGGTTCGATCGGCACCCAGGTACAGGCGGTGACGGTGAGCAGCAGGGAGGAAAGCAGCAGAACGCGCATGGGCAGATCCTGGGAGGGTATGGGGGGATTCTGCCTGAACAGCCTGAATCGGGGGTAGCCGGTGGGTGGGTGGGGTCAGATCCCCCGCAGGGGAGCCTGACCCCGCCTTCGGGTCACGGAGTTGCCGGCCAGCGGCCGGCACTACCGGAGGAGCCGGCCCGCCCCATGGCGGGCCGGGTATTGCCTTACTTCTTGACCGGATTGCCTTCGGCATCGATCACCGTCACCTCGCCCAGGTTCAGCGCGCGCACGGCCGCTTCGGTCTGCTTGAGGTCACCCACCACCACCCAGGTCAGCGCCTGCGGCTTGATCTCGGCGGCGGCCTGCTGCACCTGTGCCGGTGTCATCGCCTCGATCTCGGCCTTGCGGCGCAGCACGTAGTCATCCGGGCGCTTGAACTGCACGATCGAACCGATGGTCGACGCCACCGCGCTGGCGGTCTCGTAGGCACCGGGCAGGCTCAGGGTCTGGATGTTGCGGATGCGGTTGACCTCGGCGGCGGTGGCCGGCTTGCTGCCGTCGGCGAACGCGGCGATTTCCTTGCGCATTTCCGCCATCGCCGGGCCGGTCTTGTCGATCTGCACCGGCGCGCTGGCCATCCACGGGCGCTGGCCCACCGAATTGATCGCGCTGCTGCGCGCACCGTACGACCAGTGCTTGTCCTCACGCAGGTTCATGTTCAGGCGCGAGGTGAAGTCGCCACCGATCACGCCGTTGGCGATATCGAAGCGGGTCGAGCTGGTGGCGCTGGACGGCGCGACCACCTGGCCGGCGAACAGGTTGGCCTGCACCGCGCCCGGCTGGTCGATCAGGAACACACGCGGGCCCTTCGGCAATGCGACGTCGGTCGCCGCCTTCACCTGCGGAGCATCGCCGGCAGCCTTCCAGTCGCCCAGCTGCTTGTCCAGCAGCGGCACGATTTCCGCCAGCGTGGTATCACCGACCACGATCAGGGTGCCGTTCTGCGGGCGCAGCCAGTCGTGGTGGAAATCAACCAGATCTTCGCGGGTCAGGCCGCTGATCGCCGCCTCATCACCACTGCCAGTGAACGGAATGGCATACGGGTGGCCCTTGCCATACAGCAGTGGCGGCAGCACGCGCATCGCCACCGCACCCGGGTTGACCTTCTCCTGCTGGATGCCGGCGATCCAGGTCGCCTTGACCCGGTCGATCTCACCCTGCTCGAAGCGCGGCTCGCGCAGCAGGTCGCGGTACAGCGCCAGCGACGGTGCCAGGTTCTCCTTCAGTGCCGACAGGTCCACGCTCATCGAGTCCAGGCCGGCCGAGGCATCCAGGCTGGCGCCCAGCGCATCGGCAGCATCGGCGAAGGCCAGCGAGCCGAGCTTGCCGGCGCCTTCGGTCATCAGGCTCATGGTGAAGTTGGCGGTGCCCGGCTTGCGGCCCTGGTCGGCGCTGAAGCCGCCCGGGAACTGGTAGCTGAACTGCACCACCGGAATCTCGTGGCGTTCGGCCAGGATCACCTGGGTGCCGTTCTTCAGCGTGGCGCGCTGCAGCGCCGGGAACTTCAGCTGCGGGAACTCGCGGGTCTGCGGCACGCCGGCCTTGCGGTCGACCTGCTCCGGCAGGGTGCTGTACTTGGGGTCCACCGCGGGAACGTTGAACGGCTTCGGTGCCTGGCTCGGGTCTTCCTTCAGCGCCACACGCTCACCCGGTGCGATCACCAGGGTGTGGCTGCCCTTGTCCAGCCACTGCGCGCCCAGCCGGCTCAGATCAGCGGCACTGGCCTTCTCGATGTTGGCCAGCGAGGTGCGGAAGCAGCCCGGGTCGCCGGTGAACACCGCGCACTCGGCCAGTGCGTCGGCCTTGCCGCCGAAGCCGCCGATGCGCTCGATGCCGCGGATGAAGCCGGCGCGGGCACCGGTCTTGGCGCGCTCCAGCTCGGCCGCGGTGGGGCCATGGTTGATCAGGCGGTCCAGTTCCTCGTCGATGATCTTCTCGACCTTGGCCGGGTCCTGGCCCTGCTTGACCGTCGCCATGATCACGAAGTTCGAACCCAGCTGCGAGGTCGAAAGGCCCGAGGCGATGCTGTCCACCAGTTTGTCCTGGTGCTGCAGGCGCTGGCTCAGGCGCGAGGACTTGGCACCGCCCAGGACCTGCGCGAACAGCTGCAGCTGATCGACATCGGTGGTGCCGACCTGCGGCACGTTCCAGGCGCGGTAGATGCGCGCCTGCGGCACCTTGTCGGTCATCGTCTCGCGCGTGTCGGCGTTGCGCTTGGCCACGTTCACTGCCGGCTGCGCCATGGTCGGGCCGGCCGGGATGCTGCCGAAGTACTTGCCGACCTTTTCCTTGGCAGTGGCCAGGTCGATGTCGCCGGCCAGCACCAGCACCGCATTGTTCGGGCCGTACCAGGTGCGGAACCAGGTCTTCACGTCATCCAGCGACGCCGCGTTCAGATCGTTCATCGAACCGATCACGCCGTGGTGATACGGGTGGCCTACCGGGTACAGCGCCTTGTTGAGCTGGTCCCAGGCCTGACCGTAGGGCTGGTTCTCGCCCTGGCGCTTCTCGTTCTGCACCACGCCACGCTGCTCGTCCAGCGCCGCCTGGTCGATCGCACCGACCAGATGGCCCATGCGGTCCGACTCCATCCACAGCGCCATGTCCAGCGCGGTGGTGGGCACGTTCTCGAAGTAGTTGGTGCGGTCGGTATTGGTGGTGCCGTTCTGGTTGGTGGCACCGACCTGCTTGAACGGTTCGAAGAATTCGCCGTCGTGGTTTTCGCTGCCCTGGAACATCAGGTGTTCGAACAGGTGCGCGAAGCCGGTACGGCCGGCCGGTTCGTCCTTGCTGCCCACGTGGTACCAGACGTTGACGGCGACGATCGGCGCCTTGCGATCGGTATGCACGATCACGCGCAGGCCGTTGGGCAGGGTGAACTGCTCATACGGGATATCGACCTTGGCCGGTGCGGCCGGCTTGGCCGCCAGCGCATGGGAAGGCACAAGCGTGCCCAGGGCGGTGCTGAGGGCGACGGCCAGCAGTGCAGCGCGCGGGCGAAGGGCGAGAGACATATCCGGATCCTTGGTCACATAGGTGAACCCCGATCCTAGCCTGCGCACGCAGCGGCAGGAATCGGCCAGCAGTCACTGGGGGTGTTTGCCCCTGTGCCCCATCCGCAGCGCCGATCTGCGCTGCCTGACCGGTCACAAGCGCCCGCCAGGACCGTCCGGACAGTGTCCGCAGCACATCGAATGGACAGGTGTCCGCCTACCGGACACTTCTCGACCAAACAAAAACTCTTGCAAATCAACAACTAAAAGTTGGCACGGGGATTGCTTGGTACTTCCTGCGCCAGGAAGGGCTTCAGATGAAAGCTGACTGAAGACTGAACACATGCAGGAAACCGAAAATTTTCCTTGCAAGCCCAGAATCGGTGTACTACCTTACTACCACACCACTGATCACCAACACTAAACAGGCCCCGTCATGAACGCCAAGACCATTGCCATCGCCATCGCCCTGATCGCCGGCACCGCGGTTGTTTCGTCGGTGCAGGCCTCCGAATCCATCCCGACCCTGGCCACCGTGCAGGTCCGCCCGGCCGCCGACCAGCTGGCCCAGCAGGCCTGGGAACAGGCCAGCGGCATCCCGACCCTGGCCACCGTGGAAGTGCGCCCGAGCGCCGACCAGCTGGCCGAGCGCAACGGCTACGTTGCCGCCCCGGTTGCTGCCGCGATGCCGATCACCACCCTGGCCTCGGTGGAAGTGCGCCCGAGCCTGGAACAGCGCGTCGCCCTGGCCGCCGAAATGGAAGCCCAGCGCTACGCCGCCACCCTGGCTGCTGCCGCCACCAACGTCGCCAACTCGGTCATCGTCAACCTGCCGGCCCTGCAGGTGCGCCCGAGCGCCGCCGACCTGCAGGCTCTGGCCACCGAAACCGCCCAGGTCCTGCTGCGCCCGTAAGCGGTGCCGCCCTGCCCAGCGCAGGGCGTGCGCCGTAAAGGCGGCGGTCGTCGCAGGTACACTGCGCCGATGAATGCCGCGCCCCAGTTCCACGTGATCCTGTTCCAACCGGAAATCCCGCCCAACACGGGCAATGTGATCCGGCTCTGCGCCAACACCGGCGCGCAGCTGCACCTGGTCGAGCCGCTCGGCTTCGCACTGGAAGACAAGCAGCTCAAGCGCGCCGGCCTGGACTACCACGAGTACTCGCGCCTGCAGGTCCACCCCGACCTGGACACCGCGCTGGCGCGGATCGCACCAAAGCGCTTGTTCGCACTGAGTACCCGGGCCAGCGTGCGCTACGACAGCGTGGCCTTTGAAGATGGCGATGCCTTCCTGTTCGGCCCGGAAAGCCGCGGCCTGCCGCAGGACGTGCTCGATGCCTTGCCCGATGGCCGCCACCTGCGCCTGCCGATGCGGCCGGACAACCGCAGCCTCAATCTTTCCAACACCGTTGCGGTGGTGATGTACGAAGCGTGGCGGCAGCACGGGTTTGCTGGCGGCGCGTAAACCGCCTCAGGTGGGTGTGGACCTGCTTCTGGTGGGTGCGGACCCTGGTCCGCACCGATGCCCGGTCGCGCGCTGAAGGAATGTGCCAACCAAGGTTGGCACCTACCAAAGCACATCCCAGGTGGCCGTGGCAGGTGCCATGTGCAGCAGATCCACGCCATGCGTGGATGGTGTTCCCCGCACCGCCTAGAACGCGTTGATGCCGGTCAGTTCGCGGCCGATCACCAGCTGGTGCACGGTCTCGGTGCCTTCATAGGTGATCACCGATTCCAGGTTCAGCGCATGCCGGATCGCTACATGCTCGGTGGTGATGCCGGCCCCGCCCAGCAGATCGCGACACTCACGGGCGATGTCGATGGCCATGCGGCAGTTGTTCCACTTGGCCAGGCTGACCTGCTGCGGCTGCAGCTGGCCAGCTTCCTTCAGGCGGCCCAGCTGCAGCGCCAGCAGCTGCGCGGTGGTGATGCGGCGGGCCATTTCGGCCAGCTTGATCTGCGCGCTCTGCGTGGCCGCCAGCGGGCGACCGAACAGCACGCGTTCCTTGGCATAGCCCAGCGCTTCATCCAGGCAGGCAATGGCAGCGCCGATCGGGCCCCAGCTGATGCCGTAGCGGGCCTGGGTCAGGCAACCCAGCGGGCCCTTCAGGCCCTTCACGTTCGGCAGGCGGTGGCTGTCGGGCACGCGCACGTCGTCGAAGAACAACGCGCCGGTCAGCGACGCGCGCAGGCTCATCTTGTGCTTGATCTCCTGCGTGGTGAAGCCGGCCATGCCCTTTTCCAGCACGAAGCCCTGGATGCCGTCCTCGGTCTGCGCCCAGACGATGGCCAGATCGGCCACCGGGCCGCTGGTGATCCACATCTTGCTGCCGCTGATGCGCCAGTCGCTGCCGTCGCGCACCGCGCGGGTCTTCATGCTGGCCGGATCGGAACCGCCGTGTGCCTCGGTCAGGCCGAAGCAGCCGATCAGCTCACCGCGCGCCATCGCCGGCAGCCACTGCTGGCGTTGCTCCTCGCTGCCGTAGGCATAGATCGGGTACATGCACAGCGAGCTCTGCACCGAGACGAAGCTGCGCAGGCCCGAATCGCCGCGCTCCAGCTCCTGGCAGATCAGGCCATAGCTGACCGCACCGAGGTCGCCGCCGCCGTATTCGGCCGGAAGAGTGGCACCGAGCAGGCCCAGCGCGGCGATCTCCGGCACAAGCTCTGAAGGGAAGCGGGCCTGGTCGAAGGCATCGCCGATGATCGGCAGCACGCGCTCGTTGGTGAAGCGGGCGACGCTCTCCTGCACCGCGCGCTCTTCCTCGTTGAGCAGGGAACGGACATCGAACAGATCGTACGGATGCAAAGCCATGGCACTCACGCGCAGTCAGGACCCGGCCATTGTCGGTCATCCGCAAGCATCGCGTCTGGCAGGTGTGGACCTTGGTCCACACGGAAGCGGGTCCGGGCGGTGAAACAATGTGCCAACCAAGGTTGGCACCTACCCGGCCACGTGCATTACGCTGCACCGCAGCAATCATGACGTGAACATCGTCGATCTAGCTCGATCACGCGCGGCCCGGTACCCTGACACATTCAAACAACCGTTTCGCTCGTGGCTGCACGCGCGATTCCCAGGCACCGCCGGTGGCCCCGATGCCGGCCCTACCCACGAGTCATGCAATCGATGAGCGCTGAAGCCAACGCCCTGCCCCCGCGTGAAGTAATGGAGTTCGACGTGGTGATCGTCGGCGCCGGCCCCGCCGGCCTGGCCACCGCGATCCGCCTGCGCCAGCGCGCGATCGAAGCCGGCCGCGACCTGTCGGTGTGCGTGCTGGAGAAGGGCTCCGAACCGGGCGCGCACGTCCTGTCCGGCGCCGTGATGGATCCGCGCGCGCTGACCGAACTGTTCCCGGACTGGGCCGAGCGCGGCGCACCGCTGAAGCAGAAGGTCACCCGCGACGAATTCCTGTTCCTCAGCGAAACCGGCGCACGCAGCACGCCCAATGCGCTGCTGCCGGAGTGCTTCCACAACGAAGGCAACTACATCATCAGCCTGGGTGAAGTGACCCGCTGGCTGGCGCAGCAGGCCGAAGCGCTGGAAGTGGCGATCTTCCCCGGCTTCGCCGCAGCCGAGGTGCTGTACGGCGACAATGGTGAAGTGATCGGCGTGGCCACCGGCGACATGGGCATCGAGAAGGACGGCAGCATCGGCCCGGCCTTCGAACGCGGCATGGCGCTGCAGGCCAAGTACACGATCTTCGCCGAAGGCGCACGCGGCCACCTCGGCCGCCAGCTGATCGCGCGCTACAAGCTCGATGAAGGCAAGGACCCGCAGGCCTACGGCATCGGCATCAAGGAACTGTGGCAGATCGACCCGGCCAAGCATGAGCCGGGCCTGGTGGTGCACGCCGCCGGTTGGCCGCTGGACAGCGACACCTATGGCGGCGCGTTTCTGTACCACGCCGACGGCGGCAAGGTCGCCATCGGTTATGTGGTTGGCCTGGACTACAGGAACCCGTGGCTGAGCCCGTTCGAGGAATTCCAGCGCTTCAAGACCCATCCGTCCATCCGCAAGCACCTGGAGGGTGGCACCCGCATCGGTTACGGCGCGCGTGCGATCACCGCCGGTGGCCTGCTGTCGCTGCCCAAGACCGTGTTCCCCGGTGGCGCGCTGGTCGGCTGCGAGGCCGGCTACCTCAACGCCAGCCGCATCAAGGGCAGCCATGCCGCGATCAAGACCGGCATGCTGTGCGCCGATGCCGCGTTCGACGCGCTGGCCGCCGACCGCCAGCACGATGAACTGAGCGCCTACCCGAAGGCGTTCGAAGCCAGCTGGCTGTTCACCGAACTGCAGCAGGCCAAGAACTTCAAGCAGTGGTTCAAGAAGGGCCAGACCGTGGCCACGCTGATGACCGGCGTGGAGCAGTGGCTGCTGCCAAAGCTGGGCGTGCGCAATCCGCCGTGGACCCTGCACCGCACGCAGCCGGATCACGTCTGCCTGGAGCCGGCGGCCAAGCACACCCGCATCGCCTACCCGAAGCCGGATGGCGTGCTGACCTTCGACCGTCTCAGCTCGGTGTTCCTCAGCAGCACCAACCACGACGAGAACCAGCCCAGCCACCTGACGCTGAAGGACCCCAGCATTCCGGTGAAGGTGAACCTGGCCGAGTACGCCGGCCCGGAAGCCCGCTACTGCCCGGCGGGTGTGTACGAGTTCGTCGGTGAAGCCGACAACGCGCGCCTGCAGATCAACGCGCAGAACTGCGTGCACTGCAAGACCTGCGACATCAAGGACCCGACCCAGAACATCGTCTGGGTGACCCCGCAGGGCGGTGGCGGCCCGAACTATTCGGGCATGTGATTGCTCCGGGCTGCGACCGCGTGTCGCAGCCCACCTGCCCCGCTGCGTCGCTATCCTGCCCGCCCATGCGTGCTTTCCGCCTGCTCATCACCATTGCTTTGACCCTGACGGCCACGGCCTGCCAGCGCCCGCCTGCGGCACCGGCCACGCCGGAACAGGCGCAGCAGCAGGCCATGCAGCGCGCGTTCGAGCTGTGCGCCGGCTGCCACACCGTGCAACCTGGTGGCATCCACCGCTTCGGACCCAATCTGCACGGCGTGATCGGCCGCCGCGCTGGCAGCCTGCCGGACTATGGCTATTCCGACGGCATGCGCCGCGCCGATATCACCTGGACCGCGCAGACCCTGGATGCGTTCCTGCAGTCGCCCACCCACATGGTACCCGGCACGCGCATGTACAACGCCTTCCCCAGCGCCGAACGCCGCGCACTGGTGATCGCCTACCTGCAGCAGCAGTCGGCTCAGTGAGCCAGGCGCTGCAGCTGTCGCTGCAGCCGTGCCACAAATTCCGCCACTGCCGCGAACAACGGCGCCACATCGGCTTCCGCCGAATCCTGCAGACGCTCCACCAACGCATTGGCCTGCCCGGCCAGCACTGTCGCTCCCACCGCGCCCAACCCACCGGCCTGACGATGCAGGTGCAGTGCGGCCGCCTCGCGATCTCCAGCCTGCAGCGCGCGCTGCACGGCGGCAAGATCGCCCTCGCTGGCCTGCAACAGGCTGTCGCGCAGCTGCTCGGCCACCGCACGTGAGCCGAAGCGCCGCTGCAGGCTGTCCAGATCGGGCAGCGTCCCAGCATCGTCGGCGGCGGACCCGGCCTGCGGCTCCTCGAACGACTGTCCCTGCGCCTGCGGCAACCAGCGCAGCAGTGCGGTGCGCAGCGTGGCCAGTGACAGCGGCTTGGCCAGCACTTCGTCCATGCCGGCCTCGCGGCAGCGCCGTGCATCGTCATCCAGCACGCTGGCGGTCAGCGCCAGCACGGTCAGCCGCGGCTGGCCGTTGCGGCCCTCGCGTTCGCGCAGCAGGCGGGTGAAACCGAAGCCATCGAGCACCGGCATCCGGCAGTCGGTGATCACCAGATCGAAACTCTCCGACGACAGCCGATCCAAGCCCTGCTGGCCGTCACCGACCATCACATGCGGCACCCCCAGCTGCTGCAGTCGCCAGGCCATCATCGCCTGGTTGGTCGGGTGGTCTTCGATCACCAGCACCCGCGCCTGGCGCAGCGCCGGCGGCAGCAGCGAGGCCTGTTCCTGCTCGGCGACCAGCGCTTCCACATCACCGCTGCCGGCTTCCACCAGCGACAGCCGCACCTCGGCGCGGGTCCCTTCGCCCAGCGTGCTGTGCAGCTCCAGCTCGCCGTCCATCATCTGCACCAGGCGCTGGCAGATGCTCAGGCCCAGGCCAGTACCCCCATGGTCGCGCTGGATGTAGGCACCGGCCTGGGTGAACGGCGCAAACAGGTGCTGCAGCTGTTCCGGCGCGATGCCGATGCCGGTGTCGGTGACGCTCAGGCACAGCGGCTGGCTGCCGTCTTCGGCGGTCGGCCCCAGCACGTCCAGCTGCAGCCGCACTTCGCCGCGCACGGTGAACTTGATGGCGTTGCTGAGCAGGTTGAACACGATCTGGCGCAGGCGCACGCCATCCACTTCGTGCGCGGCCGCCAGCTGCGGGTCGATCTGCACGTGCAGGTCCAGCCCACGTGCACTGGCCTGCGCCGACAACAACCGGCACACGCTTTCCAGCAATGGCCGCAGCGGCTGCGGCACCGGTTCCAGGCGCAGCGCGCCGGCCTCAAGCCGCGAGTAGTCAAGAATATCGTCGAGGATCTGCCGCAGCATCTGCGCCGAATCCTCGATCACCCCTAGGATGCGCTGCTGCTCGGCATCCAGCGGCGAATGCGCCAGCACTTCCAGCATGCCCAGCACGCCACTCATCGGCGTTCGGATTTCATGGCTCATGGTCGCCAGGAAACGCGACTTCGCCTCCGCCGCCTGTTCGGCGTCAGCCTTGGCCGCAGTGAGGGCCTCGGCCTGTGCACGCGCCTCGCTGACATCCACCCAGTATCCACTCCAGGTGACCACGCCCGCTTCCGCCGCATAGGGATGGGCCTGGCTGCGCACCCAGCGCGCGCCGGTGCCTTCAGGTCGCAGCCGGAACTCGAGAACAAGCGGTGCGAACTGGCGCGCCGCCTGCTCGACCGCATGCAGGATGTGCTCGCGGTCGTCTTCCTCGATGCGCTCCAGCAGGCACATTGCATCCTGTTCGGCCTGCTGCCGGCTGATCCCGAACAACGCCTGCAGGTCACCGGCAATGAACGGGAAGCTGAGGGTTCCGTCTGCCGCGCGGCGAGCCTGATAGACCACGGCGGGCAGGTTGTCGGTGACTTCGGCCAGGCGCTGTTCCAGGTGACGCCGTCCGGCCACCTCGCGGCGCAGCCGCCAATGCCCGATGGCGTGCACCAGCAGCGCGGTGAGCAGCACCAGCAGCAGCGGCACGCCCCAGCGCATCGCGCTGTTCCAGTCCAGGCCGTTGCGGTACTCGACGGCCAGCCAGTCCCCGCGCAGGGCCTCGCGCTTGCGCGGCGTCATCTGCAGCAGCAGGCGGTCGAAGGTGGTGGCCAGGGCGGCATGGCGACGCTCAACCGCCAGCACCAGCTGATCGTTGAAACCTGCCGGTGCCGCCACCTGCAGGCGCCCCGGGAAGCGGTTGCGCAGCAGATGGTCAACCAGTGCCAGGTTGCCTACGTAGGCATCGGCGTCGCCATTGATCAGGCGCTGCAGGGCCTGTTCCGCGCTGCGTGCCGCGATGATCCGCGCCTGCGGCGCCTGCTGCAGCACATAGCCACGCACGCGTTCCGGATCGGACAGCAGCACCCGTTTGCCCTGCAGGTCGGACAGGCCCAGCAACGCCGGGCTGTCACGCCGGCTGACGATCACGTTCGGCACGCTGATGAAGGGCTGGCTGAACACCCAGTCCGGGCCCAGGTAGCGAGAATCGGCAGGAATGCCCATCACCGCCTGCAGCTCGCCGCGACGCGCCTTCTCGCGCACCTCGTACCAGTCATGGCTGTTTTCCACCTGCAGGTTGGCGCCAGCCTGCAGCAGGCGCCGCAGGTATTCGCTGGCCAGGCCACTGGGGTTGCCATCCTGGTCCGCGAACGACAGCGGCGCCGCGTTCGGCGCGAAGCCGATCTTCAACGGCTGCTCCAATACCCGTTTCTCGGCCTGGCTCAACGCCAGCTGTGCCGATGCCGACCACTGCGGAGGTGGCAGCCAGCGCTGCACCAGCGCATCGCGCTGGGCCTGGCTGGTCGCAGCCAGTGCCAGGTCCAATGCTTCGGCCAACGGCTGCTTGCTGTTGGGAACACCGAAGTGCAGCCGTTCGGGCGGCAGATCGCTGGGGCGCAGCAGCACGACCCCCTGCAGGTCCTCGCGTGCGATCAGTTCGGTGGCCACGTAGGCATTGCCGATGTAAACGTCTGCCTTGTCGTCTCTGACCATCTCCAGCGCCGCCAACGAGCTGTTTGCGACAAGCTGTCGTGCCCGGGGAAAGCGCGCCCGCACCTGCGGGCCGGTCAGGAAGTCCTGCTCGATCACCACCCGCAGTCCATCCAGGTCGGGGATGTCGGAGGCACGCAGGTCATCCGGGCGTCCCACCAGGGCCAGCGGTGCCTCGCCATAGGCGGCGGTATAGACCATGCAGCGGGTGCGGTCGGCACTGAGACCGACATTCATCACTACATCGATCTCGCCACGACATGCCGCATCCAGCACGGATGTCCAGTCGGGATAGCGCCGTGCCTCCACCTTCACGCCCAGCTGACGGGCGAGAAGCGACAGATAATCCGGGCCCAGGCCGACCTGCTGGCCATCACGGAGGGACTCGAACGGCGGCCAGCCACTGTCATACTGGCCCACGACGATGCTCGGATGCGCGGCAAGGTACTCGCGCTGCAGCGGGCTGAGCGGCAAAAGCCCAGGCACCGCCTGTGCCAGCGCCGCAGGCAGCACCAGCACGGCCAGCAGCAGGACCAGCCCGCGAACAGCCCAGCTACGCATCGGCGTTGATCTCCTAGAATCTGCCAGGAACCGCGATGGTCGCGGTCCGGCGTGCCCGGTGGCCATACTAGAGCATGAGCTTGCGCATCATCATCGCAGACGACCACCCGGTGGTCCGTATCGGTACCCGTGCCGTCATCGAATCGAGCGGGGTGGGCCGCGTGGTCGGCGAAGCCGACAGCGCGCAGGCGCTGATGGCCCTGCTCGGCAGCCAACCCTGTGACCTGCTGGTAACCGACTACTCCATGCCGGGCAGTCCCCAGGCCGACGGCTTCGCCATGATCGGCATGATCCGCCGCCGTCATCCCGACCTGCCGGTGCTGATGCTCAGTGTCTCCAACAACCTGGCGATCCTGCGCATGGTGCTCGACAGCGGCGTGCTCGGCCTGGTCGACAAGAGTTCGTCGATGGACGAACTGCCACAGGCCATCCAGGCGGTCTACCGGGGCCAGCCCTACATCAGCCGCAGCCTGCGCGAGCGGGTCGAGGCCGCTGGCAGCTGGCGCATGCGCGAGGGCGACGGCAAGCCACTGTCGCCACGCGAGGTGGAGGTGCTGCGGCTGCTGGGCACCGGCATGACCGTGAAGGAAATCTCGCTGCAGCTGCACAAGAGCGTCAGCACCATCAGCCGGCAGAAGGGTGACGCCATGCTCAAACTGGGCCTCAAGGGCGACGCCGAGCTGTTCGATTACCTGCGCGACGGCAAGATCTGAGAGCCAGATCACACAAGAAGGTCAGCTGCCACCGCCCTCTTTGACCGGCCGCCGATCTGTGCCAAGATGGTCCGGCATGAGTTCTCAATGCGAGGTCGAAGGAATCGACCGGCTCATGTCCTCGCTCCCGTTCCTGGTGGACGTGGCGCGGTTTCCTGCCGGCCGTCTGGCCCGGCAACGCTGACCATGGAGAGGCGCATGCATCATCCCCCCAAGCTATGTTGGACCCTGCCGTTGCGGCCTCTGCGCGCATTCGCGGCGTGCCTGCTCGTCTCTCTTTCCGCTGCCGCCTGCAGCGCCGCCGATCCGGCCCCCTCGTCCTCCCAGCCCGGCGCCCCTGCGCAGGCTGCCAATGCGCCCCGACAGGATGTTGCCCCGATGCAGACCCCCACCCCCGATGCCGCCGCCACCCCGCCCGACGCGCCGACCGTGATGTATTTCACCTACCAGGTGGACGGCGATGGCGCGACCTCCTATGAGGTCCAGAACGGCAGCGTGGCGACCTTCTGGTTCGGCCACACCTTCACTCTCGATGGCACCACGTACTACACGGGTTTCTCCTGGGATACCCGCGAGCACTACGGCAAGCCGGGCGAGCAGACGCCGGCCGGTCCGGATGACCGCGCCAACCTTGCCGAGGCCACCTTCGTGCTGGCCGGCACCGACGCCAGGAAGCCATGGAAGTTCCGTGGCCAGGAATGGACCATCGGCGCACTGGGCGCGTACGACAAGGCCGACGATGTCGATACCCGGCGCAAGCCGCTTGAACATCGCACGGCCGATGGTCGCCTGCTGCTGGCGGTGCCGACCAGCAGCTTCGACCGCGGCATCAGCAGCACCGGCTATGCGCTGCTGCTGTTCAACCCCAGGCGCAGCGAAGACGACGTGGACAGCAAGGTCTGGCGCTATGTCGGTTCAGTGCGCACGGGTGAGGACAACAGCGCCGCCTGCGACGACGGCAACGTGATGCCCTGCACCGACAGCGATGGCGAACTGGTCTTCGCTGCCGACGGCAACGGCCTGCCGCGACTGACCGTGACCTTCAAGGGCACCACCATCGAAGGCCCCGGCAAGACCCGCGCACTGGGTGCCGACGACGCCGTGCACTACACCTTCGACAGCGCGACCCAGCAGTACGTCGCGCCCTGATCGCACCCGCCACGCGCGGGTTACCTGTTGACCGACATGTTCTTGACTCACGGATGAGTCCGGTTGGCGATTCGCGGCATCCGCCGCTCCATCAACCCCGAGGAAAACGTCATGGCACAGCATGACTACAGCAGAAAGGAAGTCCTGGACATCGTCGAGCAGGTCGCCAGGCAGAAGGGCATCCCCGTGGATGACTTCATGCGCTTCGCGCACATCGAGACCGGTGGCACCTTCAACGAGCGCGCCCACAACACCTCATCCGGCGCCAAGGGCCTGTTCCAGTTCGTGCCCGGCTCCGCGCGCCAGTACCACCTGACCGGCCACGAGTTCGACCCCACCCGCAACACCGAAGCGGCCGCGCAGATGTACCAGGACAACCTGGACTCGATGGCGCGCCGCAACGAGCGCACCGGCAACCCGTACCTGTCCGGGGGCAACACGCCCACCGGGCTGGACCTGTACCTGGCCCACCAGCAGGGCAGCGCCGGCTACGGCTCGGTGCAGACTGCCATTGCCACCGGCACCTTCGGTGTGGTCCGCAACAGCCACGGCGACGAGATCAACATGCGCCGCAACGTGCTGAACCAGATCGGCTCCGACGCGAAGGCGCTGACCGGCCACACCCTGGCCGAGATGCGCGGGATGAACGACGGCGACCTGGCGCGGACGTTCTCCAACTATTACATCCACAAGTACGCAGCGATCAGCATTCCGGAAAAGAACATCGAACCGCAGGCGGTAGTGCAGGGCCAGGGCCAGACCCCGGCAGCACCTGCGCAGGCCAGCGCAGCCGTGGCGGCGGGTGCAGCCACGCTGGCGGCAACCGCAACGGCAGCTGCCACACCGAAGCCAGGCATTGAACTGCAGGCCGCCTACGAGGCCGGCGTGAAGTACGACGACGTCAAGTACGCCATCAACATTCCGGGCCACGCACTGTACGTACCGGGCAAGACCGGCAAGAACGTGGAGCAGGGTTACATCGACTGTTCCGGCTGGGTCGGCACGCTGCAGAACCGGACCATGGACGAGATCAACCAGAAGGCCGGGCACGCGGTGTTCAGCAAGGCTGATCGCATCGACCTGGGCAACCTCGGTTCCGGTGGGATCGTGCGCAAGGCGTTCGACCAGTCCGGCGTGCTGCTGGACCGCGACGCGATCCTGAAGCCCGATGCGCTGAAGGAAGGCATGATCATCGGCCTGGATACGGCCAGGACCCGCCATGAGCACTGGAACGGCATCGACCACATCGTGATGGTGGTGCGCGACCCCAACACCGACAAGCTGCTGATCAGCCAGTCCACCGGCAGCAAGGGCGTGCACACCATGCCGGTCGAGGACTACCTCAAGCAGGTGAAGGACCACCCGAACTGGAAGCTGTACGCCTCCGACCCGCTGTCCAAGGCGCGCGATCTGCTGGAGAACCGCACCCAGTCGCACGAACAGACTCAGGGCAGGCCCGCGGCCGAGCACAAGGCCGCTGCCACGCCGCACGCCGAACTCTACAAGCAGGGCGCACACAGCGAGGGCGTGCGCAAGGTGCAGGAGCAGCTGGGCCACCTGGGCTACGTCGGCGCCGACGGCAAGCCGCTGGTCGAAGATGGCCGCTTCGGCCGCAACACCGACGCGGCAGTGCGCCAGCTGCAGAAGGACAACGGCCTGGTGGTCGACGGCATTGTCGGGGCGAAGACCCTGGAGGCAATCAAGGACGCACGCGAACGGCCGTTGCTGAACGACGAGCGGCACCCGCGCAATCCGTTGTTCATCCAGGCCAGCAAGGGTCTGGAACTGCTGCCGGCCGGGACCTTCAAGGACCGCCACACGCTGGAAAGCGCTGCTGCGGCTTTGACCAAGGAGGCGCATGCCGCCGGCCTGCAGCGCATCGACTCGGTGGTGCCCAGCCCGAACGGTGAGCGCCTGTTCGCCGTGCAGGGCACCATCGGCGACCCGGCCGCCATTCGCGCGGCGGTGGAGACCCGTACGGCCAGCGAGCAGAGCCTGGCACTCAGCAGCGGTGCCGTGCAGGGCGCGCCGAACGTGCTGCACCAGCAGCAGGAGACGCAGCAGGAGCAGGCCCGGCAGGCGCAGAAGGCGATGGGCGTCTAGGCCCGCGGCGCCTTGGGAGAGAAGGGAGGGCCACGTTCGCGTGGCCCTTTCCCTTTCTGCCAGCTGAGCGGCCGGGGCCGCTTTCAGCCTTGCTTCATGCCGCCTGCCGCTAGATGAATGCGCAAGCCGCACGGTGGACCAGGCAATGTTCCGGCAATGTTGGAACGCCAGCGTGGACATCACGGCAGCCGGGGCGCCCCGCGCCCTCCCTGCCCAGCGTGGCATGCACCTCACAGGAGAACGAACATGCTCAGTACTTCCGCACTCAGCTTCCGCGGTCTGGCGATGGCTCTGGCACTGGTGGCCGGTGTGGCCGTGGTCAGCGATGCCAGCGCGATGTCGAGGAAGGACAAGCGCACCCTGGTCGGCGCCGTGGTCGGTGGCGTGGCCGGCAACCTGCTCTCCAACGGTGATCCCGCTGCCACTGTCGGCGGTGCCGTGGCCGGCGGCGCGATCGGCAACCTGACCACTTCCGACCGCCGCGACCGTCGTTACTACGACAATCGCCGTTACGACAACCGCTACGATCGCCGATACGACCGTGGCTACTACCGCAGCGGCTACTACGACCGCGGTGACGACCGTCGCTGGCAGCGCGAGCGCTACTACGACAACCGCTACTACCACGACCGCGGCCGCCATCGCGGCTGGTAAGCAGCGCGGCATCCCCCATGCCGATGCACGGACGGGCGGGTCGATGACCCGCCCGTTTGCGTTGCGGGCGGCCATGGCGTTGAATGCGCACCCTTGGATGTGACTTTCCCCATTGGGGCTGCGGCATGACTTCTTCTTCCCACCGGGTGCAGGGCCTCAACAACGACGAGGTCGCTGCCGACTGGCCGCCGATCAGCACCGCAGACCTCGCGTGGCTGCGCCAGCGCTTTCCGCAGCTGGATGCGGGCAGCCAGCCGCACTGGCACAGTCCTCGACCGTTGTCGGCCGCCGCCATCGTCAATGGCACGCGCGGACCGGTGTTCATCAAGCGCCACCACCACAGCGTTCGCAGCGCCGCCTGCCTGGAAGAAGAACACCACTTCATCGCCCATCTCGCTGCCGCCGGCGTACCGGTGGTGCAGGTGCTGGCGGCAACCGATGGCCACACCGCAGTAGAGCACGGCGAATGGACCTTCGAACTGCATGCCGTGGGCGTGGGCGAGGACCTGTACCGCGATGCCGTGTCGTGGTCGTTGCTGACCGATGTCGCGCAGGCCCGCGAAGCCGGCCGCATGCTGGCCCGGCTGCACCGTGCCGCCGCCAGCTATCACGCGCCACAGCGCAGTACCCATCTGCTGGTGGCGCGCGACGATCTGATCCGCGCCGACGATCCCATCGCCGCGATCAAAGCCGAACTGCCCACACGACCGGGGCTGGCCCGCTACCTCGCGCGCATTCCATGGGAAACCCAGCTTCGCCGCGACGTGCTGCCGTGGCATGCCGGCCTGGCCGAACGCCTGCGCGACGAGCCACGGCTGTGGGCGCACAACGACTGGCATGTCTCCAACCTGCTGTGGCGCGACGGGCAGGTCAGCACCGTGCTGGATTTCGGCCTGGCTTCGCCCACCAGCGCACTGTTTGACCTCGCCACCGCGATCGAGCGCAACGCAGTGGCGTGGCTGG
Organism: Stenotrophomonas sp. 80084_Sma; assembly: GCF_056481995.1. Taxonomy (NCBI): domain Bacteria; kingdom Pseudomonadati; phylum Pseudomonadota; class Gammaproteobacteria; order Lysobacterales; family Lysobacteraceae; genus Stenotrophomonas; species Stenotrophomonas sp. 80084_Sma. Next base: position 158,517 of record NZ_CM151177.1, on the reverse strand, counting down.
AACTGGAGCGCGGCATGGAGGCGGTGCGCATCGACATCGCACTGGCGTTGCTCGACGGCTACCGCGAGGTGCTGCCGCTGTCGGCGGCACGCGTGCACCTGCTGGCCGACCTGCTGCCGATGGTCCATTTCGACTTCGCACTGTCCGAAGTGGAGTACTTCGAAGGCGTCACCGGCTCGACCGCGAACGCGGATGTGGCCTGGCAGCCCTTCATGCTGGGGCACCCGGCGTGGTTCCACGGCGCGCCGGGGCAGGCACTGCTGCAGGCGCTGCACGCGGCAGCCTGAAGGGCACCGGCTCGCAAATCCGTACCATTTGTAGTGAAATGGTCACCTGAAGCGGGGGTGCCTGGATCTGCCAGGCTGAGAGAGTCCCTTGGAACCTGATCCGGTTTGCACCGGCGTAGGGAGCTTTGAGCCGCAGCCACACCCCCGTCATGGCGGTGCACCTGCGCGCCGTCGCTTCGTCTCCCTTGTTGTCCGAAGACGAACCGAATGAACCGCTGCCTGCGCCCCACCCTGCTCTCCCTCGCCCTCTGCGCCGCCTTGCCGCTGCATGCCAGCGAGGCCGACGCTGCCACCGATGCGGCTGCCACCGGCGCCGAGCGCTCGCCCACCGAACTGGCGGCAGTGCGCGTGCAGGCCGGCAAACCCAAGGCCGATACCTCGCGCGTGAACGCCTTCGGTGGTGGTTCCTGGAAGGACACGCCGGCATCGGTGAACGTGCTCGAGCGCGACTATCTCGACCGCCGGCAGGTGCGTTCGCTGTCCGAGCTGGCCAGCAACGATGCCTCGCTGGGCGATGCGTATGCGCCGGTGGGCTACTACCAGAACATCGCCATCCGCGGTTTCGCGCTGGACGCCGCCACCGGCTACCGCTTCAACGGCCTGTCCATCGCCGGCGAACAGCGCCTTGCGCTGGAGAACGTGCAGTCGGTGGAGATCCTCAAGGGTGAAGCCGGCCTGGCCGCAGGCGTGATGGCGCCCGGCGGCATCATCAACTACATCGGCAAGCGCCCGGCCGAAGTGCGCACCGCCACGCTCGGTACCGACTCGGAAGGCTCGCGCTACGTCGCCGTCGATGTCGGCCACTGGATCACCCCGCGTTTCGGCCTGCGCCTGAATGCCGCATGGGATTCCAGCAATTCCTACGTCGAGCACGCCGATGGCCGTCGCAACTTCTACTCGCTGGCCGCCGACTGGCTGATTGGCGAACGCGGCAAGCTGGAAGTGGATGCCAACTACCAGACCAGCTCGCAGCGTTCGGTGTCCGGCTACCAACTGCTGGGCGCGCGTGAGCTGCCGCACGGCGTGGATCGCGAATTCCTGCTCGGCTACCAGCCGTGGCAGCGGCCGGTGGATATCGCCAGCACCAACATCACCGCCCTGCACACCTACGACTTCAACGATGCCTGGCAGTCGCGCGTCTCGGTCGGCCACAGCCGCTCGGTGATCGATGACAACGTCGCCTTCGCCTACGGCTGCTACTACGCCACGCAATGCGCCGATGGCAGCGTACCGGGCAACTACTTCGCGCCCAATGGCGATTACGACGTGTACGACTACCGCAGCCCGGACGACACCCGCCGCAACCAGCAGGCCCGTGCCGAGCTGCGTGGCCGCTTCGAGACCGGCAGCGTCGGCCACCAGCTGACCATCGGTGCCGATTACTTCCGCCGCACCGTGGACAAGCGCCCGAGCGTCAACGAGTACGTCGGCACCAGCAACATTCACGACGCGCAGGTGCCGGTGTTCGAGCCGTCGCCGAAGATGCCAGGGCCGTCCGCACGACGCCTGGACAGCCGCCAGACCGCGTTCTTCGCGCTGGACCGGATGAGCTTCGGTGATGACTGGCAGTGGCTGGCCGGCGGCCGCTTCGTGCGCCTGGACGAGCGTGCCTACGACAAGCGTGGTACCCCGCAGCGGCACAGCCGCCTGTCGCGTTTCCTGCCGCAGACCGCCGTGGTGTGGAAGGCCACCGATCAGCTCAATGCCTATGCCAGCTATGTGCGCGGCATCTCGCTGGGCCAGGAAGCGCCATTCTGGACCAGCAATGCCGACACCTTCCTGCCATCGGTGCAGTCGCGCCAGCTGGAAGTGGGCGTGAAGTACGTGCCGGTCGAGGCGCTGACGCTGGGCGCAGCCGTGTTCCGCATCTCGCAGCCGTACCAGTACGCCAAGCCGGACAGCAGCGACGTCGGCTACACCTTCGTCGAGGAAGGCACGCAGACCCACACCGGCCTGGAGCTGACTGCCAACGGGCAGCTGACAGACGCGCTGCAGATCGTGGCCAGCGCCAGCGTGCTGCAGGCGCGCGCGCGCGACACCGGCACCCCGGCCTATGAAGGCCATCAGTTGGTGAATGTGCCAAAGGTGCGCGCCAGCGTGCACGTGGCCTATGCGCTCCCGTTCGTGCAGGGCCTGGATGTGACCGGCGGCTGGCGCTATGCCGGTGCCAACGTGGCACGCGCCGACGGTGGTGTACGCGCACCGGACTACTCGGTGTTCGATGCCGGTCTGCGCTTCCAGCATCGCCTGCACGAGCGTGCGGTGACCTGGAACCTGTCGGTGGACAACGTGTTCAACCGCTTCTACTGGCGCGATACCGGCAGCAGTGGCGGTGACTACTACCTGTTCCCCGGCGCACCGCGACAGGCCCGCCTGTCGGTGACGTTCGCACTGTGAGCGGCGTCATGCTCGAGTGGACCGCCGCGCTGTGCAGCATCCTTGGCGTATGGCTGATGGCCAAGCGCCGGCTGGTGGCGTGGCCGGTCGGCCTGCTGTCGGTGACGCTGTACGGGCTGGTCTTCGCCGAGGCCAAGCTGTATTCGGACACGCTGCTACAGGTCGCCTTCGGTGGTTTCCTGATCTATGGCTGGCTCAACTGGCGGCAGCACGCCTCCGACGAGGGCAGCGTCCGCATCGTGCCACTGGCACGCGGCAAGCTGCTGCGCGACCTGGCCATCGGCCTGTGTGGTGGCGTGGCGCTGGGTGCGGCCATGCACACCTTCACCGATGCCGCGCTGCCGTGGCTGGACGCGATGCTGACCGCGCTGAGCCTGGTGGGCCAGTGGTGGCAGGCGCGCCGCCACGTGGCCTGCTGGTGGGTGTGGATCGCGGTGGACGTGGTGTACGTGGGCGCGTACCTGTTCAAGTCGCTGCACGTGACCGCCGCGCTGTACGTGTTCTTCCTCGGCCTGGCCGTGTTCGGCCTGCGCGCATGGAGCGCAGCCGCGCGTGAACCGCAGGTGGCAACGCAGTAGCGCCACGCCATGCGTGGCCGGGGCTTACCGGTAGTCACCAACCTTGGTTGGCGCGCGTGCCGACCAAGGTCGGCATCTACCCAACACATCCACGCAGGGCCTGAATCTACTGCACCCGCAAGATCAGTAGAGCCACGCCATGCGTGGCTTGGGGCTACCGGTAGTCGCCAACCTTGGTTGGCGCACGCCTGCCGACCAAGGTCGGCATCTACCCAACACATCCACGCAGGGCCTGAATCTACTGCACCCGCAAGATCAGTAGAGCCACGCCATGCGTGGCTGGGAGCCTACCGGTAGTCGCCAACCTTGGTTGGCGCACGCCTGCCGACCAAGGTCGGCATCTACCCAACACATCCACGCAGGGCCTGAATCTACTGCACCCGCAAGATCAGTAGAGCCACGCCATGCGTGGCTTGGGGCTACCGGTAGTCGCCAACCTTGGTTGGCGCACGCCTGCCGACCAAGGTCGGCATCTACCCAACACATCCACGCAGGGCGTGGATCTACTGCACCCGCAAGATCAGTAGAGCCACGCCATGCGTGGCTAGGGGCCTACCGGTAGTCGCCAACCTTGGTTGGCGTGCGCGTGCCGACCAAGGTCGGCATCTACCAGGCGCATCCACGCATGGCGTGAATCTACTGGGTAAGCAGCAGGCCCAGCCGCAGCGGCTGACGCATGTCGGCCGGTGGGGCTGCCTGCAACGGCGCGGCCTGCAGGGTCGCGCGCAGGTCGGCGTCGACCTGGGCGTCGCCCAGGCTGTCGAATTCGAGTTTCGAAATGCGGCCATCCGCCGCGATCCACACGCTCACCGACAACGGCGTCGGCGTATCCGGGTGTGCCTGCATCCATTCCAGCACGCGCTGCGCCTGCGGGTCCTGCTCCTGCTGCAGGCGCTGCTGCAGCTGGCCACCCACGGCGGCGGCATAGGCCATCCAGTGTGCGGGAGCCTCCTGCGCGGAAACGCTGGCACTACCAAGTGCGAGCGCACCGAACAACGCGGCCAGCGGCCGCCACCAGCGGCGTGCGCCGGTTGTGTTCCTTGCCATCGCCATCGCCCGCCCCTGCGCTCTCATCCAACGTCTGATGGTCGGCGCGGTAGATGACAGGCAGATGGCGGGCGGCGCTGGCCGGCGCGATCAATCGCCCAGGTCGGCCAGCACCTTGCGCGAGGGCGCGAAGAAGGTCACGCCGGTGGTGGCGGTGGAGAAGTCGAGGATGCGGTCATGCAGCGGCGCAGGATTGCCGATGAACATGCGCTCGAGCATCTTCTCGATCACCCACAGGCGGCGGGTATAGCCGATGAAGTAGGTGCCGTATTCGCCACGGCCCGGGTTGGCGAACGGCATGTTGTCACGCAGGATCTCGTGCTCGCCGTCGGCGTCCTCGATGGTGCACAGGGTCTTGTGCGATTTCTGTGCATCGGCCGGTGCATCGTCCAGCTCGATGTTGTCGTGCTTGGTGCGGCCGATGATCGCTTCCTGCGCCTCGGTCTTCTGCGCGCGCCAGGCATCAAGATTGTGCAGGTACTTCTGCACCACGACGTAGCTGCCACCGGCATGCTCCGGATCTTCATCGCCCACGATGGTGGCTTCCGGCAACGACAGCCCTTCCGGATTGGCGGTGCCGTCGACGAAGTCGAGCAGGTCACGGCCATCGAAATAACGGAAGCCGGCCACATCATCGACCGTTTCCACCGCATCGCCGAACGCCATCAGCAGGTTGCGCTCGAATGCCACGATCAGGTCCATGGTGCGCGCACGGATGTGGTACAGCAGGTCACCCGGCGTGGACACCGCGGTGTGAGTCGCGCCCTTGATCTCGCGGAACGGCTTCAGTTCACGCGGCGGCGTGGTGCCCACCAACGGCTGCCACACGCGGTGACCAATGGCCACATTGCAGGTGAAGGTGCGCTCGATTTCACGGATGGCAGTGTTCTTGATCAGGTCATCGGTGCTGGCCAGCACCTCGCGTGCCTTGGCGATCGACGCCTCGTCATCCTTCACTTTCAGCACCAGGAACGCCGCCGAATGGGTGAGCGGCGCGGTGATCTGCTGCGGCTCGTTGTCGAGCGTGTGGTTGAGGGCGGTGATCGGTGCGGGCTGGGAGTTCACGGCGGTTCCTGCTGGCTTGAGGCGGGCGCATCGCGTGTGGCGATGTGCGGGCGATCATAGCGGAACCGCCTGACCGGGGACGGAGCGGTTCTCGTTCCGTCCACCGGCGAAGGTACGAAGACCTCAATCCATATCACTCCAGACCGCCAGCTCGTAGCCATCCAGATCGCGGAAGTGGAAGCGGCGGCCACCGGGGAAGGCGAATACCGCCTGCACCACCTCGCCACCGGCGGCAATCACGCGCTGCTGGGCGTCGGCAAGGTCCGCGCAGTAGAGAATCACCAGTGGGCCGCCCTGCGCACGTACCGGTGTGTCGGACACGAAGCCGCCTTTCAGGCGGCCGTCGTCGAACTCGGTGTAGGCCGGGCCGTAGTCCGTGAATTTCCAGCCGAATACCTCGCCGTAGAAGCGCTTGCTGCGGGCGATGTCGACGACGTTGAATTCGATGTTGTCGATGCGGCGCTCGGCATCGCGGGGTGCGGCGTGGCTCATGGCGTGACTCCTGGGTGGGAGCCCCAGCTTCGGTCAGCGCGGCACGGCGGTCTTGAACAAAACGGCCATCATCGGCCCCATTCCAGGCGCAGCTGCCGTGCGGTCATGCTGGCAAGCTCGCGCGCCTCACGGCTGAGGTGGGCCTGGTCGGCATAGCCGGCATCAGCGGCCAGCATCGCCAACGAGTGCTGCGGCAGCGCGCGGCTATGGCGAAGAAAGCGCTGCAGGCGCAGGATGCGCTCCAGCGTCTTGGCGCCGTAGCCGAACTGCGACTGGCTGAAACGGCGCAGGCTGCGCGGGCTCAGGTTCAAGCCTGCCGCCAGCTCGTCCAGCGTAGCTTGGCCACGGCCAAGCGCGTGGAACAACACATGAGCCCGTTGCGCCTGCACGTCGAGGGCCGCCGCGCCCATGTGCTGTTGCAGGCACTGCGCCATCCGCTGCAATCGTTGAGCCGGCGCGGTATCGCCAATGGAAGCAGCGGCTGCTGTGGCCCATCCGCCCTTCAGATCGGCCAACGGCACCGCCTGTCCAATGATGCCGGCCAGTGGCAGTCCCAGCGCGGCCAATGCCTGGCCAGGTCGGAAGCGTGCCCCCAGTACCTGTGCACCGGGTGCCAGTGCCGGATGTGCAGCCACCCGATCCGGGCCGACCACGAACAGCGCGCCGTCGCGCCAGAGGATATCCACGCAGCCATCGGGCAATACGGTGATGTGCCCATCGGCATCGGCAGGGAGCTGGCTCTGCCACAGCTGGCCGAAGTGGCCACGCAGCGGCGCAGGCACCAGATGCTCCTGGTAGGCCATGCCAGTACCTGCGAGGGAGGAAGGGTCGCCCATGCCGCATTGTGGCGCCACAGGGCCCATAAAAGTGAAGCCCGGCGCGAGGCCGGGCTTCGGTTGGCGTGTGGGAGAGAGAGAGAGTCACACGCCAGCACAACACGCACTAACGACAGGCGTTTGTTACCAGGTGAAGCGCGGGCCCACGAACCACTCGCGGTCGCCGGCCTTGGCCAGCTTCACTTCGCCACTCAGGCCCCAGTTCTGGTTGAACTTGGCGGTGGCGCCGACGCGGCCGTAGAACTCGCCGTCCGGGTTGTAGCCGTGCTTCTTGCTGAAATCTTCGTAGCCGGCCATCACGTAGCCTTCCACGTACGGGTTGAACGCGGTGCGCACGCCCACTTCGGTGGAGTAGCCGTTGAAGTCCAGGCCGCGCTTCTCGTCGTACTTCTGGTACGCAACACGGGCCACCAGGTCGGTGTTCGGTGCGATGCCGTAGTTGTAGCCGACACCCAGGCGCCACTGGTCGACGTCATTCTTGAACTTGTCGGTTTCCTGGGCGCTGTAGTCGCCAAAGACGTGGAAGTTCGGGTGCACCGCAACGGAACCCTTCACCTTCCAGCCATCGGCGTCGCCGCCCTTGGCATCGGTGTTCACGTAGCCGCCTTCAACGTAGTTGTACGACAGGCCATCGGTTGCCGATGCAGCGAACGGCAGAGCAGCCAGAAGACCCAGGGCAAGCAGCGAATTCTTGTTCATCGGGACACACCTTTAATTATTTTGGTTTCGTCGACCGCCTCCCGGGAGGGGGAGAGAGAGGAGGCGGTCGACAGGTGTGAATTATCCGTTAGGGGGTCTAATCAACCCTGAATATTGAACTGACTGGTGTATAAATAAGGCTGGCGTTCAGGGAACTCCGCATGGCATTGCTGTCGGCTTCTTACGCGCATCACGCTCGATGCTTGATGCGGGCACTGATCCTGATCGCCTCGCCGATCGCGCTGCTGCAGGCACAGGCGGCTGAGCGTGTCGGTCCTGCCGGGCACATCGTCGTACAGACAGACGATGTCACGCGCTTCTTCAAGGTGCTGGACGCCAACCATGGGCGCCCAAGCGCCGATGATCTGCAGCACGGCTATCTGGATGCGGGTACGGATGCCCTGCGCAGCTTCACCGACAGCCGTATCGGCTCGATGGAGCGGCTGGCCAGGGCCATCCAGGACAAGCCGGCATTGTTTGCGAAAGCGAGAACCTGCGCGACCGCATTGCCATCGATCCGCACGCGCGTCGCCGCTGCCGTCGATCAGCTCGGCGCCTTGTTGCCGTCTGCGCGCTTTCCTCCGGTCACCGTACTGGTGGGCCGCGGCAACAGTGGTGGCGTTACCACCGAAGCAGGTGTGGTCATTGGACTGGAAGCGCTGTGCAATGCGGACTGGATGCAGGCCGATGCAAGCGACCGCTTCGTGCACCTGATCGCCCATGAGTACGTGCACGTGCAACAGCCCGGCGCGCGCGTTGATGTCGAGCAGCCCACCCTGCTCTATCAGACGCTGCTGGAAGGCGGCGCCGAATACGTGGCCGAACGGATCTCCGGGCAACCGGCCAACGCGCATCTGCAGCGTTGGGCGCAGGGTCGCGAGTGTGCGCTGGAGCGCGCGTTCCTGCAGGACAGCATGGGTACCGATCTTTCGAGGTGGCTGTACAACGGCCCCGGCGACGATACGCGCCGCGGAGATCTCGGCTACTGGATCGGCTACCGCATTGCCCACGCCTATGTTGCGCGCGGGCCCGACACGCCCAACGCCATCGCCGAACTGCTGGATGTCCAGCCTGGAAACGCTGCAGCGCTGCTGGAAGCAAGTGGATGGCAGCCTGCGTGCGGAGCAGGCGAAAGCACACAGACGCACATGCCGTGATGCCGGCTTCATGCAGGTGAATGGGTGATATTGAACAGGCACAAGGCGATACGCCGGTGCAGATCAGCTCGCTTGATCCCGCTTGTTAAGGTTCGTTGATTTACAGGCCTTCACAGCCCATCCACGTACTCAAATTCCAGCTGAAAGCGCTTGGTAGCGCCGGGAACAAACGCCGCTATATTCCAGCTTCCCCAGACGAAGGAGGGAGTGGAATGAAACTGACCTCGCAACACATGAAGATGGCCCGTGCACTCAGCGTGGCGCTCATCGCCACCGTGAGCCTTGGCGCTTGCGCCTCTTACAAGAACGAGTTTGCAACGATCAACTCGCGTCTCGACCAGCTCGATGTAAAGGTGCAGGGCGCCGCCCAGAGTGCCGAGTCCGCCAACCAGTCGGCGCAGCAGGCCAACCAGCGTCTGGACCAGATCGAAGGTCGCGTGCAGCAGCTTGAAAGGGCACCAGCGGGCCGCAAGCCGCGCGGCTGATCGCTCCCTCACCGTTTGAACTGATCCACCTCTGTATCGGGAACCAGTGGCCTTCGCCGGCCACTGGCATCCTTCCACCAAGATTGCACTGCAAGGAGCCGTCCCATTCGTACCTCCTCCTCCCCTGCACGCCGCGCCCTCCATGCCGCATTGGCCATGGCACTGGCCGTTGCGTGCAGCGGCGTAGCCAACGCCAGGGACAAGGACGCACCTGCACCCCCGGTCGCCGCAGTCGATGAACTGCCCGCTGACCAGAGCGTGTCCGAGACGGTGATCGAACTGGCCGGCTGGGTAGTCGCCAGCAAGGACAACCAGGGTTATCCGTTCGCGATCATGGACAAGGCGGCTGCGCAGGTACTGGTCTTCGGCGGAGACGGCAAGCTGCGCGGTGCCGCACCGGCGCTGTTCGGTTCGGCCATCGGCGATCACTCCGCACCCGGCGTTGCCAAGCTCGCGCTGAGTGCGATTCCAGGCCATGACCGCACCACCCCGGCGGGCCGTTTCATTGGTGGCTACGGCCCCTCCGACGATGCCGGTCGCGTGCTGTGGGTGGACTACGATTCCGCCGTTTCGATGCACCCGCTGCCGCCAGGCACTCCGAAAGAGAAGCGCGCCGAACGGCTGGCATCACCTTCGCCGGACGACAACCGCGTTACGCACGGCTGCATCAACGTCACGCCTGCGTTCTACGAGCAGATCGTGCAATCCACGTTCGAGAAGGGCGGCGTGTTCTACATCCTTCCGGACAAGGATTCGATCGCGAAGACGTTCCCGGAATTCGCGCAGAGCCGGGGCGATGCAAAGGACGAAGACGAGAAAGGCGCGCGGCGCGCGAGCAAGTAACAGACGCTTTGCCTGCGGCCTGTTGACGATGCGAGCCTGCGCTGCAGGCAGAGGTTCCCGGGCACGCTCCTGGCAGGCCCCACCTGGACCCCACTCATCGCGGACGTCCCACCCTCGTGGCGCTGCCCATATGGACCGGATGAGGCATCGCTCTCTCACGGCGCCAAAGAATCCTTGAGTTCATGAGGATTTTTTGCGGGCTGGACGCCTTTGCAGATAAATCCTTCTTTCAATGAGGATTTTCTTGCATCCAGCTCTTTTGCGAAAAAATCCTCAAGATCGAAAGGATTCTAAGGAATCCTGGGTTTTGCGCGAAGAATCCTCACTGCAGTGAGGATTCTATGGTATAGACGATGGGTCGAATCCAGAGCGTCAGGCTCTGCTGGGGGAGTTCCCATTGAAGATCAGGCTTGAGAAGGCTGAGGCCTTGGGACCACTGGTGAGAGCCGCCCGCAAGCATCAGGGACTGCGCCAGGATGCAACCGCCGAAGGCATCGGGGTCAGCGAGAATTTCCTGGCCAAGGTCGAACGCGGCGGTACCACGGTGCAATGGGGCAAGTTGTTCACCGTGCTTGACGAGCTGGGGCTGCATGTCGAAATCGACGTGCCGGACGAAGCGATGGCCCTGCTGGCCAAACGTGCCAACGGGAAGGTGCCATGAGCGCCCCCCGTATCGATCTCAAGGACGTCATTACAACGACCGTCCTGTCTGGACTGCACTATCCGCTTCCACCACGCGAACTGCAGGTCAGCATCGACGAAGCGCCGGTGGGCCGCCTGACCGAAGCAGCAAACCTGTGGCACTTCACCTATGCGCCGGAGTGGCTCGGCAGCGCACATCGGTTTCCACTGGCGCCTGCGTTGCCACTGCAAGACACCGCCATCCTCGATGGCTCCAGCCAACGCCCCGTGCAGTGGTACTTCGACAATCTGCTGCCGGAAGAGCAGCAACGCACGCTGATGGCAACCGATGCCAGGGTGGATGGCGCGGACGCGTTCGCATTGCTGGCCGCCTATGGCGCGGAATCGGCAGGCTCGTTGACGCTGCTGCCTCCAGGCCAGCGCCTGCCACCCGGCGGCAGAAAACCACTGCCCGATGCGGAACTCTCCACGCGTATCCAAGGCCTGCCACGCACGTCGCTTGCGGCGGGTGCCGCCAAGCGCATGTCACTGGCAGGTGCCCAGCACAAGCTGGCAATCATCGAGACAGGGGGAGAACTCTACCAACCTCTGGGCGCCGAGCCCTCGACCCACATCCTCAAGCCTGACAGCACCAGCAGCAGTTATCCCCACAGCGTGGCCAACGAGTGGTTCGTGATGCGCCTTGCACAGCGCATGGGGCTGCAGGTGCCGAAGATCGAGCGCCGCTACGTACCGGAGCCGGTCTTCATCATCGAGCGCTTTGATCGCGAAATCACCGCCGATGCCATCCATCGCCGTCATGCCATCGACGCCTGCCAGCTGCTCAACCTCGACCGGCAGTTCAAGTACACGCTCGGCAGCATCGACACCCTGAAGGTCATCGTCGAGCAATGCAGAAGCAAGCTCAAGACGCGCGTCCGCCTGTTCGACTGGTTGATCTTCAATGTACTCACCGGCAACAACGATGCGCACCTGAAGAACCTGAGCTTCCTGGTCGACAGCAGGGGCATCGAACTGGCCCCCCACTACGACCTGCTGTCCACCGCATGTTACGAGACCCGCGCGTATGCCGACGAGGGCGCACGTTGGCCAGAACGCTCGGAACTGTCGTGGCCCATTCTCGGTGTCGCGCGCTTCCACGACCTTCGTTTCGAGCATCTGGTTTCTGCCGGTGAAGCGCTGGGCCTGGGAAGGCCGGCTGCCACCCGGCAGCTGCGCCATCAGATCGACCGCATCACGAGCGAAGCCCAGGCGCTTTACGCGCTGGTGCTGCAGGAAAACCAGCAATGGTCGACCCGTTTCGACATCGGCCCAACCTTGGAAGGCGAAGTGCATTTCCTGAGAACACTGGTCCACGTGATCATCGCCGACATGGTGAGGCAGCTTTCACCCGCATGATGCGGCCGCCGGAACATCATCCGGCGTCACCACCGATTACTCGCAGGACTCGCCTTCTTCCTTCAGCATCGCTTTGTCCACCGGCTGCTCGCGCTCGATCAGCGCGCGCTGCTCGTCGCTGGGTTCACCCAGCCACCAGATTCTGCAGCGCGCGGTAAGGCGGCCGACCATCTTCGACTGATCGGGCGAGTACAGCATCGCCAATGCGGTGCCGGGGCAGTCGTGGGCCTGGCAGGCGGTGTAGAACCACCATGGCTCGCCCTGCAGCACCACCAGCTCGCCGGGCCCGCTGGGCCCGCTCAACAGGCGTTCGCGCAGCGACGGAATCTCCTTGTCAGCAGATTCGGCCGCGGCTGTGTTCTTCATCAGGGCGTTGAACGCGGCCAGCACCTTCGGATCCTTGCGGCCACAGTCGTCCACGGTGTTGCCGCCCACCAGGGTGAAGAAATGCGTCGCCAGCGGGTTGTCCGCACAGGTGAGTTCTCCGCCGGCGCTCGGGTCTTCCGGTTCGCCTTCGTTGTCCCACACCGAGGGGTCTACGCCGTCTTCGATGGACGGCGCCTGCTCGACCACCGTTGCCGTGGCCGCAGGTGCTTCGGTGGTTGGTGCCGGTGCGGTCGGTGCTGCATCCGGCGCTGGTGCCTGTCCGCAGGCGGCCAGCAGTGCGACCGTCAGTGCCATCCCTGTGATTCGAATCTTCATTCCTTGTCCTTGTCTGATCTGCGGTGCATGCCGCCGCGCGGGCGCCTGCGTGATTCTAACCAGCAGCGCGCTAGGATGCGTTCGCACGTTCCCGTCATCGCCTGGAGCCGGACGCATGCACCGCACACGACTCGCCGTGATTTTCTGCAGTGCCCTGCTGCTGGCATCGCCGGCCATCGCCCACGATGCTGAAGGCGCGAAGCCCGCACAGCCTCTTCCTGATGCGGCCCTGCCCGCGACGCTGGATCGCGTACTGCGCGACTACGAGCAGGCGTGGCGCACGGGCGATGCCAAGGCACTGGCTGCGCTGTTCGCCGAGGATGGTTTTGTGCTGCAGAGCAACCAGCTACCGGTGCGTGGGCGCAGCGCGATCGAAGCCGCGTATGCCGGCCAGGGCGGCAGCCCGTTGCGGCTGCGCGCGCTGGCGTACTCGGTGGAGGGCAGCACGGGCTACATCATTGGTGCCTACCGCTACGGCAACAACGTGGGGGACACCGGCAAGTTCACGCTGACGCTGAAGCGCGTGGGCGACGGGCCGTGGTTGATCTTCTCGGACATGGACAACACCAGCGCGCCGCCACGGGCGCGGTGATGGATTCCGCCGGGCATGGCCCGGCGCTACCGGGCGCCAATCAAGGTTGGCTGCTACCAGAAGCGGATTCCGGAGTAGATCCACGCCATGCGTGGATGGGCCACACACATAAAAAACCCCGGCACGTGGCCGGGGTTTTTCGATTCACTTGAACAGTGTATCCGGATATTCCGGTTTCTGTTCCCGCGCCAGCAGCGCGCGCAGGCCTTCTTCCGGCGTCTGCTCGCCGTGCAGCACGGCACGCACGCGGTCCGAGATCGGCAGGTCGATGCCATGACGGCGTGCCTGTCGCATCACTTCGTCGGCGGTCTGCACCGACTCGACCACCTGGCCGATTTCGCGCACGGCATCCTGCAGCGTCTGGCCGCGGCCCAGGGCCAGGCCCAGGCGGCGGTTGCGCGACAGATCGCCGGTGCAGGTCAGCACCAGATCGCCCAGGCCCGCCAGGCCCATCAGCGTTTCCGGCTTGGCGCCGATCGCCGCGGCCAGGCGCAGCATCTCGTTGAGGCCACGGGTGATCAGGCCGGCACGGGCGTTGAGGCCCAGCTGCATGCCGTCGGCCACACCGGTAGCCACGGCCAGCACGTTCTTCATCGCGCCGCCCAGCTCGGCACCGACCATGTCGTCGCCGGTGTAGGCGCGGAACGCCGGGCCATGCATCGCCTCGGCCACCGCCTGCGCGAACTCGGGCACGTCGCCGTGCACGGTGATCGCGGTCGGCAGGCCCTGGGTCACTTCCTTGGCGAACGACGGACCGGTGACGACGGCCAGCGGCACGTCCTCACCCAGCACTTCGCGCGCCACTTCATGCAGGAAGCGGCCCGAACCAGGTTCGAAGCCCTTGGTGGCCCAGGCCACGCCGGCACCGGCCGGACGCAGCGGCGCCAGCGCACGCACGGTTTCACCGAAGGCATGCGACGGGGTGACCACCAGGATCCAGGCGGCGCCCTCCACTGCCGACGCCAGGTCGGTGGTGGCACGCAGGCTGTCCGGCAGCGGGATGCCCGGCAGGTAGCGCGGGTTCTCGTGGCGCTGGTCGATGGCCTCGACCACGGCAGCGTCGCGCCCCCACAGCACGGTCGGGTGACCGTGCCGTGCGAGCAGGCTGGCCAGCGCGGTTCCCCAGGAACCGGCGCCAAGCACGGCGATCTTGTCAGCGGTAGTGCTCATCCGTGACGTCGCGGCAGGAATCAGGCGTTGCCAGCCGGCTCGGAGTCAGCCAGCGACGGTGCGTCGCCCTGCTCCTGGCGCTGGCGCAGGGTTTCTGCGTACAGGCCTTCGAAGTTGATCGGCTGCAGGAAGAACGGCGGGAAGCCGCCGGCCTGGATCAGGTCGCTGATCAGCTGACGCACGTACGGGAACAGGATGTTCGGGCACTGGGTGCCGAGCAGCACGTCGATCGACTGCGGGTCCAGGCCGACCAGGCCGAACACGCCGGCCTGCTTCACTTCGGCCACGTAGGCGGTGCGCTCACCGGCCTGGCAGGTCAGGGTCACGGCCAGCACGACTTCGAAGGCGTTCTCGCCCAGGCGCTGCACCTGCTGGTTCAGGTTGAGCTGCAGTTCCGGCTGCACCTGGTCATTGAAGATGGTCGGAGCGTTCGGCGACTCGAAGGAGACGTCCTTGACGTAGATCTTCTCGACGGTGAAAGCAGGGCCGGTAGCGGCATCGACCGGCGCAGCGGCGCCGTTGGTGATCTCTTCGGACATTTCCAGTAACTCCAGGTGAATGCAATGAAAACGATGGTCGAACTACTGCGATGGGGGCGGGATCAGGCCCATACAAGGCCGGATCCGCCACCTGCGGCAATCAGTTGCGGCCCTTGACCAGCGGCAGCTCGGCCTGCTGCCAGGCGGGAATGCCGCCGTCGAGCACGTAGACCTTTTCGAAGCCGGCCTTCTTCAGCGCCTTGGCGGCGGTTTCCGAGGCGTTGCCGCTGCGGCACACCAGCACCACCGGCGACTGCTTGGCGTTGGCCACCAGCTTGTTGTCCGGGCCGAAGGCACTGGCCTGGGCATTGCGGCTGCCGGCAATGTGGCCCTTCTCGAAGTCACCGCTGGCCGACAGGTCGACCACCACCGTGCCACCCGCGTTGATCAGCTGGGTCAGTTCGGCGGGCTTGATGCCCTTGAAGCCCCGGAACAGGCGGCGGATCTCGGTGACGATGATGGCCACGGTCAGGCCGACCAGGGCCGCGGACAGCATCGGGTTTCGGCCTGCAAAGGCCAGCAACTCTTCGTAATTCACTCAGGTCACGGGTCGATTAAGCGGGCGCCGATTGTCGCACAAGCCGGACGCGGCCCGTCACTGCCCCTTCCACAGGTCCGGCAGGCCGGCGGTCTGCCACCAGCGCTTGGCCTCGGAATCCCAGCGCCAGCGCTCGACCACCACCACGGTGCGTTCGGCCTGGGTGTTCTGGTTGATCACCCCGATTTCGACCCGGCGCTCGACCAGGCCCCCGTCCAGCGAGGCGCTGCTGCGCTCGCGGTAGGACGACACGCGCAGCTGCGCGTAGCGGTTGAGCTCGAACTCGGTGGGCGGCTTTTCCTTGCGCAGCTTGGGGTCCAGATAGCCGATGGCATCGTCCATGCTGCCCCAGCGGATGGTGGCGCCGTAGGCGATCTGGGTCTCTTCCAGCAGCTTGCGCTGCTTGCGGCTCAGGTCGTCTGCCGAAGCCACGGCGCTGGCCAGCAGCAGGGAACACATCAGGAACTGGATGAGGCGGCGCATCGGTGGTTTCCCCAGAACGTCAGCCTGCCATCCTACCCTTTGGCGAAGGCAACGAAGCGACCGCTGAACTCGGCGGCGGGCTTGCCATCGGCACCGGGCTGGGTGGCGATGATGCTGATGCGGGCCTTGCGGCGCTGGCGGAAGGTGTTCAGGAAGGCATCCCAGCCAGTGGCTTCGGCCGCTTCGGCATGCGCGTGCAGGTCTTCGTAGACCGGTGCCAGGTAGCGCAGGTTGCTGTCGGCCACGTAGACCTCGGCATCGTGGCCGGCCAGGCGCAGGCGCAGGCTGACCAGTGCCCAGCCGGACAGGGTCAGCACCGAGGCCAGGCTGCCACCGAAGGCGTTGCCCTTGTCGTTGACGTTGGCGGCCAGCGGCGCGGTGATGCGCAGCACGCCATCGGCATAGCCGTCGAGCTGGATCTGCATGGCGCGGACCGCCGGCATGCAGTCAAGCACGTCCTGCAGGGCGGCCAGCGAGGAAGTCAGAGCATCAACGGACATCGGAGCAGGGACCACGACAACGAAGGGCCCGCATAATGCAGGCAATGGCCGACCATACGATACCCACTGGCGCCGCCGGTTCCGAGCCGGGCTGGACCTTCATTTCGCTGCGACCGCAGGGCCAGAATTCCGCGCTGCGCCGCGCCGTTGCTGGGCTGGGCGGGCATGTGCTGGCCCTGCCACCCTGGCGCCTGCAGCGCCTGAACGGCACGCCAGTGGTGCACCAGCTGCAACGCGCGCTGAACTGCGATCGGGTGGTGTTCACCAGCCCGGCCGCCGTTACCGCAGCCGCCACCCTGTTGCCACTGGCCGAGGCACAACGCAGCCCGTGGCTGACCGTGGGCGAAGGCACCGCGCGCGCGCTGCGGGCGCAGGGTGTCGCCGAGGTGCATGCGCCTCAACGGATGGACAGCGAGGGCCTGCTGGCGCTGCCGGTACTGGCGGACGTACGCGGCCTGCGCATCGGGCTGGTCACCGCCCCCGGCGGACGCGGCCTGATTGCCGCGCAACTGCAGGCGGCCGGCGCCAGCATCGAACGCGCCGATGTCTATCAGCGTCGCCTGCTGCGCCTGTCGCCACGCACGCTGGCTCGATTGGCGCATTCAGCGTATCCGTGGGTGCTGGCGGTCAGCAGTGGTGAGGCGTTGCTGCATTTCTGGCAGCAGCTTCCGCCGGCATTGCAGCAACGCTGTCAGGCACATGCCACCGCCGTGGTGGCCAGCGAACGGCTGGGCGAACAGGCGCACGCATTGGGGCTGCAGCGCGTGGCGCGCGCGGCCGGGCCCACCACCGCGCAGCTGGTGGCGGCTGCACACGCCACGCTCACCGTCCCGGCAGCGAACTGAACAGGGACGTGGATCACGCTTGCCGCTGTGGTCGGCAACAGTGATGCTGTGCACAACGCGGCCTGCCGGTACCTGACCGGCGACGGTGCCGACAAGGAAGCCCCATGAACGAGACTCCGCCCGTTTCCCCGCCCCGTCGACCCGTGCGCTGGCTGCTGCCGCTGGCCGGGGTGGTCGTGCTTGGCGTGGGCGGCTATGCCGGCTGGTACGTCTGGCAGCAGCAACAAAACGAACAGGAAGCGCAGGCGCAGACCACGGCCGTACAGCTGCAGGGCCTGCAGGCGACGCTGGATGCATTGCGCCGCGACCAGCGCGCAACCAGCCAGCGCCTGCAGGATGCGGCGACCACCAACCGCGTGCTGCGCGACGAGATGCTGGGCCTTTACCAGCGCAGTGCGCTGCTGGAAGAGAACCTGGCCAAGCTGGCCGACAGCGCCAACCAGGGCCGTCAGGCGGTACAGCGCGATGAGGCCGAACTGCTGCTGACCCAGGCGGCGCAGCGCCTGAACTACGCCGACGACGTGGAAGGCGCACGCCGCCTGTATGCACAGGCCGCCACCGCGCTGGCCGATCTGCCCGACAGCGACGGCCTGAACCTGCGCCAGGCCCTGGTACAGGAACGCGATGCACTGGATGCGCTGGGCACCGGCCCGCGCGTGCAATCGCTGCAGCGGTTGGATGCCCTGGCCAAGGCCCTGCAGGGCCTGCCCTCGCAGGTGACGGGTAGCACCGCGCCCGGCGCCGGCAAGCCCTGGTGGCAGGCCACGCTGGCACCGTTCGTGGACATCACCCCGAGCCGCCAGAATGGCCCGCTGACCGCCGCCGAACGCCGCAATGCCGACGATGCGCTGCAGCTGGAACTGACCCTGGCGCGTGCCGCAATCGAACGTGGCGACCGCACCGGTCGCGATACCGCGTTGGCGCGCGTGGAACACTGGGCACAGCGGCGTTGGCCGGATTCACCGGCCCTGCGCGCGCAACGTGCTGAACTGAAGGCCTTGCGCGAGCTTCCGCTGCAGGCCAGCAACAGCGTTCTTGGCAGCACCCTGCAGCAACTGCGCACCCAGACCGACCGGAGGTAATCCCCCATGAAACCCCTGCAATCCCTGGTCGTGCTGTTGCTGGCCGTGGCCATCGGCGTGGTGGCCGCGCAATGGCTCGGCGCCGATGACCTCAACCGCTTCGGCGAAGTGACCCTGCGCTACGGCGGCTACGACTACCACAGCAACCTGCCCAAGGTGGCACTGCTGTCGGTGATCGCGGTGCTGGTGCTGTGGCTGCTGTGGAGCCTGATCGCAGCACCGTTCCGCGCCTGGGGCCGCTACCGCCGCAAGCAGGGCCGGGTGCGCCTGATCGACGGCCTGCAGGCCTATGAGCACGGCCAGTGGCAGCGTGCCCAAAAGCTGCTGGATGGTGCCGCCAAGGATCCGGAAGTGAGCGCGGTGGCGCTGGCCAATGCCGTGCGCTGTGCGCAGGCACGTGCCGACGGCCCCGCCGGTGAAGCCCTGCTGCAGCGCCTGGGCGAGAGCGATGCCACCCTGCAGGCGCTTCTACGCGCCGAACAGCTGCTGGCGCGCGATCTGCCGGTGGATGCGATCAACGCGTTGGATGTGGCGACGATCCAGCCGCTGCCGCCGCGCGGCCTGTGGCTGCGTACCGAAGCGCTGGCACAGGCCGGCCGCGCCCACGAGGCGTATGGCCAGCTGGGTGCACTGCGCCAGAGCAAGGTGCTGCCGGCCGACGCAAACAGCGAACTGGAAGCACGCCTGGCCGCACAGGCACTACTGGAAGCGGCCGACGTCAATGCGCTGGCCGCGCAATGGGAAGCCACGCCGAAGGCGCTGCGGCCAACCCCGGACGTGGTGGGTGCGTATGCCAGCCGTGCGGTTGCATTGAACTGGGACGAACCGGCGCTGCTGGCGTTGGAACAGGCACTGGACCAGCGTTGGGATGACGAACTGGTGGCGCTGTATGGCCGCCTGCCGGCCGAGCGCCTGGCCACGCGTCAGGCCAACCTCGCGCGCTGGCGCAACGTGCACGACAGCTCGGCTGCGCTGCGCCTGGCACAGGGCCGCGTGGCCCTGGCCCAGCAGCAGTGGGATGCCGCCGATGCGTTCCTGCACGAGGCCATCGCCGCGGGCGCCGGTGCCCCGGCGTGGGAGGCACTGGGTGAGCTGTTCGCACAGCGTGGCGAGCACGCGCTGGCCGCGCAGTGCCTGGCCAATGCGCTGCGACTGCAGCGTGGCGAGGACAGCGTGGAACTGGTGCGCGGCACCGAAGCGCCGCTGCGTGACACGGTGGAGGAGCAGCCGGTTACGGTGCAGCCGCCGGTGTATGACGCCAACGAAGAGCGCGACGAATTCGGCAATCCACGGTTGCCGTGAAGCGTGCCGACCAACGGTCGGCACCCACCGGAGCAGAAAAACGCCGCCCATTGGGCGGCGTTTTCATCTGTGGAACCCGGTAGTCGCCAACCTTGGTTGGCGCTCTGACATCTTCCGAACGATGGCATCGCATGGCCGACCAAGGTCGGCATCTACCGCAGCAGATCCAGCGCATATTCCGGGTAGTCGCCAACCTTGGTTGGCGCGCGGTCGCAGCAATCAGCGTTCGACGATCGCGACCACGCCCATGCCGCCGGCGGTGCAGATCGACACCAGCGCACGGCCGCCGCCACGTTCGGCCAGCTGCTTGGCTGCGGTGGCGATGACGCGTGCGCCAGTCGCCGCGAACGGGTGACCAGTGGCCAGCGACGAGCCCAGCAAGTTGATCTTGTCCGGGTCGATGCGACCCAGCGGTGCATCCAGGCCCAGGCGATTGCGGCAGTAATCCTCGCTCTCCCACGCACGCAGGGTGCACAGCACCTGCGCGGCAAAAGCTTCGTGGATCTCGTAGATGTCGAAGTCCTGCAGGGTCAGGCCGTTGCGCTTGAGCATCTCCGGCACGGCCACGGTCGGCGCCATCAGCAGGCCTTCGCCATGCACGAAGTCCACCGCCGAGACGTGCGCGTCACGCAGATAGGCCTGCGGCTCATGGCCGTGGGCACGCGCCCACTCTTCGCTGGCCAGCAGCACGGCGGCGGCGCCGTCGGTCAGCGGCGTGGAGTTGGCGGCGGTGAGCGTGCCGCGGCCGGAGACCTTGTCGAACGCCGGCTTCAGCGTGGCCAGCTTCTCCAGCGAAGTATCAGGGCGCAGGATGTTGTCACGCTCGACACCACGGAACGGTGCGATCAGGTCGTTGAAGAAACCGCGCTCATAGGCAGCAGCCAGCTTCTTGTGCGACGACACCGCCCACTCGTCCTGCGAGTCACGCGAGATGTTCCATTCCTTGGCCATGTCCTCGCAGTGGTCACCCATGCTCTTGCCGGTGCGCGGCTCGGCCACGCCCGGGAACTCGGGCTTGAGCTCGGAGAACTTGAAGCCAGCGGTCAGCGCGCGGATCTTGTCGCCAGTGCTCTTGGCACGGTTGGCGGCCAGCAGGCGCGCGCGCAGCTTCTTGCCGTAGACGATCGGCACGTCGGAGGTGGTATCCGAACCGCCACCGATACCCGATTCGATCTGGCCCAGCGCGATCTTGTTGGCAACCGTGATGATGCTGTCCAGCGAGGTGCCGCAGGCACGCTGCAGGGTGATGCCCGGGGTCAACGGCGACAGGCCGGAGGACAGCGTGGCTTCGCGGCCCAGGTTCCAGTCGCTGGAGTGCTTGATCACCGCACCCATCGCCACTTCACCCAGCTGCTGGCCATGCAGGCCGAAACGTTCAACCAGCGCGCCCAGCGTGCGGACCGACATGCCGAGGTTGCCGACATCCGAATACGCGGTGTTCTGGCGGCAGAACGGAATGCGGACGCCACCGAGGATGGCGACGGGACGAGCGTTGGGCATGGAGATACCTGGCATGGATGAGGGTGTCTGCAACATGGCCTGCACGACGGAGCAGGCATAATGGAGCCAAGTGTAGCTGCCGCCCTGTGATGGGCCAACCGTGGAACCATGAGCAAACCCGACCCCGCGATGAATGCCCTTGGCGTGCTGGCCCTGGAACTGGCCGGCGGCGAAATCCCCCGCCAGGCGGTGCTCAGCGCCGAACAGGCCGGTGAACTGGCCGATCGCGTCGGCCGCGACCTGTCCAAGCTGGTGCCGCAGGTGGCCGAGCTGGACCTGGTGTTCGCCGCCGCCCATTTCGACCCGGCCGAAGTACTGCGCCCGGGCTGGCCGATCCATCGCCGCCTGGAAGAACTGCAGATGCGTGCGCCGGGCCGCAACCAGGGCCCGCGCCTGCTGGCCTTCGGTACCGATGCCAACGGTGATGTGCCGCTGCCGTTCCAGGCCGATGCCAGCCTGGTGGGCGGTGGCCTGCGCGTGGTGCCGTTCCTGCTGACCGGCAGCGACGTGGCGACGACCAATGCAGTGGCCGAGGCGCTGGAAGACACGCTGCTGGCCAACGGCATGGCGCATGCCGATACCGCGTTGATGGCGCAGAACACCTTCGGTGCCCGCATCGAGCATGCGCGCTATTTCACCGTGAATGATCTGGCCGCGATGATGTCGATGCAGTACGACAATCAGGGCCTGGCCGCGCTGTGGCCGCTGATCGAGACCGCGATCATGGCCCCGGGCGAGGACGAATGGCTCAACGCCGCGCCCGAGCCGCTGCTGCGCTACACGCACGGCGAGGCACGCATGGCGCTGTTCGATCCGGCCGGCTGGTGCGCGCACTACAACCACGGCAAGAACGACTGCGACCGCCTGAAGGGCATCTACGAGCAGTTCCTGATGCGCCAGCGGCAGATGGCCGCGGTGCTGGAAGCGCACGGCGTGCCGGTGCTGTTCGTGCACTGCGAGGCCGGTCAGGACGCGCGCGAACTGCTGGCGCGCTGACCCGGGTGGCCTGTTGGTAGTGCCGGCCGCTGGCCGGCAACCTCCGGATCTGCGATTGCCGGCCAGCGGCCGGCACTACCGATAAAGAAAAACGCCGGCTTGCGCCGGCGTTTTCTGATGACTTACTGCGCCTTCTGGATCACCGCACACGCCAAGCGCGCACCGGCGTTGCCGGTCGGCTGGGTCTTGTAGTCATCCGCATCGGCGTGGACGATCAGGCCGCGGCCGATGATGTCGAAGTCATCGCCCTTGCCGATGTTGACGTTGCTCGACACCGGGCCGTCGATGGTGGCCACGCCCTTGTCGTCGGCCTTGATGTTGGGCATGTCGCCACCGTGGTGCGGATCGGCGGACACGCTGCCGTGATCCTGCTTGCCCGGGTTGAAGTGGCCACCGGCGCTCATGCCGTCCGGCGCGCTGCAGTCGCCCTTCTCGTGGATGTGGAAGCCGTGCTCGCTGCCCGGCTTCAGGCCGCTGATCTGGCCGGTCACGTGGACCTTGCCGTCAACCACCTTGAAGGTGACGCTGCCCTTGGCCTCGTTGCCCTGGGTCGGTGCCAGCTCGGCGGTGGCCGAGGCGTCGGCCGCCGGGGCGGCAGCGGGTGCCGGTGCTGCGGCCGGTTCAGTGGTTGCGCCCTCGGCCGGAGCGGCCGGCGCGGTTTCAGCCTGCGGCGCGGCCGGCTGCTGATTGCAGGCCGCCAGGCCCAGTGCAGCAATGGCTGCGAACAGCGAAGTGTGGATCAAACGCATGGAATCTCTCCCTGGATGATGCCTGCAGTGATCAGCGGACAACCCGGATCACGCCACAGGCGATGCGGACGCCGGCATTGCCGGCGGGCTGGCTGCGATAGTCGTCGGCGTTGGCATGCACGACCAGTGCACGTCCGGCGATATCGGTGGCGGCGCCTCCGCCAAGGGTAACGCCCTTGAGGTGGATATCGACGTTGGCGCGGCCCTGGGCGTCGGCACGCAGATTGTCCATGTCGCCCAGGTGGTGCTTGCCGGTGCCGGCGCGGCCATGCGCAGCGCCACCGGGATTGAAGTGATTGCCGGCACTGCTGGCATCCACCGCGCTGCAGTCACCGCGCTCGTGGATGTGGAAACCGGCCTGCTGCATCGGCTGCAGGCCACCGATCAGCCCGGTGATGTGGATGCCACCGGGCTCCACCATCAGCGCGATGCGGCCACTGACGATGCTGGCCGAGGCCGGCGACAGATTGGCCTCGGCCTGCTTGGCGGCGCTGACCACGGTCGGCGGTGGCGGGGTGGGCTCGGCCTTCTTCGGCGCACTGCCACAGGCAGACAGCAGCGCGGCGGCGGACAACGGCAGGATGGCAAAGGACAGACGCATCGAAGACTCCTTGCAGGTGACACTACGGACGGCATCGTCCATGAACGATCAACGGTTCGGCAAGCGGGCGCGAGGATCGCGTGCAGGGACCGTTCAATGGCCCCCGCGACGGCGCCCGGCGCCCAGCTTGCGGGTAAGGGTATTGCGGCCAAGGCCCAGGCGGGCCGCGGCTTCAGCACGGCGGCCATGGGTGATCTGCAGCGCGGCCTCCAGCAGGGCATGGTCGACCCGCTCTCGCACCTGCGCGTGCAGCCCTTCCACGCCTTCGGCCAGCTGACGGCGTGCCCATTCGGCCAGCAGCGCCTCCCACTGCCCCGGATCGGCGTTGGTGGTGCTGCTGCGACGACCGCGCGTACGGTTGAGCGCGGTATCGACGTCGGCCACACCAATGGTGTCAGCGGCGGCCAGCGCCGCCATCCGCCAGCACACGTTTTCCAGTTCGCGCACGTTGCCCGGCCAGTCGTGTTCGCGCAGCGCCTGCAGTGCGGCGGCGGTCAGGCGCTTCGGTGGCGTATCCAGCTTGCGTGCGGCGGCGCCCAGGAACGTACTTGCCAGTTGTGCGATGTCCTCGCGACGCTCGCGCAGCGGTGGCAGCTGCAGGCGCACCACGTCCAGGCGATGCAGCAGATCGGCACGGAACTTCCCCTGCGCGACCAGTCCTTCCAGATCCTGGTGGGTGGCGGCAATCACCCGCACGTCGACGCGGATCAACTCGCGACCACCGACGCGGAAGAACTCGCCCTGTGCCAGCACGCGCAGCAGGCGGGTCTGCAGCGGCAACGGCATGTCGCCGATCTCATCCAGGAACAGGGTGCCGCCGTTGGCCTGCTCGAAGCGACCGATATGGCGGCGCTGGGCACCGGTGAAGGCGCCGGCTTCGTGGCCGAACAACTCGCTTTCCAGCAGCTCGGACGGGATTGCAGCAGTATTGAGCGCGACGAACGGCCCCTGCGCGCGCGGCGATTCGCGATGCAGCGCATTGGCCACCAGCTCCTTGCCGGTGCCGGTTTCGCCGGTGATCAGCACCGCCAGCGGCGCCTGCGCCAGGCGGCCGATGGCACGGAACAGCGCGCGCATCGGCGGGGTATCGCCCACCAGTTGCGGTGGCTGGTCGCCATGCGCTTCCGCCGCAGGTGTGGGCGCCGCCAGTGCCGGTGCAACGGCCGGCAGCACACGCTGCGCCAGCGCCACGGCGTCGTCCAGATCGAACGGCTTGGACAGGAATTCATGCGCGCCACCGCGGAACGCACCGGCCGTGCTGGCCACGTCGGTGTAGGCCGACATCACCACCACCGGCAGCTGCGGCAGCGCGGCCTTGAGCTTGTCCAGCAGCACCAGGCCATCGTCGCCGGGCATGCGCACATCGGTGAACAGCAGCGCCGGCGGCGGGCCCTCGCTCAGGGCCTGCAGGGCGGGGGCGGCGCTGTCGAAATCGACGACCTGGTAGCCCGCCTCGCGCAGCGCGGTGCACAGCACGAAACGCACGGCCCGATCGTCATCGACCACCCAGATGCGCTGCGGGGACGAAAAAGACTCAGACATCGCGCGGGGCCTCCTCGGCCGGGGCGGCGCCGCTGATGATCGGCAGCAGCAGGGTGAACACGGTATGGCCCGGGCGCGAGCGGTAGGTCAGCGTACCGCGGTGTTCGCGCGCGACCTGCTGCGCCAGCGCCAGGCCCAGGCCAGTGCCTTCGGCACGGCCACTGACCAAGGGCAGGAACAGGTGTTCAGCCAGTTCCTCCGGCACGCCACGGCCGTCGTCGGCGATTTCCAGGCGCAACGCCAGCGTGTGCAGCTGCTCGGCGATGCGCACGCCATGCTCCACGCGGGTACGCAGGGTGATGTTGCCGGCGCCGGCCTGGATCGCGTTGCGCACCAGGTTCCAGACCGCCTGGGTGAGGCGGTCGGCGTCACCATGGAATTCGGGGATGCTGGGGTCGTAGTCACGCTGCAGGCGCACCGCCCAGCCGGCTTCGCTCTCGGCCAGGCGCAGCACGCGTTCCAGCGCGGCATGGATGTTCAGTTCGGCATGCGGCGCGGCCGGGGCCGGCGACAGCAGCTGGTCGAGCAGGCCGTTGAGGCGCTCGATCTCCGAGCCGATCAGTTCGATCAGCTCACGTTCGCTGGCGTCGCGCTGCGCCGCACGCCGGGCAAGCAGCTGGGCCGCGCCCTTCAGTCCGGCCAGCGGGTTGCGCAGCTCGTGGGCCAGGCCCTTCAGCGCCGCACTGAGCGCGCTGGGCAGCGCCTGGGTGGGATCGAGTCCTGGGAACTCATCGACCGGATGCGCCTCCAGCAGCCAGCCGCCATCGTCGCGGCGGCTCATCCAGCCCTCGGCGAAGCGCGGCGCCTCGCCGGGCACCGCCAGCGCCAACCGGTTCAGGCGCAGGCTGTCGCGCTCATCGCGGGCCAGGAAATGGGCCAGTGCCTCGCCCTGCACTTCCAGTGCGGCCAGCGGCCGCCCCAGCAGGCGCCGGACGCTGACGCCCAGCCAGCGGGCGAAGGCCGGGTTGCAGCCGGCAATGCAGCCATCGGCCCCGGCCCAGGCCAACGGCGTGCCCAGGGCATCGAGGGACGGTGGGGGTGCGGGGTCGGACATTGCACCAATGTAGTGCAAAACGCGGGTCCGGGGTCGGATCCCTTTCCGTCAGGAAAGGGCCCTGACCACTGCCGCAGGGCGAGCAAGCTCGCCCACTTCCGGATACGTGAGCGGGTCACAGTTTCATATTGAGGCCGACGAACACGCTACGGCCAGGGGCCGGCGAAAACATCGGGCGAGCGCTGTCCCAGAAGAAGCTGTCGTACCAGGCGTAGGCGTACTGGCGTCCGGTAACGTTCTTCAGCTGCAGGTCCACGCTCCAGCGTGGGTTGATCTGGTAGGCCGCGCTGAGGTCGAGCACGGCAAAGCCACCGAACTTTCCGGCCACATTGCGCTCCTCAAGGTAGTAGTCGCCCTGCGCGCGTGCCTGCAGGCCGAGGCGAAGCGCGTCGCTGGCGCGGTAATCCGCCCCCAGGTTGCTGATGTATCGCGGGGTGGCGGCCACTTCGCGGCCCTGCAGGGAAATGCTGGCGTCGCGGTCGTCGCGGGTGATCTTCGCTTCCTGGTAGGCGTGCGACGCCCATACCGTCCAGTCGTCGCCCAGCTGCAGGCTCAACTGCGCATCCACGCCGCGTCGGCGGGTCTTGCCCAAGGTGACCGTGGTACCGGTGGCCGGCATGTTGGACACCTCGTTTTCCGCATCCTGCTGCCATACCGCCAGACGTGCCTGGCTGCCCGCGAACGGCTGGAACTTCAGGCCCAGCTCCATGCCGGTGTTGGTGGACGGATGCATCGGCGCCTGGCCCGGGGCGAGGTAAGCCGGCGCGGTGGATCCAGTGAGCACCTGGAAGGTGCGGCCCCAGTTTGCGTAGACGTGGGTGTTCTCGCCCAGGCTGTGGATGACGCTCAGTTTGGGCTGGCCGATGCTGCCGTAATCCTGCAGCCGAGCGCTGAGGCCGTTCATCAGGTGGGTACGGCCACTGAAGCGGTCCACACGGTAGGCCGGCACGATCTTCCACGCCTCGACGGGCTGGTAGATGGCCTGCACGTAGGCGCCCCAATTGTCGAAGCCGTGGCGGTCGTTGTTCTGCACCCGTGCCGGGGCACGGCTGAAGTCGGTGGGTTCGGCGTAGGCGTAGCGATCGCGGAGGTAGCTGTTGTCCTGCTGCTCGTAGTTCAAGCCGCCCTCGACGGTAAGCGCGGGGCTGGCCTGCCAGGTGAGCGTGCTGAGCAGGCCGGTCTGCCGCTCATCCCACACGCGGCGCTGGCGCGGCAGGTTGCCGGTGGGCAGGTCGCTGAAGGTCACGCGGCGGTCGTCTTCGTAGCGGTTGTAATAGAGCCGCGTGCCGAAGGTGAGCCTCTCGGACAGTTTCATATCCAGGTGCGCGGCAATCTGGCGCATGTCGCGGTCATCGCCATCGTTGCCGTTGCGCAGGTCGCTGCGGCGGCGATGCGTGCGCAGTTCGTCGGCGGTCATGAAGCCGGGTTCTTCGGCTTCGTGGTGGTACGCACGCGCGGTCAGGCCCACGCGCAGGCCCTCGTCCAGCGAGCCGTAGAACCACTTGCCGCCCAGCGAGTACTTCTTCGAGGTGTCGTGGTCGCGGTAGCCATCGCTGGCCTGGGTGCCGACGAAATAGTTCTGTGCGACGCCATTGGCTTCACGGCCTACCGCCAGCTGCGCATCACGGGTGTTGTAGCTGCCGTAGGCCAGCCGCGCATCGGTATAGCTGCCGCCCTGGCGCGTGCCGAAGTTCACGGTGCCGCCGATGTTGTGCAAGCCATAGCGCGGATCGTTGGTACCGCGCACTACTTCGATGTAGCTGATTTCCAGCGGGAACAGCATGTCGATGAAGCGCTGGTTGCCGCTGTTGACGTTGCTGGGGATGCCATCGATCAGCGTCTTGATGGCATTGAGGTAGCCCTCACCGTTGAAGGCGCGGAAGCTGACCTTGCCCGATTCGGCACCCTGCCGGGTTTCGGTGAGCTGGATGCCGGGCATCTGCCCGAGCAGTTCCCAGCTGTGCGAGACGTTTCGGTCTTCGATCTGGTCCGCGCCCAGCACGTCCACCGGGGTCAGCACCTGGTGCGCGCTCAGCTGGCCCTCCCCGTGCTGGTGTACCTGCACCCTGCCGAGGGTGAGTGCGGCGTCGGCCGATTGTGCGAGTGCTTCAGGGGCGAACGGAGCCGCCGCGAGGGTGGCCACCAGCGTGGAGGTTTTCATGGGGGTGGACGGGCGCAGATGAAATGTAATTATATAACATTACATGCGTCTGCCATGTGGAGTCGAGCCATGCTCGACTGCTCCTGGCAAACAGCAGTCGAGCATGGCTCGACTCTACAAAAACGGGGTGGAGCGGTGGCTTACACCGGGTAGCCGGTGGCTTCCCGGGCCTTCTTCCAGGCGCTTTCGAATTCGCGCGCGCTGATCTCGTCGTCTTCGTCGAAATCCAGGAACGACACCGGCTGGTCGGCCAGCAGGAAGCGGTCATCGCTGTGGGCATGCTCGTCGGCCCAGACCATCTTGGTGCCGTAGATCTCCACCTGGCGCACGATCTTCTCGCCACGGGCTTCCATCAGCACGTTGCCCTTGCCCAGGCCCGATTCGGCCCAGTGCTTGTAGTACTTCTTCGCGGCGGATTTCGCGCCGGGTTTTGCGTTGTGCTTTGCGTAGGTCATTGCAGAGGTCCTGGCCGCAGGCGCGGTCGGAAAGTTCGGAATGGCGCCATTATCGCCCGACCTCGCAGCGCGCAGGTGAGTGCTTCACCGGGCCGACGCAGGCAGCGCCACGCCCTTCGGCCACAGCATCCAGATGTTGCCCTTCTGCTTCATGTCGCCGGCCAGCTTGCCTGCGGCATCGCCACTGCCCCAGTACAGGTCGGCGCGCACTTCACCGGCAATGGCGCCGCCGGTGTCCTGCGCGGCCACCGGGCGCACCACCGGGGTGCCGTCCGGGCGCGTGGTGGACAGCCACAGCAGGCTGCCCAGCGGCACCACGGTGCGATCCACTGCGACGCTGTAGCCGGCGGTGAGCGGCACGTTCAGTGAACCACGTGGGCCTTCCGGGCTGTCCGGGTTGCGCACGAAGAACACGTAGCTGGGGTTGCTGCGCAGCAGTTCCGGCACGCGCGCGGGATTGGCCCGGGCCCAGGCGCGGATCGCGTCCATGGTGACGTCTTCTTTCTTCAGCTGGCCCTGGTCGACCAGCCAGCGACCGATCGCGCGGTAGGGGTGGCCGTTCTGTTCCGCATAGGCCAGCCGCACCTGCGTGCCATCGGGCAGGCGCACCCGGCCCGACCCCTGGATCTGCAGCAGCTGCAGGTCCATCGGGTCGGTCAGCCAGGCCAGTACCGGCGCCTTGGCGCCCTTGGCCGCGATGGTGCCGGCGTCGTCATAGGGCTTGAGCACCTTGCCCTCGACGCGCCCGCGCAGGCGCTTGCCCTTCAATTCCGGGTAGACGCTGTCCAGCTGCACCACGATCAGATCATTCGGCGTGCCGTAAACCGGTACGGTGGCAGCAGCCGTGCGGGTGAGGCTGCCGGGGTAGATCGGCTCGTAGTAGCCGGTAATCAGCCCGTGGGCCTGGTGGCCGCCGGCACGCAATGCATAGACATCCAAATCGCGCTGCAGGAACTGGCGGATCGCCGCCGGGTCCTTGTCCGAAACCGTCGCGGCGGTGGCGCAGGGTTTGGCCCAGACCGCATCGTTCTTCAGGCGGGTGCAGCTGCTGCGCCAGGCGACGAAACCGGCCTGCAGGTCGCTGTCGGAGACCGGTGGCAGTGCACTCCATGCGGCCTTGGCATAGGTGGCAGCGGGCGGCGTGACCGGCGTCGGCACTTCGGTTCCGGTGCGGGGAGCGGTGGTGGAGCAGCCGGCGAGCACAGCCGCTGCCAGCAGGATGCAGTGCTTGCGCTTGAAGAAGATGGCGGAATCGATCATGCCGCCATGGTGGAGTGCCGGCCGCTGGGCGGCAACCCAGCGCTGGGCCAAGCGTTCATGCGCCGGCTCACGGCGTCTGCAGCAGCAGGGAATGCAGAATGCGGGCGTCTTCAGCATCCAGTGTCTTCGGCAGGTCGTCGCGGCCACGGAAACGGCGGTGGAAGGCTGCGACGGTGGCGTCCCGGTTGTCGAGCGGATAGCCGAAGCGGGCCAGCGCACTCCACG
Source organism: Stenotrophomonas sp. 80084_Sma (assembly GCF_056481995.1). NCBI lineage: Bacteria > Pseudomonadati > Pseudomonadota > Gammaproteobacteria > Lysobacterales > Lysobacteraceae > Stenotrophomonas > Stenotrophomonas sp. 80084_Sma. Next base: position 128,295 of record NZ_CM151177.1, on the reverse strand, counting down.
CGTCAAAGCCTTCCGGTGCCGCACCGTCGGCCGCGCGCGGCCAGACGCCGAAACCGGCCTCGGCCAGCTGCTGCCACGGGAAGAACCGGCTCGGATCCTGCTTGCGCGTCGGCGCCAGGTCAGCATGGCCAATCACCTGCCGCGGCGGAATGTTCAGGCGGGCGGTGAGATCGCGCAGCAGCACGATCAGCGATTCGATCTGCGCCGCACTGAACGGGCTGCGGCCGTCGTTGTCGAGCTCGATGCCGATCGATGCCGAGTTGAGGTCGGTGATGGTGCCCCAACGCCCGGCGCCGGCGTGCCAGGCGCGGCGCTCATCGGCAACCAGCTGATAGCGATGGCCATCGGCACCGATCAGGTAGTGCGCGCTGACCGGTCCACCGCTGTTGGCCGTGCGCAACGTACGCAGGCTCTGCTGCACTGACTTCTGCTCGGTGTGATGGATGACGATGATGACGGGCGTGCGCGCGTTCTGGTTCGGCGACGGCACCCAGGTGGCGAGCGGGTTGCGGGTTTCCTGCGGCGCGGAGGCACAGGCGGCCAGCAGCAGGCAGGCCGAGAGCATCAGGGCGGTGCGGATCGGGTGCATGGCCCGATTGTGCGCGATCAGGCGCGATGATGCATGCTGCCGTGCCGACCAAGTGGTCGGCACCCACCAGAGCAGACCCAGACCCAGTGCCAAGCAAGCTTGGCACCTACCAGACCAGTAGAAGTGCCGACCAACGGTCGGCACCCACAACATCAATGCAGCAGCTCGGCCGCTATTTCAGGCCTCGTACGCGGACTCGCCGTGCGAGGTCACATCCAGGCCGGTGCGCTCTGCTTCCTCGGTCACGCGCAGGCCGACCACGCTGCGCACCACCAGCAGGATCAGCGTGGTCACTACCGCCGACCAGACCACGGTCAGGCCGACGCTGACCACCTGCACCCAGACCTGATGGGCGATATCCAGATCGGCCTTGGTGCCGCCCAGCGACTGCGCACTGAACACACCGGTGAGAATCGCACCGACGATGCCGCCGACACCATGCACACCGAACACGTCGGCGGTGTCGTCCACCTTCAGCAGGCGCTTCAAACCGGTCACACCCCACACGCAGACCACGCCGGCGACGAAGCCGATGATGATCGCGCCGAGCGGGCCGACAGTGCCGCAGGCCGGGGTGATGCCGACCAGGCCGGCCACTGCGCCCGAGGCCGCGCCCAGTGCCGACGGCTTGCCCTTGCTGATCGCTTCCACCAGCGTCCAACCGAGTACGGCAGCGGCCGTGGCCAGCACGGTATTGAGGAAGGCCAGCGAGGCGACGGTATCGGCGGCAGCGGCGGAACCCGCGTTGAAGCCGAACCAGCCGACCCACAGCAGCATCGCGCCGATATAGGTAAACGGCACGTTGTGCGGCTTCAGCGCGGTCTGGCCATAGCCCAGGCGCTTGCCGACGAACCACGCGGCGACCAGACCGGCCACACCGGCGTTGATGTGGACCACGGTGCCACCGGCGAAATCGATCGCGCCCATCTCACCCAGGTAGCCGCCACCCCAGACGATGTGCGCCATCGGGATGTAGCTGAGGGTGAACCACAGCGCCGAGAACAGCAGCACCGCACGGAACTTGATGCGCTCGGCGAACGCGCCGACGATCAGCGCGGTGGTGATGCCAGCAAACGTCGACTGGAAGGCGACGAACAGGTAATCCGGCAGGCCCTTGATCGGGGTGTTGCCGACCGACTCCGGAGTGAAGCCCTTGAGGAAGGCGAATTCGGTGAACGAGCCGAAGAACGGGTTGCCGGCGCTGAACACCGCGCTGTAGCCATAGGCCACCCACAGCAGCAGCACCAGCGAGAACACCACCAGGATCTGGCTGAGCACCGACAGCACGTTCTTCGAACGCACCAGGCCGCCATAGAACAACGCCAGGCCCGGCACCACCATCAGCAACACCAGCAGGGTGGACGTCAGCATCCAGGCCACGTCGCCATGGTCGTAGGTCGCGGCGGCTTCAGCCGCGGCCGGTGCGGCGGCCGCAGCGACCGGATCCTGCAGCGGTTCGACCGCCACGCTTTCGCTCGGCAGCGGCGAGATCTGGGCCTGAGCGTGGGCACTGCCCGGCCACGCACCGGCGGCCAGCGCGCTGAGCAGCATCAACAGGCACACGAAGTGGAACCGGGCTTGCCACCCGGTGAGAAGGCGCATCTTCATGGGGGAGTCTCCGGAAAGGGGTTACAGCGCGTCGGCACCGATTTCGCCGGTGCGGATGCGGATGACCTGTTCGACGGCGGTGACGAAGATCTTGCCGTCACCGATCTTGCCGGTGCCTGCCGACGACTGGATCGCTTCGATCACCGCGTCGGCACGCTCATCGGTGACCACGGTTTCGATCTTGATCTTGGGCAGGAAGTCGACGACGTACTCGGCGCCGCGATACAGCTCGGTGTGGCCCTTCTGGCGGCCGAAGCCTTTCACTTCGGTCACGGTGATGCCCGACACGCCTGCGTCGGAGAGGGCCTCGCGGACCTCGTCGAGCTTGAACGGCCGGATGATGGCGGAGATCAGTTTCATGCGCATGTCCCGAGGGTGGATGGGGCCAGCGCGCCAGCGCGCGTTGGCATCAGGCAACCAGCGGCCATCAGGATGATGGCCGTGGCTGTTGCACCGGACACGTACAGGGCCGGGACGGCCGTGCCTCTCTCCTTGCACGACCGACGCGGGAGGGAGGGCGGCCCTGGTCGCGTATCCGGTCTCTCTTGCCCCTGTTTCAGCGGACTAACAGTCCGCTCTACTGCAGCGGGCCAGCGGCCCGCTCTACCACGGCGGGTCGGGGTCCGCTCTACCACGGCGGACCGGGGCCCGCCCTGCGGCTCCCCAGCCGCGAAGACGGAAGCGATGGCGGCGGGTGGGAGGGGAAGCCCACCGCCATCGCCACCGGTCAGCTGGCGTAGTACAGCTGGTATTCCAGCGGGTGGGTGGCCGCGCGGAACTTGGTCACTTCCTGCATCTTCAGCGCGATGTAGCCGTCGATGAAGTCATCGCTCATCACGCCGCCGGCCTTCAGGAACTCGCGGTCCTTGTCCAGCGCTTCCAGCGCCTGGTCCAGCGAGGAGCAGACCTGCGGGATCAGCTTCTCTTCTTCCGGCGGCAGGTCGTACAGGTCCTTGTCGCTCGGTGCGCCCGGGTCGATCTGGTTCTTGATGCCGTCCAGGCCGGCCATCATCAGCGCGGTGAAGGTGAGGTAGCCGGACTGGATCGGATCCGGGAAGCGCATTTCGATACGACGCGCCTTCGGGTTGGAGACCCACGGAATGCGGCACGAGGCCGAGCGGTTGCGGGCCGAGTAGGCCAGCATCACCGGTGCTTCGTAGCCCGGCACCAGGCGCTTGTAGCTGTTGGTGCCCGAGTTGGCGAAGGCATTGATGGCCTTGGCATGCTTGAAGATGCCGCCGATGTACCACAGCGCCAGCTGGCTCAGGCCGCCGTAGCCGTCGCCGGAGAACAGGTTGGTGCCGCCCTTGGACAGCGACTGGTGCACGTGCATGCCGCTGCCGTTGTCGCCGACGATCGGCTTGGGCATGAAGGTGACGGTCTTGCCGTTGCGGTGCGCGACGTTCTTGATCACGTACTTCATGCGCAGCAGTTCGTCGGCCTTCTGCACCAGGGTGCTGAACTTGGTGCCGATCTCGCACTGGCCGGCGGTGGCCACTTCGTGGTGCTGCACTTCCACTTCGATGCCGACCTGTTCCAGGGTCTTGCACATCTCGGCACGCAGGTCGTGCAGGGTGTCGGTCGGCGGAACGGGGAAGTAGCCGCCCTTCACGCCCGGACGGTAGCCGCTGTTGGCGCCGTCGTACTTGGCGCCGCTGTTCCATGCCGCTTCTTCCGAGTCGACCTGGAAGAAGGTGTGGCCCATTTCATTGGCGAAGCGGACCGAATCGAAGATGAAGAATTCCGGCTCCGGGCCGAAGAACGCGGTTTCGGCGATGCCGGAGGACTTCAGGTAGGCCTCGGCGCGCTTGGCGATGCCGCGCGGGCAACGGCCATACGGCTGCATGGTGGCCGGGTCGAGGATGTCGCAGCTGATCACGATGGTCGGATCGGCGTAGAACGGGTCGACGTAGGCGCTGGCGGTATCCGGCAGCAGCACCATGTCCGATTCGGCGATGCCCTTCCAGCCGGCGATCGAGCTGCCATCGAACATCTTGCCTTCTTCGAACAGCGACGGCTCGACGATGCTGACCGGGAAGGTCACGTGCTGCTCGACACCACGCATGTCGACAAAGCGCAGGTCGACGAACTCGATCTGGTTGTCCTTGATCAGCTTCTCAACGTTTTCCACGGACATCGGTACGACCTCGGATGGGGATGAATGCCTGCTGAGGTACAGCAACGACCGTGCCAACTTTTCGCAGGCTGCAAGTCATTGATTTCAAAAAGGCCGCCCCGCAGCGGTGCAGAACCGTGCGCACCAAATGGGTGCAGCCGACAGCGGACGCACCCGTTTGGTGCGGCAGTGATCGTCTATCCTCTCGACCTTCTTCCTTCCTGCCGCGCGTGCCCGCACCGTCCATGTCCGACCTGCTCTCCGCCCTGTTGCTGGGCATCCTCGAAGGCTTGACCGAGTTCCTGCCGATCTCCAGCACCGGCCACCTGCTCATCGCCCAGCACTGGCTGGGTGCCCGTTCGGACTTCTTCAACATCGTCATCCAGGCCGGCGCGATCGTGGCGGTGGTACTGGTGTTCCGCCAGCGCCTGCTGCAGCTGGCCACCGGTTTCGGGCAGCGCGAGAACCGCGAGTACGTATTCAAGCTGGGCGCGGCCTTCCTGGTCACCGCCGTGGTCGGCCTGGTGGTGCGCAAAGCCGGCTGGTCGCTGCCCGAGACGGTCAGCCCGGTGGCCTGGGCACTGATCATCGGTGGCATCTGGATGCTGCTGGTGGAGGCCTACACCGCGCGCCTGCCCGACCGCGACCAGGTGACCTGGACCGTGGCGATCGGCGTCGGCCTGGCGCAGGTGGTGGCCGGCGTGTTCCCCGGCACCTCGCGTTCGGCCTCGGCGATCTTCCTGGCCATGCTGCTGGGCCTGAGCCGCCGCGCGGCGGCTGCCGAGTTCGTGTTCCTGGTCGGCATTCCCACCATGTTCGCCGCCAGCGCCTACACCTTCCTGGAAATGGCCAAGGCCGGACAGCTGGGCAGCGAGAACTGGACCGAGGTGGGCGTGGCCTTCCTTGCCGCGGCCGTCACCGGCTTCGTCGTAGTGAAGTGGCTGATGGGCTACATCAAATCGCACAAATTCACCGCGTTCGCGCTTTACCGCATCGCGCTGGGCGCCGCGCTGCTGCTGTGGTTGCCGTCCGGCAGCTGAACAGCGCCGGGGCACGGTAACCCCATTGCCGGCCCCACCCCGTTTCCCCCACGGTTCCCCAAGGAGAATCACCATGAACCGCAAGCTCACCCTGCTCCTCCCGCTGGCCCTGCTGGCCGCCTGCAGCCAGACCCCGGCCCCGGCCGGCACCGGCGGCGACGACGTGGCCCCGGCCGCGGCCAAGGCAGCAGACCAGCAGACGCTGGCGCACCTGGACGCGCAGCGCCTGCAGAGCCAGCACTGGCTGCTGCAGCAGGCCACCGCCGCCGACGGCAAGCGCATCGACACGCTGTTCGCCCGCGAAGACAAGCCGGTCACCCTGGACTTCGCGGATGGCCGCCTGTCGGTCAGCAACGCCTGCAACCACATGGGTGGCGGCTACACCTTGGCCGACGGCAAGCTGACGGTCAGTGCGATGGCCTCGACCATGATGGCCTGCACCGACAAGGCGCTGATGGCGCTGGACGAGGCCGTGTCGAGCCGCCTGCAGGGCGAGCTGAAGGCCGAGCAGGATGCCGATGGCAAGCTGACCCTGACCAACGCGAAGGGCGACGTGCTGGTGTTCAACCCGGAACCGACCGCTGAAACCCGCTACGGCGGCGCCGGCGAAACCGTATTCCTGGAAGTGGCCGCCAAGACCGAGAAGTGCTCGCACCCGCTGATCCCGGACTACCAGTGCCTGCAGGTGCGTGAAGTGAAGTTCGACGACAAGGGCCTGAAGCAGGGTGAGCCGGGCAAGTTCGAGAACTTCTACGGCAACATCGAGGGTTACACCCACGAGGACGGCGTGCGCAACGTGGTGCGCGTGAAGCGCTACGAAGTGAAGAACCCGCCGGCCGATGCGCCGTCGCAGGCGTACGTGCTGGACATGGTGGTCGAGTCGGCCATCGAGAAGAAGTAAGACGACAGAAGGGCGGCCGCGAGGTCGCCCTTCTTCGTGGTGGGTAGAGCCGGCCGCTGGCCGGCTGCCCTGCGGAGCACCGCCAGCACTCGGATGTTGCCGGCCAGCGGCCGGCACGATCCACATGCATCGGGAGATCGGCATGAAGCACGTCCCTGTCCTCATCATTGCTGCGCTGCTGGTCATGTCTGCGGATGTGGCCGCTGCCAGCACGCCCAGCACCGATCAGCTCGAGGCACACCGGTGGCAACTGGCGCGCGCCACCGACGCGCAGGGCCGACGCATCGATGCCTTGTTCGTCCGCGGTCGCCCGCCCTACACACTGCGCTTCCAGCCCGGTTACATGAGCCAGTTGAACCTGTGCAACCAGTCAAGCAGCACCTATCACCTGCAGGGCGACCGGCTGGTCCTGGAGGGCGGCATCATCACCACGGCCGCCTGCATCCGGCCCGAGGTGGCCGAACAGGAACGTGTCGCCGGCACGCTGGTGAATGCACGCGCAGAGATGACGCTTGCGCTGGATGGGCGTGGCCGCCTGCTGCTGCGCAACGCATATGGCGATGTGCTGGAGTTCGCGCCGGTAGCCGGTACGGACGAATGAAAAGGGCGGCCGCAAGGCTGCCCCTTTTCATGGTGGCTCGACTCTACGGAAGCAAAGCCGGCCAGCGGCCGGCTCTACCCATCGTGCCGCTCAGCCCAGCGCCGGGTTCAACGTGTAGGTGCCATGCAGTGCGGCTTCGGCCAGCACGTGGCCGTGCATGGCGCGATATGCGTCGGCTGCGGTGAAGCGCGCCGGAAGCTCCAGCGAGGCCACATCCAGCGCGAACACGCGGAAGAAATAGCGGTGCATGCGCTCGTCGTTGAACGGCGGATAGGGGCCGTCATAGCCCAGGTAATCGCCGGCCATGTCCGGGTTGCCCGCAAACCAGCCGGTGAAGTCGTTCAGGCCCTGGCGGCTGCCCGCCGGGCCAGCCGGTGCGGTCTTGCCCTTCACCACGAAGCCATCGCTGCAGCTGCCGGCGGCGATCTCCTGCACCGAGGCCGGAATATCGGCCATCACCCAGTGCACGAAGTCGCAGCGCGGCTGGTCGCGCGGCACGGTCATGTCGCTGCGGCCGACCGTTTCCGCAACGGTCGGCACATCCGGGTCCACGCACACCAGCAGGAACGAACGCGTGCCTTCCGGTGCGCCGTTCCAGGCCAGGTGCGGATTGCGGTCCGGCGCGAAGCCGGTGGCATCGCCGGCGGCGAACGCGCGGTCGATCGGCGCGCCGTTGGTCAGGCTGTGGCTGCTCAGTTGCATCGGCTTCTCCTTACTCTTCCGGGTAACCCAGGCGCACCGCAATCGGGGTGAGCTTGGCAAAGGCGGCGCTCATCACGTCGCGGTAGTTGCGCCAGTGGCCCGGCGGGAAGCGCGGTGCGCCCAGCTGTGCGGCCGGCGGCATCTGCCGCTCGAACAGGCGTCCCAGCAGCTCGGCCATCGCGTGCGGATCATTGCCGATCTGGTCGATGCGCAGCAGCACGTGCGGATACAGTTCTTCCTCATGCAGGGTGGCAACCTGCGCCAGCCCGCGCGCCAGCCATTCGCTGGCTTCAGCCAGCGAGGTCATCGCCAGCGGAGCGGCAGCGCCGTAGGCCACCCAGTCCAGCAGCATGTCGCGCGGGTCACGCAGCACGAGCACCAGTCGTCCCTGCGGCAGCTGCGGGCGCAGCGCCCACAGCAGGGCGTTGTCCCACCACAGCAGCCAGTCGATGACGGCATCGCCCTGCAGGCCACGCGCCGGCAGCTGCTCGCGCCAGCGCTGCACCAGCCGCTCCGGGGTCAGCACGCCGGAGGCGAGGTCCTGCAGCGTGTGGTAGTTCTGGAATGCATCATCCGGCGGATTGCTGGTGTAGCGGTCGCTGCGCAGCACCGGGCTGGCGGCCGCCAGGCCGGTCGCAACCCGCTCCACACCCGAACCCGGCGCACCCCACAGGAAGATCGGCGCGGAGCTGGCATCACTGTCGATCTCGCCCTTCTCCGGCCAGCTCGGCGGCGCCTTGGCCTGCGGTGGAAGCGGCAGGCGCTGCGGTGCCTGGTCGGCCTGCAGCGCCATCCACGTCTGCAGCGCCTGTTCCGGCTGGCCAGCGCGGTCCTGGATTTCACCCAGCCAGGTACGCAGGTCGGCGCGATGGCCGTCCGGCGCCCTGTCGATCAGCGCCTGCACGCGCGCGATCGCGGCAACCGGATCACGCTGCAGCAGGCCTTCGACCAGGCGTGTTTCGCCACTGACGCGGCCCGGTTCGAGGCTGACGATACGTTCGGCGATGGCTTCGGCCTGTTCGTGTTCGCCCACCATGTCATGCAGGCGCAGGCGTGCTTCCAGTGCCGGCAGATGACCCGGCATCGCGTCCATCCAGCGCTCCACGGTCGCCGCGGCGGTCGGGCTGCCGACTTCTTCCACGGCCAGGCGTGCCAGCCACAGGTCGTGCAGCTGCGGATGCTGTTCCAGGGCCGCGTCCAGGCGCGCGCGCGCCTCGTCTTCGCGGCCCAGGCGCTGCCAGGACATCAGCAGCAGCTGCAGCACCTGGCGGTCGTCGGGGATCGATTCCAGCAACGGCAGCAGATGGTCCAGCGCCTGCAGCGGCTGGCCGCCGCGCAGCGACAGTTCACCGGCCAGGCGACGCATCGACGGCGTATCCATGCCTTCCTGCTGAAGCGCGATCTGCATCGCTTCGGCAGCCGCCTCCAGGTTGCCCTGGCGCAGCGCCAACTGCACTACCAGGCCATGCAGCGAGCTGATGGCCGGGTTCAGCTCCAGCACGCGGCGGAACGCCTGCTCGGCGAAGGCCAGCATGTCCTTGCCCAGGTAGGCGAAGCCCAGTGCGTACAGCACGCGGGTGTCGTTGGGCTGCGCCTGGTTGGCCGCCGACAGCAGCGTCAGCGCACGATCCGGGTCGTCGCGGCGCAGCGCGATCATGCCGTCGATGGTCAGCAGTTCCGGGTGGTCCGGCTCAACGCGCGAGGCCAGCGTGGACAGGCGCTGGGCTTCATCGAAGTCGTTGCGGCCGATCGCCAGGTGCGCCTGCATCAGATAGGCGGCGAATGAGTTCGGGTCAAGCCCGGTGGTACGTGCCAGCGCTTCGTCAGCGCCCTGGTACTGACGCAGGGCGAGCAGCAGGCCAGCGTGCTGCAGGTGCAGCTGGGCATCATCGGGGGCCAGCTGCAACGCCTGCTGCAGCGCCTCCATCGCATCCTCGGCCTTGCCCTGCTGCTGCAGCGCAAGCGCCAGCCAGCGGTGGGCTTCGGCCTGGCCGGGTTCATCACGGGTCCACGCCTGGGCCAGCTGCACGGCCTGGTCGGCCTGGTTCTGGCGCAACGCTTGGATGATCTGGTCTTGCATGGCGGTCCGGTTCAAGTGCAAACCCGCATTGTAGCGGTCCACGCACCGGTGCCGGTTCAGCCCGCCAGCACCCGCTGCAGGCGCTGCGCCACCCAGCGCTCGGAGAAGCCGTCACCCCGCCAGTTTTCCAGGAAGCCGCAGTGGCCTCCCCAGCAGGCGGTTTCCAGGTGCGCCTGGCGCGGCAGCTGCCAATCGCTGAAGGTCGCGTACGGGATCACCGGGTCGTCCTGCGCCATCAGGATGTCGGCCGGCACCTGCAGGGTGGACAGGCGGTCACCGGCAATCGAATAGCCATCGAAATAGGCCTGCAGCGAGCCGAAGGTGGTGTGCCGTTCGACCAGCCAGGCAGTCAGTGCACGGATGTCCAGCTTCAGCACGCGGTCGTCGCAGTCGCTCAGCTCGGGAAACAGATCGCGCTTGCGGCGCAGCGAGCCGGCCCATTTGCGGCGGAAGTACCAGTCGTACATCGCCGGGCCGTTTTCGATGCTCTCCATCGTCAGGCCTGGGTCCAGCACCGGGCACACCGAGGCCACCCGCAGCAGCGGCACGCCGGCAGCCGGCGCGCGCAGGGCCAGGCGCAGCACGAAGTTGCCACCCAGCGAATAGCCGGCGGCCACCAGCGGCAGCTGCGGCCAGCGCTGGGCGATGTCACCCGCGGCATGCACCACTTCATCGATCAGGTTGGAGTGGAAGATGCCGGGGTTCAGATGGTGGGTGTTGCCATGGTCGCGGAAGTTCAGCCGCACAACATCGAAACCCTGTTCGATCATGCGCGCGGCAGCCATGCGCATGTAACTGGATTCGGCACTGCCCTCCCAGCCATGCAGCAGCAGGGCCATGCCCTTCGGTTCGCGGCCTTCGACATGGCTGTGCCAGCCCTGCAGGCGCACGCCATCACCGCCGTCGAGGATCAGCTCTTCGCTGACCGCACCGGTGGCGGCCAGCAGCAGCAGGCCGCGCTGCAGGCGCATGCGGCTGGAGCTGAGCATCGACTGCAGGTGCGGATTGCGCAGCCAGCGCGGCGGCTGGTAGTCAGTCGCATGCAACGTCGGTGTACCGGCGTCCAGGACGGGTGGCGGGACCAGGGCCACCGTGCCCTCAGCCGGTGCTCATGGCCGCCACGATGCGCGCGCGCGAGGTTTCCGCGATGCGTCGACGGCCTTCCAGGTCCTGGGTACCGATCGGCTCCAGGAAATGCACTTCGGTATGCCGCGCCGGCTCACCCAGCAGGCGCAGGAAATTGGCGGCGAAACTCTCGCCCGGGCCGAATGCCACGATGGTCTGTGCGTCACCCTTGAACCCATAGACCAGCGCCACAGGCTGCACCGGAACACCGGTTTCGACCGCGGCCTGGAAGATGCGGGCATGGAACGGCCCCACTTCATGGCCACCGCGGGTGCGCCCTTCCGGGAACACGCCTACTGCCTTGCCGGCACGCAGGCGATCGGCCATCACCTGCATCACGCCACCGAGCGATTCGGTATTGCCGCGCTGGTGGAAGATGGTCTGCCCGCGCGCGGCGAGCCAACCGACCAGCGGCCAGCTGGCGATTTCGCGCTTGGCGACGAAGCCCATCATGCGCTGGCTGTGCAGGATGCTGATGTCCACCCAGCTGACGTGGTTGGCGACGAACAGCACGGCACCGGGCAAGGGCTGGCCCACCCGTGACAGGCGGAAGCCGAAGATCCACATCAGGCCCCCCTGCCACCAGTTCACCACCTTCGCCCCGAAGGTATCCTCGCCCACGCGCAGCTCGCCCCACGGCGGAAGCATGCCGATCAGGATCAGCGGCAGGAACACGATGATGTGGACCAACAGCAGCGGTACGCGGTACAGGTAACGGCACACACGCGCCACGCCGCCACGGGGGGCCGGAGTGGGGGAAGTCATCCGCGCACGATACCGGAGCGCCGCAGCAGCTGCCAGCCGATTTAGGCCATAACCGCCATTGACCGGGGCAATCGGCGGGGAACGCTGGGTTCTGCCGCCGTCAACACGCCCGCCGGGGGCTCAACCGTGGCCGGCGGCCACCACCGCCAGGGTCAGCCGAGAGATGCACACCAGCCGGCCCTGCTCGTCTTCGATGCGGATCTCCCACAGCTGGGTGCTGCGGCCGACGTGCAGCGCGCGGGCGGTGCCGGTGACCGTGCCCGAGCGCACGGCGCGCACGTGGTTGGCGTTGATTTCCAGGCCCACGCAGATCTGCTTGCCGGTATCCACGCACAGGTTGCCGGCGCTGCTGCCCAGGGTCTCGGCCAGCACCACCGAGGCACCGCCGTGCAGGATGCCGTACGGCTGCCGGGTGCGCTCGTCCACCGGCATGGTGGCCTGCAGCCAGTCTTCGCCCGCAGCGCTGAAGACGATGCCGAGGGATTCGATCGCCGTGTTGCGGCTGAGCGCGTTGAGCTGCTCGATGGAAACGGCTTCGCGGAATACCTGGGTCATGCGGGCACCTTCAGAGGATGGGAACGAGGCCGGCGCCGAATGCAGTCAGCATGCGCACCAGCAGCCACTTCGGGCCGACGTTGACTTCGGGGAAGTCGCCGACGGCGACGTAGCAGTTGTGGAACGCCGGGTCCTGCCGTGGCAGCGGCTGTGGGCAGTCCGGACCGGGCTTGAACTCGTAGTCGGTGGCGTAGCGCCACGGCCAGAAGTCGAGGATCGGCAGCGCTTCGGAGGCTTTGCCGACGCTGTAGTTCAGGCCCGACAGCACTGGCGGCTTGGCCCGCGGCGCCACTGTCCACGAGTTCTGCGGATGGGTATCGCGCAGGATGCTCTCGGCCAGCTGCTCGGCAAACACCGGATCGTCGATGATCACCGCGCCTTCGGTGTTGTAGTTCTCGCTGCGCGGATCGAAGTTGTGGGTGCCGACCACGCCGATGCGGCGATCGACCACCAGCGACTTGGCGTGCAGGCCCATGCGGGCGCCCTTGCGGGTGACCGGCAACGGCTTGTTGACCGCCTTGCTGCCCAGGAACGACGGACGCGTCTCGGTGCGCAGCAGGCGCGTTTCCACCTCGCTGCCGGCGGCGCGGCGACGTTCGCGCGCGTTCTGGTAGGCACTGCCGGTACGCGGATGATGCACCGCCACCTGCTTGCGGGGCGCGGCCAGATCCCCTTCGCTGCCACCACCGGCATTGCTGCCAGCGGCGCTGCCGCCGATCAGCGGATTGCGCCCGCCGTCGTCGTCGCCTCCGGGCGCGGCGATCGGGTCGGGCAGCAGATTGCGGTAGTCGACCGGTGCATCCAGCGGGAACGGCTTGTACTCGAAGATGTTGAAGCCCAGTTCGCGCATGTTGCGTCGCTTGTACTTGTACGACAGCGCATACACGATCGGGTTGTCGGTGGCCGCCAGGCTGTTGCTGGACACCACCACGCGCGGCGGCTGCGGGCGCTTGCGCAGCTCGCGGAACAGCTTCTGCGCCGGCTTGGACAGCACCAGGTACGGCGTCTGCAGGATCACTTCCTTCTGCGCACCGGCAATGAGTGCGTCCAGCTGCGGCTCGGTCACATGCTGGCCGGCCAGCGGGGCGTCGGCCTTCTCGCGGCGGTGCTTGCGCGGCAGGTCGGCGACGTAGCGCACCGAGGCCACCGGCAGCGCGGTATCCACGAAGGAACGGGTGACGAAGTCCATGTCATTGGCTTCAGCGCTGACCCGCTGCACCCGCTCCGGGCGGCGGAACGTGGCGGGCGGCAGCACCGGCACGCCTTCGCGCAGCAGGGTGCGGCCCACGTCATTCAGGCGCTCGGCCGGCACGCTGCGCTTGGCGCGCCAGAACGCATCGAAGTTGGCCGCCATCGCCCGCGCTTCCGGGCCGGCGATCATGACGTCGCGATCGCGGAAGTTGTACTCGCGATCCCAGTCGTAATAGTCGTCCTGGTAGTTGCGGCCGCCGACCACGCCGATCGCATCGTCGATCACCAGCAGCTTGTTGTGCATGCGCTGGTTGAAGCGACGGAAGCAGCACAGCACGCTGCCGGCGTAATCGAAGTAGTTCAGCCGGGCCTTGCCGAAGGTCGGGTTGTAGACCCGCAGCTGGAAGTTCTGGTGGGCGCCGGACAATGCGCCGAGGATCTGCAGGTCGGAGATCGCCGAGAGCTGGTCGATCAGCACCCGCACCTTCACCCCGCGCCGCGACGCGGCCAGCAGTTCGTCGATGACCAGCCGCGCGCTGTCGTCCTTGTCGAAGATGTAGGTCTGCAGGTCGATGCTGCGGGTGGCACTGCGCAGCAGGTTCAGGCGCGCCACCAGGGCGCCCTCCCCCTCGTCCAGCAGGGTGGCGTAGTGGCGCGGCTGCTCCGGGGTGGATTCGGTGAACGCCCGGCCGGCCAGCGCCCGCAGCGGCGAATCCTGTGCGCAGCGGTCGGCGCGCTGACAGTCGACCTGGATCGAGCGCGCCTGCACGGCGATCGCTTCGGCGCGGTCGCGCTCGGCATTGGACAGCGATGCACAACCGCTGCCCAGCAACACGGTTGCCAGCGCCAGTACACGCAGCAGGAGGTTCACGGTTTCGGCGCCTCGCTCAGGCGCGCTCGCAATACGAAGGTCACTCGGTCACTCAAGGCAAGCTGCCAGCTGTCCATTCCATACCGGCCTCGCTGCACGGTACCGCGGCTGACGACGTCGCAATCATAGCCGGGTCGGGCGCAATCCGCCTTCTCGACCTTCAGTGTCTCGGGGTGGCTGATCCCGCGCAGGGTCAGCCGCCCGTTGATGTCGCCCCCGTCTTCCACGGTCTCCGGCCAGTACGGCAGCGAGTCGAACTCGACCACCGGGTGGCGGCCTGCGTCGAAGAACTCCTCGCCGCGCATCCAGCCGGTGTAGCGCGCCTTGCCGGGGATCTCGACCGAGCGCGTGAACATCTTCAGGTGCACCTGGTGGCGGCCGTCGGAGAGGATCTCGATGCGACCCTCGAAGTGCGGGAACAGGCCTTCGATGCGTTGCCCGAAGCGGGTCCGCACCTCGAAACCGATCTGCGAGCGCTGGGTATCCAGGTGCAGGACCCGGTGCGCTTCAGCGACCACCGGCGGCAAGGGCGTTGGCGGTGGCGCGGCAGCCCAGGCCGCGCCGGAAGCCAGCAGCACGGGCAGCAGAAAGCGGCTGCGCCGCGCCAGGCTCATTGGATCACGGCCACCAGAACGCGTTCAGGCTGGCCACGCCCGGCTCGATCGAGGCCTCGCGCGGGAAGCCGAGCACGGCAATGCCGGCCGGCGGCATGCCGCGATAGTCGCTGCTGGTGCCTTCCGTCATCAACGCCACCAGGCGCTCCAGGCCGGGGTTGTGGCCGACGATCAGCACCCGGTCGAGGTCACGGCGGTCGTCCACCAGCGCCGCCAGGGTGCCGGGGGTAGCCTCGTAGATGCGGTCTTCCAGGCGCTTCTCGACATAGCCGATGGTGCCGAGCACGGCTTCCAGGGTCTCCCGGGTGCGCCGCGCCGGTGAGCACAGCACACAGTCCGGCAGCAGGTTGTTCTCCTTCAGCCACTTGCCGGCGGCTTCGGCTTCGGCGAGCCCCACCGGCGACAACGGCCGGTCGAGGTCGGCCTGGCCGGGGGTAGCCGGTTCGGCATGGGCATGGCGCAGCAGGATCAGTTCACGCATCGCGGGTTTCCATGAAGAAGAGGATGCAGCAGAAAGAGTGACGCAGGCATCAAAGCTTCAGCCAGGACAGCAGCGGCTCCCAGTCGGCCTGGTGCTCGCGCACCTGGGCCGAGCGGTAGTCGAACAGGCTGCGGCCCAGGCCGGTCATGACCACATAGCTCTGGCTGTCGCGCAGCTGCGCGACCACCGGGTACGGCCATTCACCCAGCATCTGCAGCGCCTGCTGCGAGGTCTGGGTCCATGGTTTGGTACGGTTGAGCACCAGCCCCACCGGCAGCTTGCGGCTGTGCACGCGCGGGTTCTGGGCCAGGCTGTTGAGGAAGCCGACGATCGCTTCGATGTCCAGCGCCGAGGGCAGCACCGGTACCACCACCGCGTCGGCAGCGTCGAGGAAATGGGGAATATCGTCAGCCAGGGCACCGGCCGGCGCATCGATGATGACGGTGTCGGTGCCGTCGGGCAGCTTCTGCGCCCACTGCTTCTTCCGATACACGTCGATGGGGAGCACCGCGCTTTCCAGCCCGGCACGGCGTTGTGCCCAGCGGGTGCTGGAACCCTGCGGGTCGGCATCGGCAATCACCGTGGCCTTGCCCTGCAATGCCGCGTACGCGGCCAGGTGGGTGGCGACGGTGGTCTTGCCCACCCCGCCCTTGGAACCGGCCACCAGGATCGTCTTCATGCCAGCCTCGCTTCCGGGTACGTGCCCCGAGCGTACACCGGTGATGGTGACGGGAGGTAGCGTCGTGCTGAACCAGCGGCCATCGCCTTTGCTATCGTGGCGCCCCCGAAGGATCGAACCGGCATGAGCGAACTGCAGGATCTGAGCGCGTTGATCCGCGCCAATACCCCACTGATCGTCATCGAGACCCAGGACGAGGGTCGCATCGTCGAGCTGTTCCGGCAGACGCTGATGCACGTCTGGCGGGCCCTGCACCGCTGGTCGATCACCGAGGGCCTGCGCCGGATCGACCTGGACAGCGAAGACCCGCCGGTCGGGCCGCCCGATGCCAGCGCGGCCCTGCAGATGATCCGCCAGGCCCACCAGCGCGGCGTCTACCTGCTGCTCGATTTCCATCCCTACCTGGGCTATGCCAGCCACCAGCGCGCCCTTCGCGACCTGATCCAGCGCCGCCACAGCGAGCCGCATGTGCTGGTGCTGATCGGTGCCAAAGTGGAGCTGCCGGCCGAGCTGGAAGCGCTGGCGGTGCGCTTCAACCCGCGCCTGCCCGATGCCAATGCCCTGCTGAAGATGCTGCGCGAGGAGGCCGACGCCTATGCGCGCGAGCATGGCGGCCGCCGGGTTGAAGTCGACAGCGAGGCGGTGAAGAAAATCCTGAAGAACCTGCAGGGCCTGAGCCTGGTCGATGCCCGGCGCATCGCGCGCCAGCTGATCTACGCCGATGGCGCACTGCGCGACGACGACCTGCCACAGCTGGCGCGGCTGAAGTTCGAGCTGCTCAACCGCAGCGGCCACCTGTTCTTCGAACATGACAGCGCGCGCTTCGGCGATGTGGCCGGTGCCAACCGGCTCAAGCGCTGGATCAACCAACGCCGGGTGGCGTTCATTGCCGGCTCCGCCCCGGCCGGGCTGGACCCGCCGCGCGGCATGCTGCTGCTGGGCGTACAGGGCTGTGGCAAGTCGATGCTGGCCAAGGCCACCGCCGCCGGCTTCGGCGTGCCCCTGCTGCGCCTGGACGTGGGCGCGCTGTACAACAAGTACCACGGCGAGACCGAAGCCAACCTGCGCCAGGCACTGGCCTCGGCCGAACAACTCGCGCCCTGCGTGCTGTGGATGGACGAGATCGAGAAGGGCCTGGCCAGCGGAGGCGAGGACGGCGGCGTGTCACGCCGCGTGCTCGGTTACCTGCTGACCTGGATGGCCGAACGCAAAGCGCCGGTGTTCATCGTCGCCACCGCCAACCAGGTGCACGAGCTGCCCGCCGAGCTGCTGCGCAAGGGCCGCTTCGACGAGATCTTCTTCGTCGATCTGCCCTCGCCCGACGTGCGCGTGGAACTGCTGCGGCTGCACCTGGGCCGGCGCCAGCTCAACGCCGACGACTTCGCACTGCCCGCGCTGGCGGCGGCCGCCAATGGTTTTTCCGGCGCCGAGATCGAGCAGGCGATCGTGGCTGGCCTGTATGCGGCGCATGCCGAGGGCCGGCCGCTGGACACCGAGCTGCTGATGACCGAGATCCGCGCCACCCGACCGCTGTCGGTGCTGATGGCAGAGCAGGTAGAAGCACTGCGTGCGTGGGCGTCGGGGCGGACGGTTTCCGCGGACGACTGAGGGGTTTCCAGCGAACGGCGCAGCCCCTCGTGGCGGCTGGTTGACTGTGAACATCAAAAGCCGCGCTTGGCCGGGCGGGATGGATTCGCGGGGGACGCCGTCAACCCGTCCATGGGGGCTTGGCCGCGGCATCCATGCCGCGGACACCCCCGCGAACCCACCCCGCCCGGCCTCTGACAATTTCCGAGTGCGTCCGCCACGGAAAAGAAAAAAGAAGAGCAGAAGCAAAAGCCGGTTGGCTGGCCGCTTCCTGTAGAGCCGAGCCCACACTCGGCTGCATTTCGATCAGATATCGAATAGTCGATTCCGTTACAGATTCATCCACGCATGGCGTGGATCTACCGTGTCGACCAAGGTCGACACCTACCAACAGCTGCCGGAATCTGTCGAAGGCGGGGCACTGTGGGTTTGCGGGGTGTGAGCCGCATGGATGCGGCGACCAAGCCCCCAGGACGGGTTTACGGCGGCCCCGCAAACCCACAGTGCCCCGCCATCCCGCAGGAAGCCCGCTGTTGCTTCGGCTGTTGCTGTTGCTTCAGCTGTTGCCTCTGCGGGTGCCGGGTGCAACCCGGCCGAACCCCTTCCCTCAGGGCCAGGCAGGTGGTGCGGCCGCCCAGGCCTGCTGCACCTCGGCCAGCGACGCGCGCTCATCCTCACGCCACTGCGGCAGCAGCTGCCCATAGTTGGCCGTGGTACTCCACTGCGTCGGCTCGGTGCGTACCGCAGCCGCATACCACTGCACCGCCTCCTGCTTCTGCCCCATCCGCCACAATGCCAACGCATAGGTCGGTGGCACCCAGGTGGGCTTCGTACGGGCGTTGCTGGCCGATACCAGCCACTGTTCCAGCGCCGCCTCCGGCTTGCCCTGGCGCAGCAGGTCCCAACCGTAGTTCCAGCGCACGCTGCGGCCGCTGCTGCTCTGTGCCGGCGCCTCTTTCATCGCCTCGCCATACAGCTGCTCGGCCAGCTCGCCCCGGCCCTGCGCACCGGCCACCGATGCCAGCTGCACCGTCGCCTCCACCGCGCGGCGGCCGCGCTCACGCAGCTTGACCAGCTGGGCCACCAGCTCATCGCCCTCGCCCTGCACCGCCACCATCGGCGTTGCCGCCAGGTCGTTGTCGAAGTAGAACTCCTGTGGTGCCGGCACGGCCGGCGCGGCCCACGCCGTGGCCACTCCCGAGGCCAGCAGCACGCTGGCCAGGATCTTTCCTGGAACTGACATCCCTTCTCCCCAGGCCGCAACTGCAGCCTCCCTCTCTCTCCCCGATCCTAACCCCAGCACCGCCGCGGGCGCGAGTGCCGGGGCCTCGCGGCCCCGCTGCTACAATTCGCGCCTTTCCCGCCGCGTGCCTGCACGCGGCCGGTGCCAGCCGATCCTACCGGGCCAGCCATGACCAGTACCGCGCAACTCACTTCGCCCTCGTCCGCCGACCTGCTCGACCGTGATTACACGCTCGACCACAAGTACACCCGCAGCGAGGGGCGGATCTATCTGAGTGGCGTGCAGGCGCTGGTGCGGCTGCCGCTGATGCAGCGGCTGCGCGACGCCGCCGAAGGCATCGACAGCGCCGGCTTTGTCAGCGGCTACCGTGGCAGCCCGCTGGGTGGCTTCGACCTGGAGCTGTGGCGCGCGCGCAAGCACCTTGAAGCAGCCAAGGTGAAGTTCACCCCGGGCCTGAACGAGGACCTGGGCGCCACCATGGTGTGGGGCACGCAGCAGACCAACCTGTTCCCCGGCGCCAACGTGCAGGGCGTGTTCGGCATGTGGTACGGCAAGGGCCCGGGCGTGGACCGCTGCGGCGACGTGTTCAAGCACGCCAATGCCGCCGGCACCTCGCGCTACGGTGGCGTGCTGGCACTGGCCGCCGATGACCATGCCTGCCGCAGTTCGACGCTGCCGCACGGCAGCGAGGACGAGTTCGTCAGCGCGATGATGCCGGTGCTGAACCCGGCCGGCGTGCAGGACATCCTCGACATGGGCCTGCTGGGCTGGGCGATGAGCCGCTATACCGGCCGCTGGGTCGGCTTCAAGACCATCGCCGAGACGGTGGAATCGTCGGCGTCGGTGCAGGTCGATCCGATGGCGCGCCGCATCGTGCTGCCGGAAGACTTCGAGATGCCGTCGGGTGGCCTCAACATCCGCTGGCCAGACCCGCCGCTGGACCAGGAAATGCGCCTGCACCGCTATGCGGTGAAGGCCGCACAGGCCTTTGCCCGCGCCAACGGCATCGACAAGGTGGTGATGGATGCGCCGCGCGCGCGGCTGGGCATCGTCACCACCGGCAAGAGCTACCTGGACGTGCTGCAGGCGCTGGAGTACCTGGGCCTGGACGAAGCCGCGTGCGCCGGCATCGGCATCCGCGTGTACAAGGTCGGCATGACCTGGCCGCTGGAACCGCAGGGCATCGCGCGCTTCGCGCAGGGCCTGGAAGACATCATCGTGGTGGAGGAGAAGCGTGCCTTCATCGAGCGCCAGATGAAGGAACAGTTCTTCAACTGGCCGGCCAGCTGGGGCCAGCGCCCGTCCATCGTCGGCAAGTACGATGAAAGCGGCGAATGGATCCTGCCGTCCACCGGTGAGCTGACGCCGGCCACCATCGCCGGCGTGATCGGTCGCCGCATCCAGAAGTTCTTCAACAACGAATCGATCGAGCAGCGCCTGCAGTGGATGCAGGAGAAGGAAGCCGAGCTTGCGTTGCCGCGCGCCAGCTTCCCGCGCGTACCGCACTACTGCTCGGGCTGCCCGCACAACACCTCTACCCAGGTGCCGGAAGGCTCGCGGGCGCTGGCCGGCATCGGTTGCCACTACATGGTGACCTGGATGGACCGCAGCACCGACACCTTCACTCACATGGGCGGCGAAGGCGTGACCTGGGCCGGGCAGGCGCCGTTCACCGACACCCCGCACGTATTCCAGAATCTGGGCGACGGCACCTATTTCCACAGCGGCTCGCTGGCGATCCGCCAGGCGGTCGCCGCCGGCGTCAACATCACCTACAAGATCCTCTACAACGACGCGGTGGCGATGACCGGCGGCCAGCCGGTGGACGGCCCGCTGAGCGTGCCGGACATCGCAAAGCAGATGCGCGCCGAAGGCATCCACACCATCGTGGTGCTGTCGGACAACATCGGCAAGTGGACCGGCCAGCGCGAGCACTTCCCCAGCGACGTCGAGTTCCACGACCGCAGCGAGCTGGATGAGGTGCAGAAGCGCCTGCGCGAGGTGAAGGGGGTTTCGATCCTGATCTACGAACAGACCTGCGCCACCGAGAAGCGCCGCCGCCGCAAGCGCGGCAAGCTGGAAGATCCGCAGAAGCGCGTGCTGATCAATTCGCTGGTCTGCGAAGGCTGCGGTGACTGCGGCAAGAAGAGCTTCTGCGTGTCGGTGCTACCGAAGGAAACCGAGTTCGGGCGCAAGCGCGAGATCGATCAGTCCAACTGCAACAAGGACTATTCCTGCGTGAACGGTTTCTGCCCGAGCTTCGTCACCGTGCACGGTGGCCAGCCGCGCAAGGGCAGCAAGCGCGATGCTTCCACCCTGCTGGACAACCTGCCGGCACCGGCCATCCGCGGCACCCTCGAACAGCCCTGGAACATCCTGATCACCGGCGTCGGCGGTACCGGCGTGGTGACCATCGGCGCGCTGCTGGGCATGGCCGGCCACCTGGAAGGCAAGGGTGCGACCGTGCTCGACCAGACCGGCCTGGCACAGAAGGGCGGCGCGGTGACCACGCATATCCGCATTGCCCGTCGTCCCGAAGACATCCACGCCGTGCGCATCGCCGCCGGCGAAGCCGACCTGGTGGTGGGCTGCGACATGGTGGTGGTCAACGACTACTGGGCGCTGTCGAAGGTGCGTGCCGGCCGTTCGCAGGTGGTGCTGAACACCTACGAAGCAATGCCCGGCACCTTCACCACCCGACCGGACATGCAGTTCCCCGCCGCCGACATCGTGGCCGGTGTGCGCGTGGCGCTGGGCGGCCAGGAGCCGTTGCTGCTGGATGCCACCCAGCTGGCCACCGCGCTGCTGGGCGATGCGATCGCCGCCAACCTGTTCATCCTCGGCTATGCGTGGCAGCAGGGCCTGGTGCCGCTGTCGTTCGAGTCGCTGATGCGCGCCATCGAGCTCAACGGTGCGGCCGTGGCGATGAACCAGCAGGCCTTCGCCTGGGGCCGCCTGGCCGTGGTCGACCCGCAGGCCGTGCAGCAGGCCGCCGGCCTGGTGCGCAACCGCCACACCGATACCGAATCCACTCCGGGCCCGCTGCACCCGCTGCCGCCGGGCGAGTGGGAGGGCAACGAATGGGGTGCCACCGCCGCACCGCGCAACACCGGCGACGAACGCGAACTGCGTGGCCTGCCCTCGCACGGTGGCGATGTTGCGTTCCTGCCGCTGGACGACGCCCGCCTGTCGCGCTCGCTGGATGAAATGATCGAGCGCCGCGCCGCGTTCCTGGTCGAGTACCAGGACGCTGCCTACGCCAACCGCTACCGCAGCCTGGTCGAGCGCGTGCGCGCCGCCGAAGCCGACCGCATCGGCGGTTCCACCGCGCTGACCGAGACCGTAGCCCGTTACCTGTTCAAGCTGATGGCCTACAAGGACGAGTACGAAGTGGCCCGCCTGTATACCAGTGGCGACTTCCAGCGCCGCCTGCAGCAGCAGTTCGAGGGCGATTACCAGCTGCGCTTCCACCTGGCACCGCCGCTGTTCGCCAAGAAGGACGAGCAGGGCCGGTTGCTGAAGAAGGAATACGGCCCGTGGATGTTCAAGGCCTTCGGCCTGCTGGCCAAGCTGAAGTTCCTGCGTGGTGGCCGCTTCGACGTGTTCGGACGCACCGAGGAACGCCGCATGGAGCGCAAGCTGATCGGCGATTACGAGGCCACCGTGCAGCTGCTGCTGGACGGCCTGGATGACGACCGTCTGGCGCTGGCGGTGGAGATCGCCAGCGTGCCCGAGCACATCCGCGGCTTCGGCCACGTCAAGGAAGCGCATTTCGAGCAGGCCAAGGCGCGCGAAGCCGCCCTGCTGGCGCAGTGGCGGAACCCAAAGGCGCTGCACATCGTGCAGGTGGCTTGAGCACCGCTGGCGGCGCGAAAGCAACCTATTGATTGCATATTGAGATAGCAATCGATAGGTTGCCTCCAGCGAAGGAAAGAGATAGGTTGCTTGTCGTAATGCAACCTATCCTTTGCGTACACGTTCGCGTACGGTCACTTTCTAGGGGACTGCCGATATGGACAGGCCGCTGCACACGGTGAGGACACCTCAACAACTGGCACCGCTGATGCGTGCGTTCAGGCGCCAGGCGGGCCTGAGCCAGGCGCAGTTGGCGGCACAGCTCGGCATAAGCCGCCAGGCAGTAGGCGCATTGGAGCGCGACCCGGCATCGGCAAGCTTCGAACGGCTGATGCGGGTCTGGGCAGTGCTGGGTCTGGAAGTCAGATTGCAGCAGCGAAGCCCCCCGGAGACAACGTCAACGTTGGAGTGGTGAGCCATGGGTACGCTGCGGGTCTGGATGAATGGTGTCGAGGTCGCGCTCTGGGATGATGTCCGGAGCGGCTCTTCCCGGCTTTCGTACGTCGACTCGTGGATCAGCTCCGCCCAGTCCCGGCCGTTGTCACTCTCACTGCCCCTGCTCCCGGAGGGTGAGAGCCATCGGGGCAATGTCGTCAACAACTACTTCGACAACCTTCTTCCCGACAACGCCGTCATCCGCAACCGGATCCGCGACAGGTTCTCCACGCGCAGCAGCGACACATTCGATCTTCTCGAAGCCATTGGCCGGGATTGCGTCGGCGCAGTGCAACTGCTGCCGCTTTCGCATACACCGGGGGACATCCAGCAGATTACGTGCGAAGCGTTGGACGAATCAGGCGTCGCTGCGATCCTGCGTCAGGTGACGGCAGGGAATCTACCTGGCGCACCCACCAGTGATGATGCGTTCCGCATATCCATCGCCGGTGCGCAGGAGAAGACGGGACTTCTGCTGCATGCTGGCCAGTGGTGCATTCCCACCGGCAGTACCCCATCCACCCATATCTTCAAGCTGCCGCTTGGCATTGTGGGCAACATGCGGGCGGACATGCACCAATCCGTCGAGAACGAATGGCTGTGCATGCAACTGCTTTCCGCCTTTGGAATCCCCGTTGCGAATACGCAGATGGGACGCTTCAAGGACGAACGCGCGCTTATTGTGGAGCGATTCGACCGCCGCCCTTCTGCGGATCGCCGGTGGTGGCTGCGGCTGCCGCAGGAAGACATGTGCCAGGTCTTCGGTCTGCCCGCTGCCAGGAAGTATGAATCCGGTGGCGGCCCAGGCATCGTGACCATCATGGATCTGCTTCGACAATCCGAGCATTTCGAGGATCGGGCGACCTTCTTCAAGACGCAGATTCTTTTCTGGATGTTGGCTGCAACCGATGGACATGCCAAGAACTTCAGTGTTTACCTCGAAGCCGGTGGACGCTTCCGCCTGACACCCGTCTACGACGTATTGTCGGTGCATCCCATCCTGGGTAGGGGGCCAAACCAGCTCGACCCGCGGAATGCACAGCTCGCCATGTCCGTCCAGGGCAAGAATCGCCACCGGAAGCTGCACCTTGTGCGACGACGCCATTGGAACGAAACCGCACGCGCCTGTGGTATCGCTGATGGTGCGGAGCCGTGGATCGAAGCGCTGATCGCAGCCGTCGAACCCGCCATCGAGCAGGTCACGCGTCAGCTCCCAAGTGATTTCCCCGTAAACGTGTCCGAACCCATTTTCAACGGGCTGCGCGCTGCGGCGGCACGCCTTTCCAGCATGTCGCCGGACGCCTGATCACCCCAGCCGCCACAGCAGCAACCGGTTGTTGGCCGGCATCGCCACATCACCCAGGCGGGTGAAGCCGTTGTCCGCCGCCAGCGCCTGCACCGCTTCCACATCGCGGATGCCGCTGCGTGGATCACGCGCCTTCAGCCAGGCATCGAACTGCGCGTTGCTGTCGCTGGTGTAGCGGCCGCCGTAGTTGAACGGGCCGTATACCGCCAGCAGCGCACCATGCCGCAGCACCGATGGCAGCGCGGCGAACAGCGCCTGCACATGCTCCCAGCTCATGATGTGCAACGTGTTGGCGCTGAATGCGGCATCGAACGTGCTGCCCTCGGGCAACGACAGGCCCGACGCCGGAGGTAGTTCCACCTGCAGTGCCACCGGCGGCAGCAGATTGAGCAGCGCGGCCTCCGCACGCCAGGCCTC
This sequence comes from Stenotrophomonas sp. 80084_Sma, assembly GCF_056481995.1. Classification (NCBI taxonomy): domain Bacteria; kingdom Pseudomonadati; phylum Pseudomonadota; class Gammaproteobacteria; order Lysobacterales; family Lysobacteraceae; genus Stenotrophomonas; species Stenotrophomonas sp. 80084_Sma. Next base: position 103,534 of record NZ_CM151177.1, on the reverse strand, counting down.
GATGCCCGGCAGATGGTCCGGATGATCGCTAGGCTGCCAGCGCAGCCAGGGCCAGCGCTCGGCGAAGAACGCCGCGTGCTGGCCGGTGCCACTGCCGATCTCCAGCACCCGATGACGGTCGCCCATCCACGGGTCGAGTGCGGTGGCGATGGGTTCGCGGTTGCGCTCGCAGGCTTCTGAATACGGCTTGCTCGACATCAGGGACGGTGTCCAGGCGGGGTCGGCCCCATTGTGCACGAGGGGGTGTCTGCAGGGCTTGCAGCCCTGCACCCGCAGGAGCCGGAGCAACAGCAACAGCCAAAGCAACTGCAACAGCGCGGGCTTCCTGGGGGATGGCGGGGTGGGTCCGGTTGCGGGGGACGCCGTGAATCCCCCTCCGGGGTCCGGCCCAGCCGCTGGCGGCTGTGCGTTCGGGCGCTTGCGAAGCGGTGCTTCGCAAGCAAAGCGCCCTCACCCATGGAGGCTCGGTCGCGCCATCCATGGCGCTCACGCCCCCGCAACCGGACCCACCCCGCCTTCGACAGTTTTCTGCGGTCTGTCGGAACGGCTCTGACCCCGGATACATTTCGATATCTGACAGACGTGTCGACCAAGGTCGACACCTACCAACAGCCGAGTGAACCTGTCGAAGGTGGGGCGGTGTCGGATTGCGGGGTGTCAGCCGCATGGATGCGGCTGCCAAGCCTACAGGGACGTACTTGCGGCGTCCCCGCAGTCCGACACCGCCCCACCAACCCACGGAATGCCGCTCTGGCTTTTGCTTTGGCTCCGGCCGTTGCATTGAGAAGGTGCAGGGCGCAGCCCTGCCGAAACCCACCCAACCATGACTGCAGTCACTTGCCCGGACGCGCCGCGCTGGCGAAAGTCGAGGAGTTGACGTGATCGGTCCGGCCCGTTGCCAACCGCACGCAAGCGAGAGAGAGAAACGCTGTGCAACGACGTGAGTTCCTGGCTTTTTCCGGTCTGGGCCTGGCGGGCCTGCTGCTGCCGCATTCCCGTGCCATCGCCGCCGAGCAGCTGCTCGCCCCGGTCGATACCGCCCAGCGCAGACGCCTGGCGGACGTTGCGCTCGCCGCCGCACGCACCGCCAAGGCCAGCTACTGCGACGTGCGCATCGGCCGCTATCTCAACCAGTCGGTCATCACCCGCGAGCACCAGGTCGGCAATGTGACCAACCGCGAATCGTCCGGTGTCGGCGTGCGGGTGATCGTCAACGGCGCCTGGGGCTTTGCCGCTACCCACCAGCAGACCGAGGCTGCCGTGCGCGCGGCGGTCGAGCAGGCCGCAGCGATCGCCCGCGCCAACGCCGGCATCCAGACCCGGCCGGTGCAGCTGGCACCGACGCCGTCGGTGGGCGAGGTGCGCTGGCAGACCCCAGTGCGCAGGAACGCGATGACGGTGCCGATCCAGGACAAGGTCGAGCTGTTGCTGGCACTCAACGCCGCCGCGCTGAATGCGGGCGCCGACTACATCAATTCCACCCTGTTCCTGGTCAATGAACAGAAGTACTTCGCCTCCAGCGACGGCTCGTTCATCGACCAGGACATCCATCGCATCTGGCTGCCGTTCACTGCCACCGCCATCGACAAGGCCAGCGGCAGGTTCCGCACTCGTGCCGGCCTGTCCTCGCCGATGGGCATGGGCTACGAGTTCCTTGATGGCGATGCGCGCGGCAAGGTGCAGCTGCCCGGTGGCATCACCGCCTACCGCGATTCCTACGACCCGGTCGAGGACGCCATCGCCGCCGCCCGCCACGCGCGCGAGAAGCTGAAGGCGCCGTCGGTGAAGCCGGGCAAGTACGACCTGGTGCTGGACCCGTCCAACCTGTTCCTGACCATCCACGAGAACGTTGGCCACCCGCTGGAGCTGGACCGCGTGCTCGGCTACGAAGCCAACTACGCCGGCACCAGCTTCGCCACGCTGGACAAGCGCGATGCCGGTTTCCGCTGGGGCAGCGACATCGTCACCTTCTTCGCCGACAAGACCCAACCGGGCAGCCTCGGTGCGGTCGGCTACGACGACGAAGGCGTGAAGACCCAGCGCTGGGATCTGGTGCGCGACGGCATCCTGGTCGATTACCAGGCCACCCGCGATGAGGCCCACATCCTCGGCCGCAATGCCTCGCATGGCTGCAGTTACGCCGATTCCTGGTCCAGCGTGCAGTTCCAGCGCATGGCCAACGTTTCACTGGCACCTGGCAAAAAGCCACTCAGCGTCGAGGACATGATCAAGGACGTGGAGAACGGCATCTACATCCACGGCCGCGGGTCGTACTCGATCGACCAGCAGCGCTACAACGCGCAGTTCGGCGGCCAACTGTACTACCAGATCAAGGACGGAAAGATCGCCGGCATGGTCGAGGATGCGGCCTACCAGATCCGCACGCCGGAGTTCTGGAACGCGTGCACTGCCATCTGCGACGAGCGTGACTTCCGCCTGGGTGGTTCGTTCTTCGACGGCAAGGGCCAGCCCGGCCAGGTCTCGGCGGTCTCGCACGGTTCGTCCACCACCCGCTTCAACGGCATCAACATCATCAACACCGCGCGCAGTCTCGGCGCTTGAGCCACCCATCCTTCGACATGGAGAGCAGCCTTGCAAAGACGTGACTTCCTGGCCCTGACCGGGCTTACCGCGGGCGGGCTGATCGTGCCCTCCTTCTTCGGCAAGGCGATTGCCGCCGAGCAACTGCAGAGCACGCTGGACCTAGGGCTGAAGAAGCGCCTGGCCGATGCAGCACTGGCCGCTGCCCGCCAGGCCGGTGCCACCTACTGCGACGTGCGCATCGGCCGCTACCTGCGGCAGTTCGTGATCACCCGCGAGGACAAGGTGCAGAACGTGGTGAACACCGAGTCCACCGGTGTTGGCATCCGCGTGATCGTCAACGGTGCGTGGGGCTTCGCCGCCACCAATGCGCTGGGTACGGCCGATGTAGCCAAGGCCGCGCAGCAGGCCGCAGCAATCGCCAAGGCCAATGCCGGCGTGCAGACCGCACCGGTACAGCTGGCCAAGGCGCCGGGCGTGGGTGAGGTGAGCTGGCGCACGCCTATCCGCAAGAATGCGATGGAAGTGCCGATCAAGGACAAGGTCGGCCTGCTGCTGGACGTCAACGCTGCGGCGATGGGCGCCGGTGCCAGCTTCGTCAACTCGATGCTGTTCCTGGTCAACGAGCAGAAGTACTTCGCCTCCACCGATGGTTCCTATATCGACCAGGACGTGCACCGCATCTGGGCACCGATGACGATCACCGCCATCGACAAGTCCAGCGGCAAGTTCCGTACCCGCGAAGGCCTGTCCTCGCCGATGGGCCTGGGCTACGAGTATCTGGACGGCGCGGCTGCCGGCAAGGTGGTCAGCCCGAATGGCGTGGTCAACTACAGCTCTTCCTACAACATGAAGGAAGATGCCATCGCCGCCGCCAAGCAGGCGCAGGAGAAGCTGAAGGCCCCGTCCGTTAAGCCGGGCAAGTACGATCTGGTGCTCGACCCGTCGCACACCTGGCTGACCATCCATGAGTCGATCGGCCACCCGCTGGAGCTGGACCGCGTGCTCGGCTACGAAGCCAACTACGCCGGCACCAGCTTCGCCACCCTGGACAAGCGCGAACAGCATTTCCAGTACGGCAGCGAACTGGTCAACATCTTCGCCGACAAGACCCAGCCGGGCAGCCTCGGTGCGGTGGCGTACGACGATGAAGGCGTGAAGTGCAAGCGCTGGGACCTGATCAGCAACGGCAAACTGGTGGATTACCAGACCATCCGCGACCAGGCCCACATCCTCGGCAAGACCGAGTCCGACGGCTGCTGCTACGCCGACTCGTGGTCCAGCGTGCAGTTCCAGCGCATGGCCAACGTGTCGATGGCACCGGGCAAGAAGCCGCTGAGCGTGCCGGACCTGATCAAGGACGTGGAGAACGGCATCTACATCATCGGTGATGGTTCGTTCTCGATCGACCAGCAGCGCTACAACGCGCAGTTCGGCGGCCAGCTGTTCTACGAGATCAAGAACGGCCAGATCACCCGCATGCTGGAAGACGTGGCCTACCAGATCCGCACACCGGAGTTCTGGAACGCCTGCACCGCCGTGGCCGACGAGCGCGACTACCGCCTGGGCGGTTCGTTCTTCGACGGCAAGGGCCAGCCGGGCCAGGTTTCGGCGGTCTCGCACGGTTCGTCGACTGCGCGCTTCAACGGCATCAACGTCATCAACACCGCACGCAGCCTCGGCTGATCGGTCAGGAGCCCTTACACCATGAGTATCTTCACCGAAGCCCAGGCCAAGGCCATCCTCGACAAGGTCATCGCCCTGTCCAAGGCCGACGAATGCACCGCCGTGCTGGCCGGCGCGATCAGCGGCAACATCCGTTTCGCGCTGAACAACGTCTCCACCAGTGGCATCGTCGACAACACCGAGCTGGCGGTCACCGTCGCCTTCGGCAAGCGCGTCGGCACGGCCTCGATCAACGAGTTCGACGACGCCGCGCTGGAACGCGTGGTGCGCCGTGCCGAAGACCTGGCGCGCCTGGCGCCGGAGAACCCGGAGTTCATGCCGGCCATCGGCAAGCAGAGCTATCGCGCCAGCCCGACCTTCAGCGAATCCACTGCAGCGATCGATCCGGCGTTCCGCGCCAAGGTCGCCGCCGATTCGATCGCCCCGTGCCGTGGCCACGGCCTGATCGCCGCCGGCTTCCTCGAAGACGGCCAGGGCTTCCAGGCCACCGCCAACAGCAACGGCAACTTCGCCTACCAGCGCACCACCAACTTCGATTACACCTGCACCGTGCGTACCGAAGATGGCCGCGGTTCGGGCTGGGTCGGCCGCAACCTGAAGGATGCGGCCGACTTCAAGGCCGACCAGGACATCCGCATCGCCATGCGCAAGGCCACCGAATCGGCCGAAGCCAAGGCGCTGGAGCCGGGCAAGTACACGGTCATCCTGGAGCCCGCCGCGGCCGCCGGCCTGATCAGCTTCATGATGAACTTCTTCAGCGCACGCTCGGCCGATGAAGGACGCAGCTTCCTGTCGAAGAAGGGCGGCGGCAACAAGCTGGGCGAGCAGGTCTACGACCCGCGCGTGACCATGATTGCCGACCCCTGGCATCCGGATGCACCGGTGCTGCCGTGGGACGGCGAAGGCATGCCGCGCGAACGCATGGCGATCATCGAGAACGGCAGGATCGCCAACCTCGACTACTCGCGCTTCTGGGCGCAGAAGCAGGGCAAGACCGCCAAGGCCACGCCGGGCAACCTGCTGATGAGCGGTGGCGACAAGAGCACCGCCGAGCTGGTGCGCGGTACCCAGAAGGGCATCCTGGTCACCCGTACCTGGTACATCCGCATGGTTGATCCGCAGACCGTGCTGCTGACCGGCCTGACCCGCGACGGCACCTTCTACATCGAGAACGGCCAGATCAAGCACCCGGTGAAGAACTTCCGCTTCAACGAATCGCCGGTGATCATGCTCAACAACATCGAAGAGCTGGGCAAGCCGGTGCGCGTGGCCGGTGATGAATCCAGCTACGTGATGATGATCCCGCCGATGAAGCTGCGCGATTTCACCTTCACCTCGCTGTCCGACGCGGTCTGATGGATCGCCGGGCCTGCCTGCGCTGGTTGGCCGCTGCCGCTTCGGCGGCGGTGCTGCCGGCCTTGGCGCAGTCAGGCCCGCGCAGTTCGTGCTACGACTTCTGGTTCACCCGCCTGCAGTACGACTCCGGCGATTGGGATGTGGACGCGCGCATGCCGTCCAACCTGATCACCTCGCTGATTGACTACACCTCGCTGCGCGTGGATCCGCAGGAACACGTGGTGGCGCTGGCCGACCCGCGCATGCTGGAAGCGCCGTTCTGCTACCTGGCCGGGCACACACTGGTGGAGTTCAACGCCGCCGAGCGGCAGAACTTCGTGCGCTACGTGCGCAATGGCGGCTTCGTCTTCGTCGACGACTGCAACCATGATATCGACGGCCTGTTCGCCACCTCGTTCGAGGCGCAGATGGGTCGCCTGTTTGGACCGAAGGCATTGCAGAAGCTGCCCAACAGCCACGCGCTGTACCGCAGCTTCTTCCGCTTCCCCGATGGGCCACCGGCCACCAGCTTCGAGCTCAACGGCTGGGGCGACGACCTGGTGCACGACTACCTGAAGGGCATCGAGGTCGACGGCCGCCTGGGCCTGCTCTACAGCAACAAGGACTACGGCTGCGAGTGGGACTACGACTGGCGCAACAAGCGTTTCCTGGCCGAAGACAACACCCGCTTCGGCGTCAACATCGTGATGTACGCGTTGAACAATTGATAGGACCTGCACGCCCATGACCACCGCTGACCTCGACTCCCTGCTGCCGCGCCTGCACGATCTGCGCGCTGCGCTCGCACGCGCGGTGGTTGGCCAGAACACCGTGGTCGAGCAGCTGCTGATCGGCCTGCTGGCCGGCGGCCACTGCCTGCTGGAAGGCGCCCCGGGACTGGGCAAGACCCTGCTGGTGCGCTCGCTCGGGCAGGCGCTGGAACTGCAGTTCCGGCGCGTGCAGTTCACCCCCGACCTGATGCCCAGCGACATCCTCGGTACGGAGTTGCTGGAGGAAGATCACGGCACCGGCCATCGCCATTTCCGCTTCCAGCAGGGCCCGATCTTCACCAACCTGCTGCTGGCCGACGAACTCAACCGTACCCCGCCCAAGACCCAGGCCGCGCTGCTGGAAGCGATGCAGGAGCGTACCGTCAGCTACGCAGGCACCACGTATGCACTGCCTGCACCGTTCTTCGTGCTGGCCACGCAGAACCCGATCGAGCAGGCCGGCACCTACCCGCTGCCGGAAGCACAGCTGGATCGTTTCCTGCTGCACGTGCTGGTGGATTACCCGAGCGAGGACGAAGAGCGGCAGATCCTGGAACAGACCACTGGCGGTGCCACCGACGCGGTGCCGAAGGTGATGGATGCCGAAGCGGTGATTGCCCTGCAGGCCGCGGTGCGCCAGGTGCATGTCAGCCCCGATGTGCTGGCCTGGATCACCCGCCTGGTGCGCGCCAGCCGTCCCGGCGAGGGCGCACCGGCAGCAATCAACCAATGGGTGAAATGGGGCGCTGGCCCACGCGCCGGGCAATCGCTGGTGCTGGCGGCGAAAGCACGCGCATTGCTGCAGGGCCGCTTCGCCGCCACCCGTGAGGATGTGCAGGCCTTGGCCGCGCCGGTGATGCGTCATCGCCTGCTGCTGTCGTTCGCCGCCGAGGCCGAGCAGAAGCGTGCCGACGACGTGGTCGCCGCCCTGCTGCAGGCCGTGCCGTTCCCGGGTTGAGCCACGCGTGAACGCAGGTGCCCCGCTGACGTTGCCACCGGAACTGCGTGCGCGCCTGCGCCTGCTGCGGTTGCGGCCGCGCCTGGCGAGCGGCGCAAGCGGCATCGGCCAGCACGCCAGCCGCAGCCGCGGTGCGGGCCTCGAATTCGCCCAGTACCGGGCCTACGAACCGGGAGACGAGCTGCGCCAGATCGACTGGAAGCTGTATGCACGCTCGGACCGCTTCTTCGTGCGCGAATCCGAACGCGAAAGCCCGATCACGGTCTGGCTGCTGCTCGATGCCACCGCCTCGGCCGGCCAGGCCGATCGCGCGGCACCGCAGCGCACGCGCCTGGACCACATGCGCGGCGTGGCCGCGTGCGTGGTGGAGCTGGCCCTGCAGCAGGGCGACCGTTTCGGCCTGCTGGCGATCAATGGCGATGGCCTGCAGCTGGTACCCGCAGCGAACGGCGCACGCCAGCGTGACCGCGTGCATCTGCAACTGCATGCCCTGCAGGCACGCGGCGGCTGGCCTGCGGCCGATCGCCTGCGCCCGCTGTGGGAGCGCGTGCGTCCGGGCGACCTGCTGCTGGCGATCGGTGATGGCTTCGACGAGGCCGGCATCGTGCTGCTGGAACAACTGGCCAGCGCGCGCCGCGAAGTGGCCCTGCTGCAGATCCTGACTGCCGACGAACGCGACTTCCCGTTCGACGCCGGCCATCGCTTCCGCGATCCGGAGACCGGCGAGGAACTGCTGGGCGATGGCGCGGCGATCCGCAGCGACTACCTGCAGCGCTTCGCTGGCGCACGCAACGCATTGCAGTCGCGCCTGCAGGCCAGTGGCATCGCCAGTGCCACCGGCTGGCTCGACCAGCCGCTGGATCAACCACTGCAGGCGCTGTTCGGGCGTGGGGGCGGTGCATGATCCTGCTGTTCCCGTTGGGCCTGGCCGCGCTCGCCGCAGGGCTGTTGCCGTTGTTGATCCACCTCGCCCGCCGCCATCCGTACACACCGCTGGATTTCGCCGCGCTGCGCTGGCTGCGCGCACAGATCCGGCCACGCCAGCGCATCCGCTTCGATGACTGGCCATTGCTGCTGGTGCGCCTGCTGTTGCTTGCCGCGCTGGCTTTGCTGCTGGCACGGCCTGCGTTGACCGGGCCCGTGCCGGCCTCCAGTGCATGGACGGTGGTGGCCCCGGGACTGGATGCCGCCGCACTGCGCGGTACCGCTGCGGATCGCAACTGGCACTGGCTGGCGCCCGGCTTCCCGGCCATTGATCAGGCGCCACCTGCAGCCAGTGCATCCCTGCCCAGCCTGCTGCGCGAACTGGACGCGCAGCTGCCCGTTGGCACCGCATTGACCGTGCACGTTCCCGATCCCCTGCCCGGCCTGGACGGCGCACGCCTGCAGCTGTCGCGCGAGGTGCAGTGGCGCCCGCAGCCGATGCCGGTCACTGCGCAACCGCGTGCCGCAACGTCGCCGCGCCTGCGCGTGCACAGCGATGCTTCGGCCGCTGCCCAGCACTGGTTGAATGCACTGCAGCGCGCGTGGGGCGTGCAGGCGCCGCTCGCTCCTCTGGTGGCGGATACCCTGCCCGAACGCGGCGAGATCGGCGTATGGAGCCGCAACGATGCACTGCCGGCGAACTGGCAGGCGTGGCTGCGCGACGGCAGTCGTGTCATGACTATGACTGCCGGCAAGCCTGCTGCCAGCGCCAGCATCCTGCTGCGCAACACCGAGGGCACCCCGCTGCTGTGGCAGCAACGCATCGGCCACGGTGTCCTGCTGTCTCTGCCCGGTGACTGGGACGCCTCAGGCAACGCTGCGCTGCGCGATCCGCAGTTGCCGCGTGCCCTGCTGCTGGCGCTGCAAGCGCCCCCTTCGCCGCGCCTCGGCGATGCAAGGGACCAGGCGCCCTATCGGTCTGCGTTGCCTGCGGCAACACCGCCGGTGCGGGAGCCAACCGCCTGGTTGCTGCTGACCATCGTGCTGCTGTTCGCGCTGGAGCGCTGGATGGCCAGCAGTCGCCGGCGCAGGGTGGCCACATGAACACTCTGCAGCACGCCTGGCAACGCGCACGCCGTCGCCGTGCACTCATTACCCTGCTGCTGGGCCTGCCGTGGGCGCTGGCCGCGACGACGCTGGCGCTGCGCCTGGCGGGCTTCGATATCGCCTGCGTGGTCGGCACGGTCAGCCTGCTCGCCTGCGCAGCGCTCGCCACGGCACGTTCCCGCCAGCTGGACCCGCAGTGGGTGCAGCGCCAGCTCGATGCCGGCGGTACCAGCGAGGACAGTGCCGATCTGCTGTTCGCCGATACGCTCACCCTCAATCCGCTGCAGCAGCGCCAGCGCGCGCGCGTGCTGGCCACGCTGGAACGCGCGATGCCGGAACTGCGTCCGCGCTGGCCGCGTGGGGCATTGGCGCTGTGCTGGATCGCAGGCCTGGCCATCGTTGCGCTGGCACTCGGCTGGCCGCGTTCGAATCCCGGTTCCGCGCCTGCTCGCACGTCGGCGCCAGGCAGCACGGCGTCCGCAGGCCCGCTGCAACTGCAGTCCAGTCGCCTGCGCATCGACGCACCGGCTTACACCGGGCAAGCCACGCTGACGCAGAGCACGCTGGATGCAAAGGTCGCCGCCGACAGCCAGCTGTCGTGGTCGTTGCGCTTCGACCACGCACCGGCCAAGGCATGGCTGCAGTTCCACGATGGTCGACGGCTGCCGCTGAGCGAGCGCGATGGGCAGTGGCAGGCACAGGATGTGGCGCGCACGCCGGTGCTGTACCGCGTGGTGAGCGAACCGGCGCTGGCCGAAACCCGCCTGTACCGGCTGGATGTTGTGGCCGACCGCGCGCCCAGCGTGCGCGTGCTGGAGCCGGCCGCCAGCCTGGTGCTGGGCACGCCCGGGCAACGGCAATGGGCGCTGCGCTTCGAGGCCAGCGACGATTACGGTGTCGCGGCGCAGGCAACGCTGTCGATCACCACCACCCAGGGCAGCGGTGAGAACATCACCTTCGTGAAGCGCAGCGTCACGCTTGCCGGCAGCGGCGAAGCCACCGCGCGGCGTTTCGCCCATACCCTTGATCTGGCTGCGCTGGGCGCACAGCCCGGCAACGATGTCATCGCCCAGCTGGAAGTGCGCGACAACCATGCGCCCACGCCGCAGACCGGACGCAGCAGCAGCGTGATCCTGCGCCTGCCCAGCGCCGAAGTCGCACTCGGTGCAGAGCTGGAAGGCCGCATCAAGAAGACCCTGCCTGCCTACTTCCGCAGCCAGCGGCAGATCATCATCGATGCCGAAGCGCTGATCCGGCAACGACGCAGCCTGGCCGCCGAGGACTTCGTGAAGCGCAGCGATGCGATCGGCGTCGACCAGCGCATCCTGCGCCTGCGCTACGGCCAGTTCCTGGGTGAGGAAAGCGAAGGTGCGCCGAAGCCACCGCCGACCAGCGACCTGCCCACCAGCGATACGCCCGCCGCAGACGACCACGATCACGACGACGATCACGACCATGGCGCCGAGGCCGGAGCGCACGACGCGCATGGCCACGACCACGGCGGCAAGCCGGCCAATGCCGATACGCCGCCGGTGTTCGGCAGCGCCACCGACGTGCTCTCCGAGTACGGACACACCCATGACCACGCCGAGGCGGCCACTCTGCTCGATCCGCAGACCCGTGCCACGCTGAAGGCGGCGCTTGACCAGATGTGGTCGGCCGAAGGCGAGCTGCGCCAGGGCCGACCGGAGCAGGCATTGCCCTTCGCCTACAAGGCATTGGGCTTCATCAAGCAGGTGCAGCAGGCCGAGCGCATCTATCTGGCCCGGGTCGGGCCGGAACTGCCACCGATCGATGAAGGCCGCCGCCTCGGCGGTGATCGCGCTGGACTGGCCAGTCGGGAACTGCCGCTGGCCGCCCGCACCCCGCCCGATCCGGCCATCGTCGAAGCCTGGCAGCGTCTCGGCGACGACACCGGCGCGCCGGATCTGGATGCGCTCGCGACTTGGCAGCAGCGCAACGCGGCCTACCTGCCCGATGCACTCGATCTGGCTGCGGCCATCGAGCAGCTGCGCATCGAGCCCGGTTGCCAAGACTGTCGCCAGCGCCTGCGTGCACAGTTGTGGCGGGCGCTGCAGCGTCCGCTGCCGCAGGCGATGCGGCGCAGTGCCGCCGATGCGATGGGGCAGCGGTACCTTGATGCGCTGGAGGCGCAGCCATGAACGCCTCCGCTGTGGACCTGTGGATTGCACTGGCACTTGCCCTGATCGTGGTCATCGCCAGCGTGCGCCAGCTGCGTGGAAACACCGCCCACCCTGGCCGCCGGTGGATCGTGATCGCACTGCAGATCATCGTCGCCGCGCTGCTGTATTTCTGCCTGGTGCCGCCCACCCGCCAGCAACCCGCAGGCGGGCTGGTGGTCCTCGGAACCGATGCCGGCAAGGCCGGCGCGCTCCCGGCCAGCGAAGGCCCGCTGTTGCTTTTGCCCGAAGCTGCCGATATTTCCGGCGCACAGCGCGTTCCCGACCTGGCCACCGCGCTGCGCCAGCATCCGGCGTCCACACTGACACTGGTCGGTGCGGGCCTCGCCGCACGTGATCGCGACGCGGTGTTGCCGCCGGATGTACGTTGGCAGGCCGCACCGGAGCCGCGCGGCTGGATCGCGCTGCAACCACCGGCCGATGTCGCTCCCGGTGCTCGTTTTGACGTCCAGGCACAGGCGCGTGGCGCGGCCAAGGCGAAAGCAGAGCTGCTTGACCCCGCCGACAGCGTGGTTGATCGCACGGACGTTGCCGAGGACGGGCGCGTGAAGCTCAGCGGCATCGCCCGCGCCGAAGGCCGCAGCGTGTTCCAGCTGCGCCTGCTCGATGCCGACGGCCATGTGGTGGACAGCGTACCGGTGCCGCAGCAGACCCTGCCGGCCGCACCGCTGCGCCTGCTGGTGCGCGCCAGCGCGCCGGGCCCAGAGCTGAAGTACCTGCGGCGTTGGGCGGCCGATGCCGGCATCCGCGTGCAGGTGCAGGCCGATACCGGGGCGGGTGTCAGCGTGGGAGATGGCGCGGTCGCGCTGGATGCGGCGTCACTCGCGCGCAGCGATCTGCTGCTGCTGGACGAGCGCAGCCTGGCCGCATTGAGTGCCGGCCAGCTGGCTGCCATGCGCCAGGCGTTGCGCGAGGGACTGGGCGTGCTGGTACGCAGTGCGGGCGCACCTTCGGCCAGCGCGCGCCAGCGCCTGCAGGATATTGGTCTACCGGTGCAAGGCGATGGCAGCAGCCACGCCCTCGAACTTCCCGGCGACGGCGACAGCGCGGTCCTCGCTGCACGGCGTGGCCCGCTCGCCGCGGGTACGCTGCCGACCGGCTACGGCGAAGAGGCTGACCGCAGCTCGCACAATGCTCCCCTGCCTGCGCTGGAAGCACTCGCGCTGCAGGCACCGGGCAGCACCGCCCTGCTGCAGGATGGCACGGGCAAGGCTGTCGGTGGCTGGCGCGCTGCCGGCAAGGGCCGCATCGGCCTGCTGCCGCTGACCGACAGCTGGCGCTGGGTACTGGCCGGGCGCGACGACCGCCACGGCGAACTGTGGAGCGGCGTGGTGGCCACGCTGGCACGTGCACAGGGCAGCGCTGATGCGCTGTGGTCACCGCAACCGATCGGCTGGGCAGGCGAACGACAGGCGCTGTGCGGTGTGCAGGCGCCGCTGCATGTCTTCAACAAGCGTGGCGACGATGTACCCCTGATCGTCGATGGCGCGACGTCGGCGCTGCGCTGCGCTGGCTGGTGGCCCCGCGAACCGGGCTGGCAGCGCCTGCAGCATGGCGGCAGCGTTGTCTGGCGCTATGTGTTCGACCCGAAGGATGCACCGACGCTGCATCGGCAGGCGATGATCGATGCGACCACACGTGCACTGGCTGCCAGCACGCCGGCAGACGCGTCAGTGATGCAACCCGTGGCAGGCCCACGCTGGCCGTGGTGGCTGGCGTTCGTGTTGTGCGCATCGCTGCTGTGGTGGCTGGAACGGCGACGCTGAGCCCATCGATTGGATCGCGGACAGCATCCACGCATGGCGTGGATCTACTGGCCGGTTGCCCTGGTAGATGCCAACCTTGGTTGGCGCCTTTCCGCGAGGTCAACGCGTGCCCGCGCGCCGGTACACGCCGTTGAAGCGCACGTTCATGCCACCGCATTCGCTGTTGTCGGCCGCGATCAGCACCTCCCCCAGCGAATGCACGCGCACCTTGCAGGTGTCCTCTACAAACTCGACATCGGCACCACGCGGCGCCGCGCGCGCTTCCACCTGGCCCATGTTCGGCCCGTAGGGACGCTGCTCCGGCGTGGGGTTGGCGGAGGGCCAGTAGGCGTCACCCTCCACATGCAGCTGCCCGCCCTGCACGGTGATGCGCAGGCCGTTGTCGCCGTCCTTCCAGTGGCCCGCCCAATCCTGCAGCGACGGCACGACCACCGGCAACGCCTGCAGCTTGCTGCGGTCCACCCAGCCAGCACTGCCACCCACCTTGTTCGGGAAGAACGCGCAGCGGTAGCGGCCAAGATCACGCCCGGTCACCACGGTATCGCCATTGACCACATAGCTGCGCTGTCGGCAGGCCGGTTCGCCCTTCGCCGGGCAGCCGTCCATGTCGCCAAGCAGGTACAGACGGGGCGCATCGACCACCCGCGCCAGAGCGAACCGGCTCTGTTCAGAGGGAAACGCGCCATTGCGGCAGGCGCCATCATCGGCGATGCCATCGGCGAAGGCGGACGCCGGCAGCAATGCGGCCAGCAGGCAGATCGAACGCAGGAACATGGCAGCACTAGCGGTGGGGAGCCGGCAGGATATACCGGCCTACTTCACCGGCGGTGCATCGCCGGCATCCTGCTCCTGGGAGAACCGCAGCGCACGCTGCTGCTGTTCGGCACTGAGCTCCGGCGGTGGCCGCGCCACGGCGGCCTGGATCTGCGCCGGTCCGCCGGTGAGTTTGTTGATCCCCTTGGCCGCCGCCATCACACCCTTGACCACGCCCATCATGATGTAGCCACCGCCCATGCTGACCTGCTCCGGCGACGGCGGTTCGCTCCAGTCGCGACTGAAGCGGTTGTCGCCGAACTTCACCGGGTTCTTGAAACGGTACAGATCCAGCGGCTCGTCTTCGGGCTTGAGCGCACGCACTTCGCCAAGGGTGGTGACGTTGTCCTGCGGCAGGGTGGTGGAGATCGGCGCGGTGGTTGCCGCCGGCGCATCTGCAGGAGGTTCGGGCACTGGGTCGGGCACCGCTACCGGCGTGGCCTGCTGCGCCTGCGCGATACCGGCCAGCAGCATGCTGGCCAGGACGGCTCCCTGCGTTCCACGTCGTGCCACAGCCATCCACCCTGTTGGTTGCGTCCAGCACCCAAGGATACGGATGCCGGCTTCAGATTTCGTTGCTGCACTGGCAGCTGTTCAGCCAGGGGAGATGCGGCGACGCCACGGGACGCGAGCACTGAACGGTTCATGCCCTTGGTGTGCGGTGTCTCACATCCTGAGACGTGAGTGTGGTGCCATGTGACCCCTCGCAATCCGTCCCGGCTCCACTTTCCATGGCTTACGAACTCGCCAAGCGCACCGCCGATGCCGAGCAGAAGCTCGCCACCCGCGATGGCCTGCCCGCCCGCGACGGCGCACTGCTCAGCGCGCGCCTGCAGCGCCGCTACCAGGATCGCATCACCGGCAGCTTTGCCATTCCCGGCCGCGAAGGCCGCTATGCGCCCATTCCCGATTCGGTTCCGCCGGCCCTGGCTGCCGCCCTGAAGGCGCGTGGCATCGAACAGCTCTACAGCCACCAGGCCGAGGCCTGGGAGGCGAGCCAGCGCGGCGAGCACGTGGCCATCGTCACCCCCACCGCCAGCGGCAAGTCGCTGTGCTACACCCTGCCGGTGGTCAGCGCGGCGATGCAGGACAAGGCCAAGGCGCTGTACCTGTTCCCGACCAAGGCACTGGCCCAGGACCAGGTGGCCGAGCTGCTGGAACTCAACCGCGCCGGCGACCTCGGGGTGAAGGCCTTCACCTTCGATGGCGACACTCCCGGCGATGCGCGCCAGGCCATCCGCCTGCACGGCGACATCGTGGTGTCCAACCCGGACATGCTGCACCAGGCGATCCTGCCGCATCACACCAAGTGGGCGCAGTTCTTCGAGAACCTGCGCTACATCGTCATCGACGAAGTGCACACCTATCGTGGCGTGTTCGGCAGCCACGTCACCAACGTGCTGCGCCGGCTCAAGCGCATCTGCGCGTTCTACGGCGTGCAACCGCAGTTCATCCTGTGCTCGGCCACCATCGGCAACCCGCAGGCGCATGCCGAGGCGCTGATCGAGGCACCGGTCACCGCCATCACCGAATCCGGCGCGCCCAGCGGGCCCAAGCAGGTGCTGCTGTGGAACCCGCCGGTGATCAATCCGGACCTGGGCCTGCGCGCCTCGGCGCGCTCGCAGAGCAACCGTATCGCGCGCATCGCGATCAAGTCCGGGCTGAAGACCCTGGTGTTCGCGCAGACCCGCTTGATGGTCGAGGTGCTGACCAAGTACCTGAAGGACATCTTCGACCACGACCCGCGCAAGCCGCCGCGCATCCGCGCCTACCGTGGCGGCTACCTGCCCACCGAACGCCGCGAGACCGAGCGTGCGATGCGCGCGGGCAACATCGACGGCATCGTCAGCACCTCGGCGCTGGAGCTGGGCGTGGATATCGGCAGCCTGGACGTGGTCATCCTCAACGGCTACCCCGGCAGCGTGGCCGCCACCTGGCAGCGCTTCGGCCGTGCCGGCCGCCGTCAGCAGCCGGCGCTGGGGGTGATGGTGGCCAGTTCGCAGCCGCTGGACCAGTACGTGGTGCGGCATCCGGACTTCTTCGCCGAGGCCTCGCCCGAACACGCGCGCATTGCGCCGGACCAGCCGTTGATCCTGTTCGACCACATCCGCTGCGCGGCGTTCGAGCTGCCGTTCCGGGTCGGCGATGGCTTCGGCCCGATCGACCCGGAAGTGTTCCTGGAAGCGCTGGCAGAGACAGAAGTGATCCACCGCGAGGGCGAACGCTGGGAATGGATCGCCGACAGTTACCCGGCCAACGCGGTCAGCCTGCGTGCGGTGGCCGATGGCAACTTCGTGGTGGTCGATCGCAGCGATGGCCGCCAGCAGATCATCGCCGAGGTCGACTATTCCGCTGCCGCACTCACCCTGTATGAAGGTGCCATCCACATGGTGCAGTCCACGCCCTACCAGGTGGAGACGCTCGACTGGGACGGCCGCAAGGCCTACGTCACCCGCACGCATGTGGATTACTACACCGACAGCATCGACTTCACCAAGCTCAAGGTGCTGGACCGCTTCGACGGCGGTGTGGCCGGGCGTGGCGATTCGCACCATGGCGAGGTGCACGTGGTGCGCCACGTGGCCGGCTACAAGAAGATCCGCTACTACACCCACGAGAACATCGGCTACGGCCCGGTGAACCTGCCCGACCAGGAACTGCACACCACTGCGGTGTGGTGGCAGCTACCGCAGGCACTGCTGCTGCGCGCGTTCGCCAGCAAGCAGGATGCGCTGGATGGCTTCCTCGGCGCCGCGTATGCGCTGCACATCGTCGCCACCGTGGCGGTGATGGCCGATGCGCGCGACCTGCAGAAGTCGGTGGGCAACGGCGATGGTTCCTGGTTCGCGATCGCCGACCAGAGCGGCCGTGGCCAGCTGCGCGGCAGTGAAGGCGATCCCGGTGTGGTGGAGCTGCTGCAGGAGTTCGTGCCCACCGTATACCTGTACGACAACTTTCCCGGCGGCGTCGGTCTCAGCGAACCGCTGTGGCAGCGCCAGGCCGAGCTGGTGCAGCGCGCGCGCGAACTGGTGCAGCGCTGCGACTGCAAGGCCGGCTGCCCGGCCTGTGTCGGCCCGGTGCTGGCCGCGCAGGAAGAGGATGAAACTTCGCCGCGTGCGCTGGCGCTGCGCGTGCTCGACCTGTTCGATGGCGAGGCCTGCCAGCACGTGCCCGACGTGGTGGTGGCCACGCGCGATCCGATGGAGCTGCTGGCCCCGTGAGCCTGAGTCTGGACAAGCTGCGCCTGCTGCGGAAGCAGGCCGGTGACCCGAAGGCAGTCACGCCGGCTGCGCCCGAGCCGCCGCCCGCAGCGCCGGCACCGGTTGCCGCCAACGATGCGCGGCAGCCACCGGCCGAGCGTTCGGTGTTCGCCTGGGTCGAACAGGAAGTCCGCCACAAGCCAACCGGCGCTGCG
The DNA here is from genome assembly GCF_056481995.1 of Stenotrophomonas sp. 80084_Sma. Lineage (NCBI taxonomy): Bacteria > Pseudomonadati > Pseudomonadota > Gammaproteobacteria > Lysobacterales > Lysobacteraceae > Stenotrophomonas > Stenotrophomonas sp. 80084_Sma. Next base: position 86,018 of record NZ_CM151177.1, on the reverse strand, counting down.
GCCTCCACACCGGCACCCGCACCGCTGCGTCGGCCGGAAGTGGGCAGCCTGCATCGCCTGCTCGGCCTGCGTTCGCGGGGTGGAGCCGCGCCGGCACGCGCCAGCGCGCAGGATCGCCAGCTGCCCGGTGAGGAGATCGCACCGGGCCTGTTCCTGATCGAATCGCTGCAGCCGCAGCCCATTCCGTCGCAGCCGCTGTCACTGGATTTCGCCCGCCGCGAAGGCGAACACGTGGCCCCACGCGATCTGCTGTTCTTCGATACCGAGACCACCGGCCTGGCCGGCGGCACCGGCACCCGTGCCTTCATGATCGGTGCCGCCGACTGGCATGTGTGCCCGCAACGCGGCGAAGGCCTGCGCATCCGCCAGCTGCTGATGGCGACGATGGCCGCCGAGGACGCGATGCTGGCCACCTTCGCCCGCTGGCTGCAGCCGTCCACCGTGTTCTGCAGCTACAACGGCCGCAGCTACGATGCGCCGCTGCTGAAGGCGCGCTACCGACTGGCCCGCCAGCGTTGCCCGATTACAGCGCTGGATCACGTCGACCTGCTCTATCCGACCCGCCGCCGCTATCGCGGCACGTGGGAGAACTGCAAGCTGTCCACCATCGAACGCCAGCTGCTGCGCGTGGTGCGCGAGGATGACCTGCCCGGCTCGGAATCGCCCGGCGCATGGCTGCGTTTCCTGCGCGGCGGCGACGCGGTGAACCTGCGCCGGGTGGCCGACCACAACCACCAGGACGTGGTGACCCTGGCCCTGCTGCTGCAGCGGCTGGTACGGGAAGAACAACGTGAACGCGAAACCTTGGCGCTGGTCGGGCAGTAGGCGTTGACGCGGCCTGACGGTGGCAGCGGTGACACTGCCGCCACCATCCATGCCTGGAGCCCGACGATGCGCCTCAATCCCTTGGTCCTGCTCGCCATCCTGCCGTTGGCCGCCTGCAGTCACGCTGGCAGCAGCACCACCCACGATCCCGCGCCAGCGCCCGTGGCCGATGCCGCGCACGAATGCAGGCCGGAGGCGCTGGAAGCCTTCACCGGCAAGACCGCCGACGAAGCCACGATCAAGAAACTGGTGGCTGACAGCGGCGCGCGCGGTGCACGGGTGGTCAAGCCGGGCATGGCGGTGACCATGGACTTCCGCCAGGACCGCGTGACCGTGCAGGTGGATGCGCAGAACCGCATCGAGCGCGCCAGCTGCGGTTGATGTTCCCAGGGAAGTGCCGACCGCTGGCCGGCACCCCACATTGCCGGCCAGCGGCCGGCACTACCGCTCAGAGGCGCTCGGCCTTGCCGCTGGCCAGTGCGCGCGCGATCACCTGCTTCGCCTGTGCCGAGGCCTGCGCCTGCAGTTGCGCCTGGCGTTCACCCAGTTCCGCCTGCTGGCTGCCCAGCGCGGCCTGGCGCAGGCCCAGCTTCGCCTGCTGGTTGGCCAGTTCGCTGATGTCGTGGCTGTGTGCGTCCTGCACCGCCTGCACTTCACGCATCGCAAGACGGGCCTCGGCTGCGGCCTGGCGGGCAATCGCGGCATCATCCATCGCACCGCTCGCGGCCCTCGCGGCCTCCGCTGCGGCCTGGCGGTTGATGTCGCTCTCGCGCACCGCCCTGCTGGCGGCCTGCGTCGCCACGCGGCTGATTTCGCGGGCGTGCACGGCCTGCTTGCGACCCAGTTCACCCTGCTGGCGCCCCAGTACGCCCTGCTCGCGACCGAGCTGGCCCTGCTGGCGGCCCAGTTCGGCCGATTGCGCATAGACGCGCTGCAGCGGCTGGATCAGGGCCGGATCACGCACGGCATAACGCTTGCTGCCTTCGCGGAACCACAGCACCGGGCCATCGCGGCCGACATCGTGGCGGGCCTGCTTGATGTCCTCGATCGTCGCGCTGGCATAGCTGCGGCCATGGTCGATCAGCACGTGGCCACGTTCCAGGTCGTTGCCCAGGTGCAGCTCGCCCACCGTGGTGTAGCTGTCGTCATCCTCTGCCGGCGGTGACGGAGGGGCGGGCGGCGCAGGCGGTGCATCGGCGGCGGCCGGCGGGGTTGGCGGCGTCGGCGGGGTCGGCGGGGTCGGCATCACCACGTGGGTGGCATTGGCCGGCACTGCAGGCGCGGCCGGCGGTGCGGGTACCGCCTTCGGCGGTGCGGGCGGCGCTGGCGGTGCCGGCGCGGCCACCAGGCGCATCGGCGCCACGCCCACTGCAACCACCAGGGCGGTCAGGCCGATGGCGAGGATACGCGGGCAGGCGCGACGCGGCTGCAGGCTCATCAGGCGGCGCTTCAGGCTGGTGGTGCTCGGCGCGGCACTGGCCACGCCCAGGTGCGGCTGCGGCGCCACACCCAGCTGCAGCAGCAGGCGGCCGTAGGCGTGGCGGCTGGCACCGTGCTGGCCCACCACCGCCGCATCCACCGCTTCCTCGCGGGTCTGGGCGTATTCGCGCACGGCCAGGCGCAGCAGCGGATGGAAGAAGAACAGATGCTGGGCCAGTGCGGGCAGCAGACCCCACTGCAGGTCACGGCGCTGCATGTGCTGCAGCTCGTGGGTCAGCGCCAGATCCAGCGCATCGCCCTGCAGGGCATTGGCACCGGCCGGCAGCAACAGCACCGGGCGCAGCGGGCCGACCAGCTGCGGCGCGTCCACCTGCCCGCTCATCCACAGGCGCGGTGCGCGGCGCAGGCCGTGAGCATCGGCAGCCAGCTGCAGCGCCTGCACCAGGGCAGCGTCTTCGCAGGGGTGCGAGGCGGCCAGCAGCGCACGGCACTGGCGCCACTCACCGAAGGTGCGCCACGCCATCACCAGCACGCCGGACAGCCACAGCGCGGCCAGCGCCATCGCCCACCAGGCCATTGGCGATACGCTGTGACCGATGGATGCGGCGATGTCATGGGCCTGCTCAATGGGCGCGGCGGCCAGCACCTGCGCTGACAGTTCGGGGGCCATCGGGTAGATCGCCTCGGCGGCCATATCCGTGGCGCTCATCGCCACGGCATCAGGCGCCGGCAGCCAGGCCAGCTGCAGTGGCTGGCTCCAGAACAGGCCGACCACTGCCTGCAGCGACACCAGCCACCACAGGCGGCAGCGGGTGCTGGCCGACAGTGATGGCAGCGCGCGGCACAGCCCGTACACCAGCGCCACCAGCAGCACGGTCTGCAGGCTGGTCCAGCCCAGTCGTTCCAGCAGAGGAATCAGCATCGTGGTGTCCATGGCTCAGCCCTCGTCCCGACGCGATTGAAGTTGTGCGACCAGTGCTTCCAGTTCGGCCAGCTCGTTGTCGCTGACCTGCTGCCGCTGCGACAGATAGGCCACGAACGGCGACACCGAGCCCTGCAGGGTGTTGTCGACGAACTGGGCCACGGCGCCCTGCAGCACGCTGTCCGGGCCACGGGTGGCCTGGTAGCGGTAGACGCCCTCCTGCTGCTCGCGCTGAAGATACCCCTTGGCGCGCAGCCGCTCCATCATCGTCAGCACGGTGGAACGGGCCAGCCCGCGGGCCTCGCCGTAGCCACTGGCGACCTCGCCGACAGTGGCCGGCGCATGTTCATCGATGTACTGCAGCAGGGCCAGCTCCTGGTCCCCGATGGTCTTGCCACGCATGACACCACTCCCTTGACTACACGTGTCGACACTGTCTGCGTGACGACAGTTGTAGTCAACCCCCCGGAAGTCATGGGCCGACGAACGGTAGGGGTGGGTGGTCGTTTAGGACAAGCATTCCCGAAATTCCGGAGATGTCTGACGCGTTTAGGACTGAAGCCCACCGTTCGGGGCCACCAGAACGTCAAAGTTTTGAAAAGCTGGTCCCAATTGGGCAGCATGAATAGGGCGCGAATGCGGACAATGACCTACCCTGGAGCGAAGAGTGCTGAGCGTTGCAGGCGCGATCTTGGCTAAGCGTCCATCCATAGGATCTGGAAACAGAATGATCAAGGATTTCTCGCATCTGGCCCCCCTTGGTCAAGCGCTCGCGGGCTTGAACTTTGGCAACTCCTTTAGCGGTGCTTCGGCGCAGGCTGCCCAAATCGCTCAGTTCATGAACCGCCCTGGCGTCAATCAGCTGGGCAGCATGATGGAGCGTTCGAGTTTCATGGACGTGGCCAAGGCCCTGCAGAGATCTCGACCGGCCTATCTGGATGCTCTCGATCAGATTAGCTCCAAGACTGCGTTTCTTCAGAGCTTCCTGCCAAAGTCCGATCTGTCACGTCTTGACTCGCTCGCTCACATCCAGAAATTGATTGGGCAGAGATCCAACCGCGATCCTGTCAGCTCTTTGTTGCGGGGAATTCAAGGTCCGTCTGCATCTGGATGGGCTGCAGCCACCGCCGCACGCCGTTCAGTCGATATCGGCGAGATGATGCGTGAGCTTCTGGGCAAGCATCCCTCATGGGAGCCCACGTTGGCAGAAGCCGACGACGGGGCACCTGCTGAACTCTCGACATCGGCCGTTGTTTCTGAATGGCTGGATCTTGTCTCTACGCAAGATGATCCGGAGGACGAATCTCCGGAAAATGCACAGTCCACGATTGAATCTTTACTCGCATCTGATGAGTTTGATCAGCAGAAGATCGGTCGCGACGCGGCGCTGATTGCCGATGCCATCGAAGCACTACCGCCTGTCCCATGGTCTGCGTCTAGCCCCAAGAAGAGTGAACTCAAGAACGACATCCTCTTCTACATTCAAATTCTAAGCCTCGTACTCAATCTTCTTCTGGCGCTTCAATTGCAGATGGACAAGCGTGACCAGGCAGCCCAGCAGACTGCATCAGCGCAACGGCACGACGAGTCAATGGCCGTCCAAAAGTCGATTGCGCAGTCCATGGACAAGATCGCCGAACGTCTTTCTCCGACCATCAATGGCGCCATAGTTGGAACTCAAGGGCTGAGGGTTCGCTCGTCTCCGGGAAGTGGCTTCGTTGTGGATATCGTCTATCCAAATCAATTAGTCGCCGTCACCGGAAAGCACAGCCGCTGGCTAAAGGTGACCTACAGGAATCATGTAGACGAGCGAGAGGTTGAAGGCTGGATTCTCAAGCAGTACGTAAAGACCAAGGACGCCTCAGCAGAATCTGCATCCTCTTCGAATTGACCCAGCGGTCTTGGCCACGGTTGCTTGGACGCACTCCATGCTCGGCCGGTCCCTCAGCCGTTCCTGCAACGCTCTTACCAGCATGCACACGCGGGTGGGAACGTTCTTGGCCGTGGGCATCACTGCCCCGATGGGAAGATTTTGCGGGTCAGCGTCCTGAAGATTGATGGGGACCAGACGTCCGGCCTCACTGGGCGCATCTCACTGCACTCAGCTGTGAATTCAGCTCAGAGCGCAATCTCTGATGTAGAGACACACAGGCTCCAACCCCCTCCCATTGCTACTGCGCTGCCTGCTCCGGCAGCCCGGCCATAACGCGATGATGTTCGGCGAAACCAAGTTCATCAAACACTGCCTTGAACTTGATCAGGCAGTAGCCAACGTCGTACTCGCCGAAGTCAGTCAAGGTGTTGGCATCACCGTGGGAGTGATGTGCCAAGTAACGGCTTAGGGCCAAGAATGACCGATCCTGCGCAGCTAGCTTCTCCATCGCGGTGTTGAACGACTCCTGCTGCTTGGTGAAGTAGAAGAACCGCTCCAGGATGCACCGCATCGCATTGGCGACAGTCGCAGAGCTCACCAAGTCCTGATAGGCGTCCTTCACTACCTGCCACCAGGATTCGTAGTCATTCTTAAGATCTTCGATCTTCATAGGCGCAACCGCCGAATAGCGTTTCTTTACGACGCGCTGCAGCTGCGGGGCATCTGCCTTCTTGGTTACCTTAATGAGTTCATTGAGGAAGAAGAGGCTGTGGGTAAGCACAATCACCTGCTTCACCCGCTTATCCTGCGCGCTCTTCAGCCCGATGATGTCGCGGGAGATCGTAGCTGCGATGTCGTACACGAAATTGTGCGAAAGACTTGAGATCGGATCATCAATGACAACGATCTTTCGTTCCAATGGAGATGACGTGTTTGATGCGAACGAACCCGTGATCAGCTCTACGAAGTACAGGAATGTAATGATGGTCTTCTCCCCTTCACTCAGTGATCCATACGTATCCGGACCCTTGCCAGGGCGTACCAGCTGGTACAGATCGTCGACGCGGCGTTCGATCTTGAAGGAGTCGACACCCAGCGACTGCAGCCGGGCATTGATGGCAACGACGGCTTCTTCGGTTCCACCGCTGGTTGCACGAAACTCAACTAGACTTAGCTCTGCTTGGGCAATGCTCCGTTGAAGGTTGCCCTTCGACTCACGGATGGACTCCAATGCGTCCGCAGCTACCTTTGCCGTGGTCCTGTAGAGCGTCAGGACGCCCTCGTTGTCAGCGCAGAGACGCATCCAGAATGCATTCTCGATTCGGCTTAACTCAGATTGCCGGCGGCTCAAGCGCCGATTGTGTTCATCGACGCGCTTGGACACTTCATCGATCACACCATCTAGCAGGGCCACCAGTGCTTGGGTTGAATGCAGTTCGATGGAGCTCTGTGGCGACTCCGACTTGGTCGCCATGCGCTGAGCGTTCTCGTTTAGAAGATGACTTGCGTTTGCCCAAGCGAGCCGGAGTGCGTCGTTCTCTGAGGCGAACGGCTCGGTCGCTAGAACGCCGTTGATCGCACTCTCGAGATTGGCGACATAAGTGGCATAGGAGGACGCGAGCAGCTTTGCCCGTTCTACACGCCTTTCAAAGCTTGCATCAAATAGCTTTGCAAGCTCTTGGCGGAAAGACGGAGGAAGACCTTGCTGGCAGAACGGGCAGAGGTCATGACTTTGATCAACATAGGGCCGCCCCTGACTGACCCAGTCAAAATTGCCGATGTCCCTGATCAGCGCAGAAAGTGCACTATCGCTTGAGCCCAATATGGGTTCGGGCCAGATCTCATCTTGTTCGATACGGTCAAAATTGGGCAGGTCGACGGCAACCCGAGGTTTGGGTATCGCGTTGCTGTCTCCAAGCTCGGTAAGCAACTGCTCGAGCTTCTCCAGTTCCGGCGGCTCACCATCATAGGCAAGCTTTGCCTTGGCTTGGAGCACGTCAAAGAAGCGCTGCTTGGAGTTGCCGTAAGGCACCCAAGGCTTGAACGGCCCATCCTTTATCGCGGTGTAGCTCTTCCACACTCCCCTGATGGCACTCTCATGGGCTCTGTCTGCCTCTGTCTGGCGCAACTGCTCCTGCTCAGCCAAGCTATCGTACTGACCGCGCCACACAATGAGCTCACGCTCCAAGCCCTCAGCGGCCTCAAGAGCGGACGACTCAGGATCACCAATGGTGAAGATTCCTGGCATATCGCTTCGGTTGCGGAAGTTGGCCTCGACGAAGTGGTCGTTGTAGACCAGGTACTCGTACTTTGTGTCTTGGGGAAACACGCTTACTGTGCAACTGGGAACAGCATTCTGACCGGTCGAAAAGCCCTGAATCACCTGTGCAATCGCGGATTTGCCCGCACCATTGAGCCCATAGAAGTAGGCGACGCGCTTACTCGGATCAAATGAAATCGGAGTATTCGAGGCTGGATCGAAGCTGCGGAAGCCCTGAATGTTGATAGTTCGTATCATGCCTCTCCCCCAGAGGTCGCCGTTCCCATGGCTGAAGCACTGCGGCATACACCGCCAGTGCGCTTCACGTTATCGCCTACATTACAACGCGGCAGGCGCCCCCATGCATACTCGCACTTCTGGCGAAGCCAGAATCGCTTCGACCTGATTCCACAGCAACATGTTGGAATCTCAGCATTATCACGCTTAAACCTTCTCCACGCCCCACGCATCCGATCCCGACACCCCACCGGGAATGCCCATGTTCCGCCCAACGCTGCCCGTCCTGCTCCTGCTCCTCGCCGCCCTGCCAGTGTCCGCCGCTTCGCCCGGCCCTGATGCCGCCAACGAGCAGGCGCGTCGCCTGATCCGCCAGACCATGCAGGAAGAGCGCATCCCCGGCCTGCAGGTGGCCGTGGTCCAGGATGGCCACGTGGTGCTGTCCGAAGCCTTCGGCCTGGCCAACGTGGAAAACGGCATCGCCGCCACGCGCAGCACCCGCTTCCCGCTGAACTCGGCCACCAAGGCCTTCACCGGCGTGGCGGCCGCGCAGCTGGCGCAGCAGGGCAAGCTGGATCTGGATGCGCCGCTGGCGCGCTATCTCGATGCGCTGCCGCCGGCCTGGCAAGACGTTCGCGTGCGCCAGCTGCTCGCGCACACCTCGGGCCTGCCGGACATCCTCGATGAGCATGGCCTGCTGGGTGGAGGCACCGAAGCGCAGGCCTGGCAGGCCGTGACCGCGCGGCCGATGGATGCCGCACCCGGCCAGCGCTTCGCCTACAACCAGACCAACTACCTGCTGCTGGCGCGGATCATCGCGCGGCAATCGGGCATGCCCTACGAACGCTTCCTCGCCAGCAGCCAGTTCGGCACGGTCGGCATGGACCGCACCACCTTCGGCGACAGCTACGACCTGGTACCCGATGCGGCAACGATGTACAGCCTGGCCCCGCGTGCAACCGAACCGGCCGAGACACCGCCACGGCTGTCGCACTGGTTTTACGACATGCCACCCAGCCTGTGGGCCGGCGGCGGCATCCTGACCACCGCCGATGACACCGCGCGCTGGCTGGTCGCGTTGACCGACGGGCGCCTGCTTCAGGATGCAGCTCGGAAGAGGATGTGGACCGCAGAGCGCCTCACCGATGGCCGTGCCGGCCCATGGGCGGGCGGCTGGCCGGTGCTGCGCACATCGCCCGACCTGCAGGTGGCCGGTATCGGCGGTGCGCGCTCGGCCTTCGTGGTCTATCCCGACCGCGACGTCGCGGTGGTGGTGCTGACCAATCTGGTCGGTGCCAATCCACAGCAGTTCATTCCGCGCATTGCCGATCTTTATGCGCCTGCGGTGACCGTGCCCTGAGGCTGCCGGCCAGCGGCCGGCACTACCGGAGCATCGGCCGCGCCGACGGCCATTTCCGGCAGAATCGGTGCGTCAGCCGTGCGGCCCGCCCATCACCGGCAGGATCACCCCGCTGATGTAGCTGGCACAGACCGGCGAGGCCAGGAATACATAGGCCGGCGACAGTTCTTCAGGCTGTGCGGGCCGCCCCATGTCGCTGTCCTTGCCGAACTCCGCCACGTCCTCCGCCGGCTTGTCGGCCGGGTTCAGCGGCGTCCACACCGGTCCCGGCGCCACGCAGTTGACCCGGATGCCACGTGGTAGCAATTGGCTCGCCAGCGATTTGGTGAACGCATGGATCGCGCCCTTGGTGGCCGAGTAATCGATCAGCGCCTTGCTGCCGAAGATTCCCGTTTCCGATCCTGTGTTGATGATGCTGGCACCCTCGCCCAGATGCGGCAGTACCGCGCGCGCCATCTGTATGTAACCGCCGATGTTGGTCTGCAGGGTTTCCTGCAGATGCGCGTCTTCCAGGTCTTCCAGCCGCTCGCAATGCAGCTGGAACGCGGCATTGTTGACCAGGATGTCGATGCCGCCGAACGCCTTGGCCACCTGCTTGACCGCCTTGTTGCAGAAGCGCGGATCGCGCACGTCGCCGGCGATCACCACGCAGCGGCCGCCTTCGCGCTCCACGTGCTGGCGGGTGATGTCCGCGTCCTCAGCCTCGTCCAGGTGCAGTACCGCCACATCGGCGCCTTCGCGTGCGAACAGCACCGCCACTGCACGGCCAATGCCGGAATCGCCACCGGTGACGATCGCACGCATGCCCTGCAGCTTGCCGCTGCCGGTGTAGTCCGGTGCAAGGAAACGCGGCGCCAGCTCCAGTTCGTGTTCATGCCCTGGCTTGGCCAGCTGCTGCGCCGGCATCGCCTCCGGCTGACGGCGTGCACCTGCCTGGGTCGCGGTCTTCTTTGTTGCCTTCTTTGCCGCGCGCACATCCTTGGCCTTTTCCTGGTCCTGCAGGCGCCGCTGCCGGGCCGCGACGCGCGCTGCCCGCGGATCGCCGGCAGCCGCCTTGCGGGTTGCGGTCTTCACCACGCGCGGGCGATCGGGGTCGGCGACGGTATTGGTTGCGGTGCTGCCTTTGCGCACCTTCGGCGATGCCTTGCGGCGGGCGGGGGTCTTCTTGGCGGTGGCCATGCAGGTCTCCTCGGGGGGAATGGGGTTGCCGGCCAGCGGCCGGCACTACCGGGGCGGCATCCGCCGCGCCTGCAGTGTCTCCACCTATGCTGTTGGCGGCAGTGAGCGCACCGTGTCCACGATGTGCACGGTATTCATTCCGCCACCACGTGCGACGTCGCACGCTGCACGCAACCACACAAGGAACGCCACCATGAAACATGCCATCGCTACCACCGCCGTCTGCTTCGCCCTCGCCGCCTGCAGCAGCACACCGATGGCCCAGGTGCAGCCGATCGACGGTGTGATTTCCGGGCAGTGCCACAGCGACATGGTGCGCGGCGCACTGGGCTTGGCCGCTTCGGATGCCACCGTGGCCCGCGCACGCGTGGACAGCGACAGCCTGCATGTTCGGGTGCTGCGCCATGACGGTCCGCGGGTACCGCCGGCCAGCGAAGGCGGCGACCGCCTGACCATCGAAAAGGGCCGCACCAACAACATCACCGCGATCTACTGCGGTTGAGCCGGCGCGCCCTGCGCAGCACGCGCAGGGTGGCCTGTTCCCACTGGCGCGGCCCGCGCAGGCCGGCCAGCGTGGCCAGTTCGCCGCGTTCCCAGCCGGCGAACACGCACGGGTCGATGTAGGCCTTGCGGCACACCGCCGGAGTGTTGCCCAGCAGCGATGCCACTTCGCACACCACCGCGCGCTGCGCCTGCGCCAGCGCGCGCTGACTGGCCGGTTCCGGCAGTTCGGTGGCGGCAAACGCCTGCACCGCCGCCACCGTGCCACCCCAGGTGCGGAAATCCTTGGCAGTGAAGTCCTCGCCCATCACCTCGCGCAGGTAGTCGTTCACCGCGCCGGATTCCACCGGCTGCAGCGCACCGTCATCATCGCGGTACTGGAACAGCGCCTGCCCCGGCAGCTGCTGCAGGCGCCGCACCAGCAGCCCCAGCCTGCGGTCGCCCACGGTCACCTCCTGCAGCTGCCCGGACTTGCCGCGGAAGCGCATGCGCACCCGGCCGCCGCGCAGCAGCTCCAGATGGCGGTTGCGCAGCGTGGTCAGTCCGAACGAACGGTTCTGTTGTGCATAGGTTTCATTGCCGACCCGCACCAGGGTGTCCGCCAACAGCGCCACCACCATGGCCAGCACCTTTTCCTGCGGAAACCCAGGTCGCTTGAGATCCCGCGACAACCGCCGCCGCAGCGTGGGCAAGGCCTCGCCAAAGGCGATGATGCGGTCGAACTTGCCGGCGTCGCGCTCCTTGGCCCAGTCGGCGTGGTAGCGGTACTGCTTGCGTCCGCGTGCATCGCGGCCGGTGGCCTGCAGGTGGCCGTTGGCGTGGGCGCAGATCCATACGGCGGTATACGCCGGCGGAATCGCCAGCGCCCGGATGCGTTGCAGGGTGGTGGCGTCGCGTATCGCGTGGCCATCGGCATCGCGGTAGCTGAAACCCTTGCCGGCGCGGCGCCGGCTGATGCCCGGCTGGGTATCGTCGACATAGCGCAGGCCGGCCGCGCGTGCGGCCTGTCGTTCGGGAGTAGAGGGGGTTGGCATGTCGGTAGTGTCGCCGTCGCCATGCCGCGATCCTGTCGATAACACAAGACAAACACGTGAGGGCCGGTTCGCCGCTATGCTCGGGTCTTCACAACCCCTTCCGGAGTCATGATGTCGTTCCCGATTCGCGCCCGTTCGCTCTCCGCCCTGTTGCTGCCGGCCGTGCTGGCGCTGACCGCCTGCCAGGCACCGGCGCTGGATGAACAGGATTCGGCCACGGCCCACGCCCAGCAGGCCGCCGAAGCCGCCAAGGCGCCGGCCGACGAAGCCGGCAAGGCCACCGAGGCTCCGCCGGTCGGCACCTGCGATGCCAGCCAGGTGCAGAGCCTGGTCGGCCAGACCTACACCGACGCGCTGGGCAAGCAGGCGCAGGAAGATGCCGGCGCCAACCAGGTGCGCGTGCTCAAGCCCAACGACGTGGCCACGATGGAGTTCCTCGGCGACCGCCTGAACATCGAAGTGGACGCCAAGGGCGCCGTCAGCGGCGCGCGCTGCGGCTGAGTCCGGCCCCGCGCCGGCACTGGGTTGCCGGCGCGTTCTGTTGCACCTGCAACCGTGTATTGCGGCGTTGCAGCAACCTGTGATCTAGTCGAGGCATCCGGTGGCCTCACGATGCGCTCCAGGGATTGAGCGGGCTTGAGTGTCCCCGTTCAATTCATTCCGCATCGAGGTAGAGATGGCCCCCCGCAACCGCCAAGGGCTTTACGACCCGCGCTCCGAGCGCGATGCCTGTGGATTTGGCATGGTCGCCCAGCTCGACGATCAACCATCGCGCCTGTTGGTTGATACCGCCATCGCCGCGCTTTCGCGCATGACCCACCGTGGCGGTGTCGCCGCCGATGGCCTGACCGGCGATGGCTGCGGCCTGCTGCTGCGCCGCCCCGATGCGTTCCTGAAACTGCTGGCCAGCGAAGCCGGCATCGCGGTCGCTGCGCGTTTCGCCGCCGGCCTGGTGTTCCTGCCGCACGACGCCGACGCGGCGCAGGCCTGCCGCGCGCAGCTGCAGGCGCAGGTGGAAGCGGTCGGCTGCAAGGTCGCCGGCTGGCGCGAGGTGCCCACCGATGACAGCGTCTGCGGCCAGCTGGCGCGCGACACGCTGCCGCGCATCGAGCAGGTGTTCGTCGACGCCGGCATCGGCCAGGACGATGCCGGCTTCGCGCTGGCGCTGTTCCTGGCCCGTCGCCGCAGCGAACAGCAGCTGCGCGAACACGCCGACTTCTACGTCACCACCCTCACCCCGGATGCGATCAGCTACAAGGGCATGGTGCTGCCGGACAAGCTCAGCCGTTTCTTCCCGGACCTGCAGCGCCGCGAGCTGGCCTCCAGCGCGATCGTGTTCCACCAGCGCTTCTCCACCAACACACTGCCGCGCTGGCCGCTGGCGCACCCGTTCCGCATGCTCGCCCACAACGGCGAGATCAACACCATCGAAGGCAACCGGCGCTGGGCCCAGGCGCGCAGCAAGGTGTGGAAGACGCCGCGCTTCGACATCGGTGAATTCGACCCGGTCATCTCCATGCACGGCTCTGACTCGCAGAGCCTGGACAACATGCTGGAGCTGATGGTGGCCGGTGGTATGGAGCTGATCCAGGCGCTGCGCATCCTGGTGCCGCCGGCCACCCAGTCGCTGGAATTCAAGGATCCGGACCTGGCCGCCTTCTACGAGTTCCACGGACTGAACAGCGAACCGTGGGATGGCCCGGCCGGCATCGTCGCCTGCGACAGCCGCTATGCGGTGTGCACCTTGGACCGCAACGGCCTGCGTCCGGCGCGCTGGATGCTGACCGCCGACCGCCACTTCCTGGTCGCCTCCGAAGCGGGTGTGTGGGAAGTGCCGACCGAGCGCGTGGTGCGCAAGGGCAAGCTCGGCCCCGGCGAAATGGTGGCCATCGATCTCAAGCGCGGTGACCTGCTCGACTCCGATGCGGTGGATCGCATCAACCGCGGTCGCGCGCCGTACAAGCAATGGCTGCAGCAGGGCGTGACCTACCTGCAGACCGAACTGATCGACCCGTCGCTGGTGGAGGAACCCTTCGACGAAGGCACCCTGCGCAGCTACCACAAGCTCTACCAGCTCAGCAGCGAGGAAGCGGAACAGGTGCTGCGGCCGCTGGCCGAGACCGAACAGGAAGCCACCGGCTCGATGGGCGACGACACGCCGATGGCGGTGCTGAGCCAGCGCAGCCGTCCACTGTACGACTATTTCCGCCAGGCCTTCGCGCAGGTCACCAACCCGCCGATCGACCCGCTGCGCGAAGACTGCGCGATGTCGCTGTCCACCCAGCTCGGCAAGGAGACCAACATCTTCCATGCCGGCCCGGAGACGGTGAACCACGTCATCCTCAATTCGCCGGTGCTCAGCCAGCGCAAGCTGCGCCAGCTGCTGAAGATGGACCAGTACGTGCAGGCCAACCGCCTGCTCGACCTGTCCTACAGCGAAGACGAGGGCCTGCGTGCCGGCATCGAGCGTATCTGTGCCGAGGCCGAACAGGCCGCGCGCGAGGGTATGGTGATGCTGCTGCTGTCTGACCGCTACCCGGTGGCCGGGCGGCCGATGGTGCATGCCCTGCTCGCTACCAGCGCCATCCACCACCACCTCTCACGGCTGGGCCTGCGCTGCGACGTGAATCTCATCGTCGAGACCGGCACCGCGCGCGACCCGCACCACATGGCCTGCCTGCTCGGCTTCGGCGCCACGGCGGTGTATCCGTACCTGGCCTACCAGACCCTGTTCGATCTGGGCCGACGCGGCATCCTCAAGCTCAGCAAGGGCGGTGAGCAGTCGCAGATCGGCCGCCGCTACCGCAAGGGCGTGTACAAGGGCCTGTCGAAGATCATCTCGAAGATGGGCATCTGTACCGTGGCCAGCTACCGCGGCGCGCAGCTGTTCGAGATCATCGGCCTGGAACCGGAAGTCGTGGACCTGTGCTTCCCGGATACCGCTTCGCGCATCGGTGGTGCCGGTTTCGCGCGCCTGGATGCCGACGCACGCGAGCTGTGTGCGCAGGCCTGGGATGCGCAGCAGGACGTGGATGTCGGCGGCCTGCTGAAGTACGTGCACGGCGGCGAGTACCACATGTACAACCCGGACGTGGTGACCACCCTGCAGCGCGCGGCGCGCAGCGGCGATCCGCGTGCCTGGCAGCAGTACTGCGATGCCGTGCACGCGCGTCCGCCGTCGGCACTGCGCGACCTGCTGGAACTGGTGCCGGCCGCTGCGCCGACACCACTCGATGACGTGGCGCCGGCCAGCGAACTGTTCCCGCGCTTCGATACCGCGGCGATCAGTCTCGGTGCGCTGTCACCAGAAGCACACGAGGCGCTGGCGATTGCGATGAACCGCCTCGGTGGTCGCAGCAATTCCGGCGAAGGCGGTGAGGATCCCGCCCGCTATGGCACCGCCAAGCGCAGCAAGATCAAGCAGGTGGCCTCGGGCCGCTTCGGCGTCACCGCCGAATACCTGGTCAATGCCGAAGTGCTGCAGATCAAGGTCGCGCAGGGCGCCAAGCCCGGCGAAGGCGGCCAGCTGCCCGGGCACAAGGTCAACGAGCTGATCGCGCGGCTGCGCTACGCGCGTCCAGGCATCGGCCTGATCTCGCCGCCGCCGCACCACGACATCTATTCGATCGAGGACCTGGCGCAGCTGATCTACGACCTCAAGCAGGTCAACCCGACCGCGCTGGTGTCGGTGAAGCTGGTCAGCCATGCCGGCGTCGGCACGATTGCCGCGGGCGTGGTCAAGGCCGGAGCGGACCTGATCACCATCTCTGGCCATGACGGCGGCACCGGTGCCTCGCCGGTCAGCTCGATCCGCTATGCCGGCGTACCGTGGGAACTGGGCGTGGCCGAAGCGCACCAGGCGCTGCTGGCCAACGACCTGCGCGGGCGTACCCTGCTGCAGACCGACGGCGGCCTGAAGACCGGCCTGGACGTGGTCAAGGCCGCGCTGCTGGGCGCGGACAGCTTCGGCTTCGGCACCGCACCGATGATCGTGCTGGGCTGCAAGTACCTGCGCATCTGCCACCTCAACAACTGCGCCACCGGCGTGGCCACCCAGGACGAGCGCCTGCGCGAGAACCACTTCACCGGCCAGCCCGAGCGCGTGGAGAACTTCTTCCGCCTGCTGGCCGAGGAAGTGCGTGGCTGGCTGTCCTACCTGGGCGCACGTTCGCTGGAAGAAATCGTGGGCCGCACCGACCTGCTGCGGCAGATCGAGGCGGCGCCGCGCGACGGCGTGCGCGTGGACCTGTCACGCCTGCTGGCCGATGCCCGCTACGAGGGCAGTCACTGTGCCGCGCAGCGCCTGTACGAATCGCCGGACAGCCTGGCCACGCAGATGGACGGCCTGCTGGCCCCGGCCATCGAACACAAGCGCGGTGGCGAACACCGCTTCCTTATCCACAACACCGACCGCAGCATCGGCACCCGCCTGGCCGGTGCGGTGGCACGCGCACACGGCAACCAGGGCATGGCCGAGGCGCCGCTGGAACTGCGTTTCCGCGGCAGTGCCGGGCAGAGCTTCGGCGCGTTCAACGTCGGTGGCCTGCACCTGGAAGTGGAAGGCGAAGCCAACGACTACGTCGGCAAGGGCATGGCCGGCGGCCGCCTGGTGGTGCGTCCGCCGCGCGGCGCCCGCTTCGAGGCACGCAGCACCGCGATCATCGGCAACACCTGCCTGTACGGTGCCACCGGCGGTGAACTGTTCGCTGCCGGTCGTGCCGGCGAACGCTTCGCCGTGCGCAATTCCGGCGCGCTGGCGGTGGTGGAAGGCGCCGGTGACCACTGCTGCGAGTACATGACTGATGGCGTGGTACTGGTGCTGGGCAAGGTCGGCCTGAACTTCGGTGCGGGTTTCACCGGCGGGCTGGCCTACGTGCTGGACGTCGACCGCGACTTCGTCGACCGCTACAACCACGAGCTGATCGACATCCATCGCGTGTCCGCCGAAGGCTTCGAGAACTACCGCCAGCACCTGCACCGCCTGATCGGCCGCCATCGCGAGCTGACCGGCAGCATCTGGGCGCAGCAGATCCTGGACGAGTTCCGCGACTACATCGGCAAGTTCTGGCTGGTCAAACCGAAGGCCGCCAGCATCGAGTCGCTGACCGAAACCCTGCGACGCGCCGCCTAACGGCAGTGCCGGCCGCTGGCCGGCATCCCAGGATCACGTAGTGCCGGCCGCTGGCCGGCATCCCAGGATCACGTAGTGCCGGCCGCTGGCCGGCAACGTTCCCCCCCGCATTCCAGAGCCCGCCATGAGCCGCAAGCACGCCTTCCAGTTCCTCGACCTGCCCCGCACCATGCCGCAGCGCATTCCGGTGGAACTGCGCACGTCCGGCGACTGGGGCGAGTTGTACGGCAAGTTCGGCAAGGAGGACGCCCAGTACCAGGCCGGTCGCTGCCTGGATTGCGGCAACCCCTACTGCAGCTGGAAGTGCCCGGTGCACAACGCCATTCCGCAGTGGCTGCAGCTGGTGCAGGAGAACCGCATCCACGAAGCCGCCACGCTGTGCCACAGCACCAACCCGTTGCCGGAGGTGTGCGGCCGGGTCTGCCCGCAGGATCGACTGTGCGAGGGCAGCTGCACGCTGGAGGAATTCGGTGCGGTCACCATCGGTGCGGTGGAGAAGTACATCGTCGATACCGCGCTGGCCAGCGGCTGGCGCCCTGACCTGGGCGCGGTGCAGCCCAGCGGCCACAGCGTGGCGGTGATCGGCGCCGGTCCGGCCGGCCTGGCCTGCGCCGATCGCCTCGCCCGCGCTGGCATTGCCGCCGTGGTCTACGACCGCTATGAGCAGATCGGCGGCCTGCTGCAGTTCGGCATTCCCAGCTTCAAGCTGGACAAGGACGTGATCCACCGCCGCCGCGAAGTGCTGGAGGGCATGGGCGTGCAGTTCCGCCTCGGCGTGGAGATCGGCCGTGACCTGAGCGTGCAGCAGCTGCTGGACAGCCACGACGCGGTGTTCGTCGGCACCGGCGCCTACCGCTACACCGATGGTGGCCTCGACGGCCAGGACCTGAAGGGCGTGCTGCCGGCCCTGCCGTTCCTGGTACAGAACAGCCGCATTGTGGGCGGCGATGACCCGAAGGGTCGGCCGATTGCCGGCTGGGAAGACACCATTGCCCTGCCCGACCTCAACGGCAAGCGCGTGGTGGTGCTCGGTGGCGGCGATACCGGCATGGACTGCGTGCGCAGCGCGGTGCGGCTGGGCGCGGCCAAGGTCACCTGTGCCTATCGCCGCGACGAAGCCAACATGCCCGGCAGCGCGCGCGAAGTGGCCAATGCCCGCGAAGAAGGCGTGCGCTTCCTGTTCAACCGGCAGCCGCTGTCGATCGAAGCCGGCGCCGACGATGAAGTGATCGGCGTGACCGTGGTGGAAACCCGGCTGGGCGAGCCCGATGCCAACGGCCGCCAGAACGCCGTGCCGATCGAAGGCAGTGAATCGCTGCTGGAAGCGGACGTGGTGATCATCGCCTTCGGCTTCTCACCGAGCGTGCCGGCGTGGCTGGCCGAGCTGGGCGTGGAAGGCCAGTCCAACGGACGCATCGTGGCCGGCGGCAAGGACCGCCTGCCATTCCAGACCGCGCATCCGCGCCTGTTCGCCGGTGGTGACGCGGTGCGCGGTGCTGACCTGGTGGTGACCGCCGTGGCCGAAGGCCGCGATGCCGCCGCCAGCATCGTGCGGCTACTGGCCCACTGAGTCCGGTACCAGCAATGCCGCCAGCAGCGCCCGCAGTGCGTGCGGCTCCACCGGCTTGGCCAGGAAGTGGTCGATGCCAGCCGCACGACAGGCTTCGCGGGTGCTTTCCATCACGCTGGCGGTGAGCGCGATGATCGGCACCTGCGCACGCGCCGGGCAGGCATCGGCACGGATCGCCCGTGCCAGCGCGAAGCCATCCATGCCCGGCATGTGGCAGTCGGTGATGACCAGGTCGAACGGCTGCGCCTGCCATGCTTCAAGCGCCGACCGTCCATCGGTACAGGCGTGGACCTGCAGCCCGAGCGCACACAGGTGCTGCTCCAGCAGATGCAGGTTGGTGGGATGGTCTTCAGCCATCAGCACGCGCGCCGCCGGCAATGGACGCTCGTCCGCAACCGCCGGCGCGGGCGCGGCCACGGGTGCCTCACAGGCATCCAGGTCCAGATCCAGCCACACCGTGGTGCCCTTCCCGGGTGAGCTGCGCAGCTGCAGCTCCGCCCCCATCGAGATCGCCAGCTCGCGGCAGATCGCCAGGCCCAGCCCACTGCCGCCGAAGCGCCGCGTGGTCGAGCGCTCCGCCTGGGTATAGGCAGCGAACACCGCCTGCTGGCGCTCCTCGCTGATGCCCACGCCGCTGTCGCTTACCTGCAGGCGCAGCCGCTGGCCCCAGTCGCGTTGCTGCAGTACCTGCACCTGCAGTTCCACGTGGCCGTGCCGGGTGAACTTCAACGCGTTGCCGGCCAAGTTGAACAGGATCTGGCGCAGGCGCAGGCCATCGGCCAGCGATCCCGGCTGCATCTCCGGATCAAGCACCACCTGCAGGTGCAGGCCTCGGCTGGCGGCCACCGGCATCAGCAGCTGCTGCACCGCGCGCACCAGTGCCGCCAGGTCGGTGGGCCGCAGCTGCAGTGGTGCGCCCTCCAGGCGTTGGCTGTGCAGTACATCGTCGAGGATCTGCCGCAGCATCCGCGCGGCATCATCGACGGTGGCCAGCACCTGCTGCTGGCGCGGCTCCAGCCTGCTGCCCGCCAGCCGTTCGAGCATGCCCAGCAGCGTGCTCATCGGGGTGCGGATCTCGTGGCTCATCGTTGCCAGGAAGTGCGCCTTGGCCTGTGCCGCCTGCTCGGCCTCGCGGCGCGCTTCGGCCAGCGCGCGGGTACGTGACTGCACCTCACTGACGTCGATCCAGTAGCCGCTCCACTCGACGTCGCTGTCGTCGCAGGACAACGGCCGCCCATGCGAGCGCACCCATCGCCAGCCCTGTGGCGAGCGGGTGCGGAAGGTGACGTCGATCGGGCCACGCGCCAATGCAGCCATCTCGACGCAGGCCATCACCTGGTTGCGGTCATCCGGGTGGACCGCGGCCAACAACCGCTGGTGATCGATCCGCGCGGTCTCCACGCTGATTCCGAACAGGGCCTGCACGTCCCCGGCGATCTGCGGAAAGCTGTAGTGGCCGCCCGCCGAACGACGCGCCTGGTAGACCACCGCCGGCAGGTTCGCGGTCACCTCCTGCAGGCGCTGCTCCACCCCTCGGCGGCGCACGCTCTCGCGATGGACCCGCCAGTAGCCGAAGGCATGGACCAGCGCCAGGGCGAGCAGGATGAGCGAGGCCGGCACCAGCCAGCGCAGGGGCGACGATGACGGAGCATTGCGCGGCCGGTCCGGCAGCCAGGCCGCGCGGATCTGATCGCGTTCGGTGTCGGTCAGCTGCGACAGCGCCTGTTCGAAGCCGGCGATGACATCGGCGCAGGCGGGCGTGGTCGCCAGCACCAGGGCATCATCGAATCCGGCCGGCGCGGCGATCAGCAGTGCATCGCCCTGGTAGCGGCGCAACGCCGCCTCGACGTCGCCGAGGTTGGCGACCACCGCATCGACCAATCCGGTACCCAGCAGCGGGAGTGCATCGTCCAGCGCTGCCGGAGGCAGCAGCTGTGCACCCGCTGCCTGCTCGGCCAGCAGCCCCTGCAGCGGCACCCGGCTGGGGCTGGCCACAATGCGTCCACGTAGATCTTCCAGGCCCAGCACCGGCGGCGCATCCTCCCGGCGCACGATCACCTGTGGCAGCTGCAGGTAGGGCGTGCTGACCACCCATCCGGCAGGCAGTTGCGAGCGTGGCCATCCCAGCAGCGCCTGGGTGCCGGCCGGCAGCTCGTCCCGGTCCACGCTGGTGGCCGGCACGGGCAACAGCTGCAGTGGCCGTTGCCCGCCCAGCAGCTTCAGGTACGCCGCGCCGAGCCCCCGGGCTTCGCCCTGTTCGCTGGACGACAAAGGAGCACGGTCGGACGGCCAGGCGATGCGCAGCGGTGTGCTGCAGCCCGTGGCGGAGGCCGCGGCAGGCAGCAGCAGGCTGGCCATGACAGCAATGGCTGCCGGGAAGCCGGCGACATTCACGGTAGGCATCCTCATCTCGCGGGCGGAAGGAACGGCCGCGCTGCGGTACCGCTGCCTGCCACGCTATCGACGCCCGGGCCGACGGCAATGAAGAAAGTTGTAAAAGCATCCAGATGGGGGAATGCCGACATACACTGCCGCCTTCACCCGTACCTGCGGAGCGTTCGATGCGCATCGGCCTGGCTGCCAACCGTCTTCATCACCACGACGCGCGCGCTGCGCTGTTCCGTTGGCTGCGCAGCAGCGAGGCCGGCCTGCGCGAGCTGGGCGTGTCGCTGCATGCGGTCGGCCGCACCCATGACGCGATCGAACGGCAGGGCTTCCTGACCGGGTACGCGGGCCTGCACCGTTATCCCTACGGACGCGAGGGTGGCCTGATGAAGCTGGTCGCCGAAGTCGTTGGCATGGGTCCGGATCGGACACTGGATGGCGCGATCTACCTGATCGACCCGGTCGATCCATCCTCGGTGTTTCCGGAAGCAACCGCGCTCAAGCGGCAGTGCGTGATCCACGGCAAGCCGTTCATTTCGACCGTGGCCACCGCACGCGACTGGGTGGAGGTGGAGCGCGTCCACGCCGGGCTGGCAGCCGATGCCGGCGCCGACGACCTGCATGCGTTCGAAGGCCAGACGCTGGCGCTGATCGCGCACGATGCGATGAAGCCGGCGATGCTGGCCTTCGCCGATGAGCACTTCGATGTGCTGGCCCGGTTCGATGAGCGGGTGGCCACCGGGACCACCGGCCAGCGTTTGAACGCGCTGGCCTGGAGCCGGGGCTGGCCGCGTGATACGCCGTGGGTGACGCGCTACCAGAGCGGCCCGATGGGCGGTGATGCGCAGATTGCCGACCGGGTGCTGGAGGGGCGTTGCCAGCGCGCGATCTTCTTCGAGGATCCGCATGTGGCGCGCCAGCATGAGGCGGATATCCAGCTGCTGGAGCGCGCGGTGACGACAGTGACCGATCAGGCGGTGTGCATTACGGCGCCGCGGGTGGCGGCGCGGTGGGCGGCGGCGGCGGCGCTGCGGGCGGGGTGAGGGTTTCGACCAACGGCTGAGCCCCTCGTGGTGGGTCGTTCAGATCAGAAGCCGTGCTTGGCCGGGTGGGGTGGATTGCGCAGAGGTCGCTGCAAGTCCCCCTCCGGGGCCCGGCCCAGCCGCTGGCGGCTGTGCGTTCAGGCGCTTGCGAAGCAGTGCTTCGCAAGCAAAGCGCCTTCACCCCTGTAAGCTCGGTCGCCGCTTGCTCGTGTGCGCTGTCCTGCGCACACGGCAAGACCGGGCTTGGGCGTCCTGCCCAACCCGCCCGAGGCATGCCTCGGGCCCATGCGGCTCACGCCCCTGCGCAACCCACCCCACCCGGC
The DNA here is from genome assembly GCF_056481995.1 of Stenotrophomonas sp. 80084_Sma. Lineage (NCBI taxonomy): Bacteria > Pseudomonadati > Pseudomonadota > Gammaproteobacteria > Lysobacterales > Lysobacteraceae > Stenotrophomonas > Stenotrophomonas sp. 80084_Sma. The sequence continues at coordinate 63,935 of NZ_CM151177.1, read as the reverse complement.
CACGGACACTTTCCGGTGTGCCCACCACGGAAGAAAGAAAGAAGAGCAGGAGCGAAAGCGGGTCGCGCGCTGCGCGCGCTTTTGTAGAGCCGAGCCATGCTCGGCTGCTGTTGATCGCGAGGGCTGAATATCCGCGCTACGCGCGTTAGCCGAGCATAGGCTCGGCTCTACAGCAGCTGGCGGAGCATAGCTTTCAAGCGGCGCCCTTCGAGCTGGAAGTAGTCGCGCTGTTCGCGCCAGGCGGGGAAGCGTTGTTCCACTTCATGCCAGAACGCGGGTGAGTGATTCGGCTGGATCAGGTGGCAGAGTTCGTGCACCAGCACGTACTCGAACGCCTCGGATCGGCCCAGCACCAGGGCCAGGTCCAGTGCCATGCTGCCGTCCGGGGCAAGTGAGCCCCATTGCGAGGACATCACCTTCAGGCGCAGGCGGCTGGGTGCGCGCGGCAGGGTGGGCAGGTACTTCGGCAGCCAGCGGCCGACGTCGGCGCGGGTCTGGGCTTCGTAGAACTCGCGCAGCAGGCGGCGCAGGGTGGCATCACCGCCGCGGGTCGGCCACTGCACGCAGGCGCCGTGCGCGTCGATCTCCAGCCGCGCGTAGCGGCCTTCCTGCCAGCGCAGCGGCAGCAGTTCGCCGCGCAGTGGCAGCACACCGGCTTCGCCGGGCTGCAGCGGCGCCGGCAGGCCCTGGCCCTGGTACTGGCGCAGCTGCAATGCCAACCAGTCGCGGTGTTGTTCCAGGAAGCGTTCGCCCATCACCAGGCTTGCGCGCGGTGGTAGGGTCAAACGTGCGCCGCGTTCGTCCACGCTCAGCTTGATGCGGCGCGCACGTGGATCGCGCACGCGCAGCACCTCGATCTCGGCATCCTCCAGGCGCAGGCGAACGGTGTCGCGCTGTACGGTGGCGGGCGGGGTCGGGCTGATCAGGCGGCGCAGCAGACGGCTCATGCGCCCAGCATAGCGCCGCTTCGGGCCGCCGGATGACCGGCGGCCGTCGGGCTGCCTGTTCAGTCAGCCTTGCTGAGCTTGAAGGCTTCTTCCAGCAACAGGAACAGGCGGCGGATCTCGGCGCTCTGCAGGGCGAAGCGGGCGTCGAACTCGGCGCGGCGGCCGTCTTCGTCGGCATGCTCCAGCTGGTCCAGGGCGCCGTCGAGGAACTTCAGCTTGCGCACGATCAGGTCGTCGCCGATCACGAAGGACAGGTTGTCTTCGAAGATCAACGCCAGCTTGGTCACCTGCTTGCCCGCGTCCAGGTGCTTGTCGATCTCGTCGCAGCGCAGTTCCTGGTGCTGGCACTTGACCACCGCGCCACCTTCCACCGGGTCCTTCATCTCGCACTCTTCGCCCAGGCTCAGCCCGGTCGGCAGCGGCTCGCCGGCGATCCAGCCGGTCAGGATCGAGCGCGGCGCGACTTCGGCATTCAGCGGCATCGCCGGGAAGCTGCCGAGCAGGCCGCGGATGTCGGACATGAAGTACTCACCGGTCTTGCGGCTGGAGGTATCCACCGCCACGTAGCCGTGCTGCAGGTCGATGAAGGCGTCGTTGCGCGAGGACTTCACGAAGGCGCGCGGCAGCAGTTCATGCAGCAGGTCGTCCTTCATGCGCTTGCGCTCGCGGCCACCCGGGCGGCGGCCTTCCTTCTCCTCGATCTCCTCCAGCTTGCGCTCGAGCAGGTCGTTGACCACCGCCGCCGGCAGGATCTTGTCCTCGCCGCCCACGGTCAGCCACAGGTGTTCGGCGATGCGGTGGGAGAGCAGCTCCTTCTCCTCGCGACCGAACGGCGAGATGAAGCCGCGCGAGTTCATTTCCAGCGCGCCGACCGGCTTCAGCAGCGCGTGCGGCAGCAGGGTGTCGACTTCGGAAAAATCGGTGGTGGTCGGGAAACGGAAGAACGTCAGGTTGCGAAAGAACATGGAATTCCGGATGGCAAAGAGGAAGGGCGACCGACCTTAAACGGTGGGCGTCTCGGGATCTGCGTCGGCGTTGGCCGGGGAACCGGCCAGCCAGGCATGGGCGTCGGGCAGCGGCGCGTCGTCGCGACGGCCCAGCGCCATGAAGTCGAACAGGGTGGTGTCGGCCAGCTGCGAGGGCCGGACTTCGCCCATGGCACGCGCGATCTGCTCGATGCGGCCCGGGTGGTCCTTTTCCCACTGCTTCAGCATCAGGCCGACCTGGCGGCGCTGCAGGTTCTCCTGGCTGCCGCACAGGTTGCAGGGAATGATCGGGAACTGGCGGGCCTGTGCGTACTCGACGATGTCGCTTTCGCGCACATAGGCCAGCGGCCGGATCACCACGTGTTTGCCGTCATCGCTGCGCAGCTTCGGCGGCATGCCCGACAGCTTGGCGTGGTGGAACAGGTTCATGAAGAACGTGGCCACCATGTCGTCGCGGTGGTGGCCCAGCGCGATCTTGGTGAAGCCATGGAGTTCGGCGTAGTTGTACAGCGCGCCACGACGCAGCCGCGAGCACAGCGAACACATGGTCTTGCCTTCCGGGATGACCCGGCTGACCACCGAATAGGTGTCCTGCTCGATGATGTGATACGGCACGCCCAGGCCTGCCAGATATTCCGGCAGTACGTGCTCGGGGAAGTCCGGCTGCTTCTGGTCCAGGTTCACCGCCACCAGCTCGAACGGCACCGGCGCCTTCTTCTGCAGCTGCAGCAGCACGTCCAGCAGGGTGTAGCTGTCCTTGCCGCCGGACAGGCAGACCATGACCTTGTCGCCGGCCTCGATCATGCCGAAGTCGGCAATCGCCTCGCCGACCTGGCGGCGCAGGCGCTTGGCCAGCTTGTGCTGCTCGCGCTCGGCCACGCGCGGATCACGGGCGACGCGCGGCTGGGGATCGGGAAGGGAAATCACGGCACTCATGAGTTCCATTCTAACGGCTCGGAGCGGCCACGGCCGGGGGTCGGGATTCCCCTCTCCCGGCAGTCATCATCGCTGTGTATGCTCGGAGGCTGTGGACACCTACAGCCCCGCCGAGATCGTCGAGCACCTCGCCGCCCTGCGCGCCGAGCACCGCCTGCTGGATGAACAGATCACCCGCATGGCCGCCAATGGCGAGGACGAGCTGGAAGCCAAGCGCCTGAAGCGGCGCAAGCTTCAGCTGAAGGACTGCATCGCCAGGCTGGAAAGCCTGCAGATTCCCGACGAACCGGCCTGAGCGGTGGCCCATCCACGCATGGCGTGGATCTACTGCTTCGCCCCGGTAGATGCCAACCTTGGTTGGCATGCCGTTCGCCGGGCATCGCCGGGCGCTGCCTTCAATCCTGCGGCGCAGGCTCGTCCGGACGGGCCGCTTCCGGGCTGACCCGCTCGATGGTGTGGCGCAGCTCGCGGCCGAGGATGAACTTGGCATCCTTGGCCCAGGCGTCCAGGCGTTCGTCGAACAGCAGCTTGCTGTTCTCGTCCGGCCACACCAGGCGCAGCTCGCGCAGCTTCTGGATGAAGCCACGGAACAGGGATTTGTCGAAGAACTCCGGTGCCGCCGGTGCGTACAGCAGGCTCAGCCGTTGCGCGGCCTGCTGGCACAGGCTTTCCAGCTCGGCCGCGCCGAGCACGCCCGGACCGTTCTTCACCAGCACCGAGATGGCGATGTAATAGCGCTCGAACGCCTGCTGCAGCGAATGGCCGATCGCACGCAGGCGGAACACCTCGTCGGTCTGCCCGGTGTTGCGCGCCAGGATGCCGCCATCGTCATCGTTGACGTTCTGCAGCAGGCCCTCACGCACGAACACATCGATGGTCCGGTCGATGCGCTGGGCGAACTCGTCCTCGCTCCACGGCAGGAACAGCTCGGCCTGCAGGAACGGGTATACCGTACGGCCCAGCTGGACCAGGCCGGTGCGGCTCATGCGGCGGTTGTTCTGGAAGCAGCAGGCCACCCACGACGAGGCGGTGAACAGGTGCACCACGTTGTTGCGGAAGTAGCTGAGCAGCACCGCGGTGTCGCCGCTGACGCTGAGCACATCGCCCAGCGGGTGCTTGATGCGGGTGAGGACGTTGATTTCCTCGGCGTGGGCGATGATCCGCTCCGGCGAGTGCGGGGTCACCGTCACCCGGTCCGAGTACGGCATCTCGACCAGCAGGGTCTTGCACAGCTCGATCTGCGCGATCAGGTCGGCCTCGCCCATCGCGTGCTTCGGCGTGGACAGCAGGGCCAGCGCCAGCAGGTTGATCGGGTTGACGTCGGCGGCGCCGTTGATGCGCACCTGGATGCGTTCGGCCAGCGTATCCACCGTGGTCGACAGCCACGCCGGCTTCTCGTCCTCGGAGACCGCCTCGCCCTTCCACTCCGGCGCCTTCTCGGCGAGCACGTCGTTCAGTGCGATCGGTTCGCCGAAGTTCACCACCACCTGGCCGTAGTTCTGCTTGAGCACCTTGGGGATGCCCCACAGCAGCGACCAGATCGATTCCTTTTCCTTCGGCCGGCCGGACAGTTCGTCCAGGTAGCTGCCGCCCTCCATCAGCTTCTCATAGCCGATGTAGATGGGCTGGAACAGCACCGGCTTGCGCGGCTGGCGCAGGAACGCGCGCAGCGTCATCGAGATCATGCCGCCCTTGGGCTGCAGCAGTCGGCCGGTACGCGAGCGGCCGCCTTCGACGAAGTACTCCAGCGAGTAGCCACCGGCCACCAGCTGCGCGACGTATTCGCTGAGCACCGCCGAGTACAGCGCGTTGCCACGGATCGAGCGGCGGATGAAGAACGCACCGCCCTTGCGCAGCAGGGTGCCGACCACCGGCAGGTTCAGGTTGATGCCGGCCACGATGTGCGGCGGCACGATGCCACGGTCGTACAGCAGGTAGGACAGCAGCAGGTAGTCCATGTGGCTGCGGTGGCTGGGCACGTAGACCACTTCGTGGCCCGGCGCGGCGGCCTTGAACTTGTCCAGGTGGTGCACCAGCACGCCCGCATAGATGCGGTTCCACACGTGGCTGAGCATGAAGCTGGCCGAGCGCACCACCGGGCTGGAATAGTCCGCGGCGATTTCCCAGGCGTAGGCGTGCGCCTTCTTCCAGGCATCGGCCGGCTTCGAGTTGTCGCGCTTGGCCTGTGCGGCGATCGCTTCGCGTACCGGCTCGGCGGCCAGCACCTGGTCCACCAGCAGGCGCCGGGTCGACAGGTCGGGGCCGATCACCGATTCACGGATGCGTCGGAAGTGCGTACGCAGCACGCGCTGCAGCTTGCGCACCGTGCGCTCCGGCTCCAGGCCTTCGTCCACGGTGCTGCGCAGCGAGATCGGCGGGGCAAAGCGGACGATGGTGCTGCGGCCGTTGAGCAGCACCGCCAGCAGGCGGCGGAAGCGGCCGACCAGCGCCCAGTTTTCCGAGAACAGCACGGCGAACCAGCCGCTCTGCTTGTCCGGCGCGCGGCCGACGAAGATCGACACCGGCACCAGGTGCACGTCCAGGTCATCGCGCACGCGATGAGCCTGCAGCACCTTGGCCAGCGAGTCCGAATGGGTCTTGGCGCCGCGCTGCTCGGGAATCAGCGAGTTGCTGGAGCTGCGCCGCGACAGCGCCAGGTAGGCGCGCTTGCGGCCGGTCGGGTCACCGGCCAGCGGCACCAGCGGCGATGGCAGGCCGGCCTGGCGGCAGGCCTTGTCCAGGATCAGCGCATTGGACAGGCCGTAGTCTTCCAGCACGTACATGACCGGGCGGCCATCGTTGTACTGGCCCGGGTCTTCCGGTTCGATCTTCAGCGACAGCCACGGCTCGACCAGACGGCCGAGCAGGCGAGCCCACAGCGGGCGGCGGCCAGCCGGACGCGCGTGCGCGGGCGGCGGTACCGGGTTCGGGCCGGTACCGGTCGAGGGGGACGCCGGCACCGTATCGGCGGGCGTCGACTGGGATTCTTCGCCGGGGAACGGCAGCGGGTTCTGTTTCGACATCGGCGCCATTATGGCTTAGGCGGCGGCGTTGCCGCTTCCCCACCCTCGGCGGGGGCTTCAGCCGGTGACGGCGACGCAGCGGCGCGGGCCGCGTCGGCCTTGCGCAGCAGCGCGTCGGTGTCGGCCAGGGTGCGGGTCAGGTACCAGTGGCCCTCGCGGCGGCTCAGCGGCAGCTGCAGGGTCATCTCACGCCCCGCCAGGTCGTAGTGCAGGCGTACCAGCGCATTGTCGCCCTCCACCGAGAGCAGTTCACCGCGCACGCTGCGCAGTGCGTCATCCACGCCCAACCCGTAGCTGCCCAACACCGCCTTGAGGGTATGGATGAACGGCGCCAGCTGCTGCAGGCTGCCTTCCATGCCCGCGGCCTGCAGGCCGGCCTCATCGTCGAAGCCGACCTTGCCGGCGGCCCCCACCAGCGCGGCGATCGTGCTGCGTGCACGCGCACGGTCACTGATCGGCGCGCCCTGCGCCCAGCTGGCGAGGGTTTCCACCAGGGCGATGTAATGGGCCTGCTGGCCGGGCGTATAGCCCTTCTGGTGGCGCAGGTACTGCACGCCGAAGTTGCCCATCGACTGCGCGGCCTGGCGCACGGCACCGGCCTGGCCGGCCAGCTGGCGGTCGAAGCTGCGTTGCAGTTCGGCACCGGCATTGGGCGTGCGCAGTGCGGCCAGCATCGGCAGCAGCTGGTCGCCCAGTGGCAGTTCAGTCAGCGGCCACTGGCTGCGGCCCTCGGCCCAGGCCTGCTGCAGGCGCTGGTACTGGCTGGGCGGAACCGACAGCTTTGCATAGCCGACCAGATCGTCCTCGGCCAGGCGCAGGGCCATCGCCTGCACCGCCGCAACTGGTTCGGCTGCCGGCCTGGCCGGATCGTTGGCCGGTTCACGGCACGCGGTCACGGCCAGCAGCATGACTGCCAGCCCCCATCCACGCGCAGACCTTCCTCGCACTGCCACGCTCATGCACTCGGACTCCCCGGACCGGTCCGCATCTTGCGGCCTGCGAGGTGACAGCGGCAAGCCGGGACGTCACGGTTTCCGCAGTTGCTTGTGCAAGTCACTGATCGGAATAAAAAAAGAGCCGGGATCACGAGGATCACAGGCTCTTCAAGCCGGCGCAGGGCCGGTGGACAGTGTTGTGGCACATGTCCGGTCCGAGGACCGGATGGCGGCGATCCTACGCTGCCGCTCAAGTTAAGGCAACACTTCACGTAGTGTCATATAAATCATTGATTTTATTGATTAGCCTGATGCCTTGCGCCGGGGCCATGAAATCTACGGCAGGTTTTGCGGCGATTCGGGCACAACCGGTCCTTCGGCGGATGCAAAAACGCCATCCCGCGCGGGTCGGGATGGCGTTCGGGCCTGCAGACTGCGCAGCGGAATCTCAGCGCGTAGCCAACGCCGACGCGATTTCCTGCTGGATGGCCCGGGCCGCAGCCTGCGGATCGGCGGCCAGGCGGATCGGGCGACCGACCACGATGGCATCGGCGCCATCGGCAAAGGCCTGGGCCACGCCAACGGTACGCTTCTGGTCATCGCCGACCGGGCCACCGGGGCGGATGCCCGGGCAGACGATCGAGAACCCGGCGCCGGTAGCGGCGCGGATCGGGCCGGCTTCCTGGCCCGAGGCGATCACGCCATCGATGCCGGCCGCCTGCGCGGCCAGCGCGCGCTCGACCACCACGTCCTCCGGCTCACGGTCGATGCCCATCTGCGCCAGGTCCGGGCGGCCCATCGAGGTCAGCACGGTCACCGCCAGCAGGCGCATGTCGCTGCTGTTGGCGGCGGCGCAGGCTTCCATCATCGCCGGGTGCCAGCCGTGGATGGTGGCGTAGCTGACCGGCCACTGCGACAGGCGCTTGATCACCGCCGCGGCGGTGGCCGGGATGTCGAAGAACTTCAGGTCGACGAACACGCGCTTGTCGCGGCGGGCCAGCTCGTCCAGCACCTGGAAGTACTCGCCGGAGGCGAGCAGTTCCATGCCGATCTTGTAGAACGCCACGCTGTCGCCGAGGCGGTCGACCCACTCCAGCGCCTGCACGCGGTCAGGCACGTCCAGCGCGAAGATCAGGCGCTCGTCATCGCGCAGCGGCAGCGGCGCGCGGCTCACGGTGCGTAGTCCAGCGCAGCGCGCTTGGCGTCGTGACGGGCCTGGCGCGACTGGCTGTAGTCGTTGTTGAACTGCGCCGGCTCGAAGCCGCCGTAGGTCGGGTTCGGCAGCATCCACCAGCGCTCGCCGAACCAGTCGTGGTACTGGTGCAGCAGCGCGTCACGACCGTCGTTGGTGTTGGCGGTCACTTCGACGAAATCGCCCAGCTGGTCGCCGAACTGCATCAGCACGCGGTATTTCTGCCCGGCCAGGCGGCGGCGGCAGTTCTTCTCGCTGCCGGCCTGCTCGCAGCCTTCGACCACGGTGCCCAGGCCCAGGAACACGCTGTCATCGGCCACCGGCAGGCCCTGCTCGCGCAGGTTGGCCAGGGTTGCGTCCTTCAGGTGCACGGCACGGTTGGAGATGTACAGCAGGGTCACGCCCTTGGCGTTGGCGGCCTTGGCGAAATCAACCACGCCCGGAATGGCCTTGGCCTTCTTTTCGGCCACCCACTGGTCCCAGGTCAGCTCGTCGTATTCCTTGCCGTCGCGCACCAGGCGCGCCTGGTAGGGCGAGTTGTCCAGCACGGTCTCATCCACGTCCAGCACCACGGCCGGCTTCAGGCCCTTGGCCTCGTTGCCGCGTTCTTCCGGCACCAGCGCATCCCAGTGGGCTTCCTTCAGCGCGGCATCCAGGTGGTCGGCGGCGGCACGGTAGGTCTGCTCGGTGATCGCCTTGTACTCCTGCGCGCGCTGCATCCACAGCACCGCATTGAGATTGTCGTTGGCAGTGGCATCGAGCGCGCCGTCGGCCTTGGCAGCGGCGGCCGGGGCCTCCGGTGCAGCGGCTTCGGCGGCAGGCGCATCCACGCGCTTGCAGGCGGACAGGCCCAGCGCCGCGGTGGCGAGCAGGGTCAGGGACAGGGAAACGGGACGACGCATGGATTCACCGGCAATCAGATATACCGGCGCATTTTACCGGCAAAGGCGGTCCCGGGACGGCTATGCTTGGCGGTTGACCCGTTGCCCTTCCGGAGGCCGCCATGACCGATTCCACCCAGACCCCCGACGTCCCCCTGCTCGACGCCGTGCAGGCCCGCCTGCTGGGCTGCCTGGTGGAGAAGGAGGCAACCACCCCGGACACCTATCCGCTGACGGTCAACGCCGCCCAATCGGCCGCCAACCAGAAGACCGCCCGCGAGCCGGTGATGAACGTCGATGCCGGCAGCGTGCAGCACGCGCTGCGCCAGCTGGAAACACTGGGCCTGGCCCGCCAGCACTTCTCCTCCCGTGCAGACCGTTACGAGCACCGCCTGCAGGCCGCGCTGGACCTGACCCGGCAGCAGACCGTTCTGCTGGCGATGCTGCTGCTGCGTGGGCCGCAGACCCTGGGCGAACTGGTCACGCGCAGCGAGCGCCTGCACCGCTTCGCCGACGCCGACGAAGCCCGCCACGCCATCGAGCGCCTGCAGCAGCGCGCGCTGCTGGTAGTACTGCCGCGCGCCAGCGGCCAGCGCGAAGACCGCTACATGCACCTGCTGTGCGGTGAAGTGGACGGCGCGGCGCTTGCGGCCAAATACGCCAGCAGCGGCGGTGGCAGCGACGCGGCCGATCCGGGCCTGGCCGAGCGCGTGGCCCAGCTGGAAGCGGCCGTGGCCGAGCTGCAGGCGCAGCTGGCCGAACTGCGCGGTTGATGGTGGGTGCCGACCGTTGGTCGGCACTGCATCTGAATCGTGCCGACCAACGGTCGGCACCCACCGTCAGCTGCTACTGTGCCGGCCAGCGGCCGGCACTACCCGACGTCAGCCGCACCCAAGGTGGCGTACAGCCGGCTGGGCGTTTCGATGCCCGGCAACTGGATCACCCCGCGCTCCTGCATGCCCAGGCCCAGCAGGATCTTCCCGGACACCACGTTGTCCAGATCGGTGATGCCGTACAGATCCTGCAGGCCCAGCTCAGCGCGCGCATGCGCGAACACCGCCCGCGCCGCCTCACCGGCATAGCCCTGCCCGGCGAATTCAGACAGCACCGCGTAGCCGATGTCCGGCCCCGGCAAGCCATCGCGGCGCACCAGCCCGGCATTGCCCAGCCACGCCCCATCGGACAACCGCTCGATGGCATACATGCCGAACCCATTCAACGCATAGCTGTGCAGCACCCGCAGCGCGATGTACTCACGCGCCTGTTCTTCACTGCGCACATTGCGGTCACCAATGAAGCGCACGAAGCCCGGATCATTCAACAGCGCCAGCATCGGCGCCGCATCGCGATCAGGTTCAATCGCACGCAGGCGCAGGCGTTCACTTTCAATGGGATGCACGCGCAGACCTCCAGCCGAAACCCCGATTCTGCCTCAACCCCCGGCTGTTGCTTTTGATTTTCTTTTTTCTTTTCCGTGGCTGGCGCGCACGGAACCTGTCAGAGGCCGGGCGGGTGGGCTGGGCGGGACCGTCCGCGGCATGGATGCCGCGGCCGAGCCCCCATGGACGGGTTTACGGCGTGTCCCGACCAGCCCACCCGCCCGGCCCACCACGAATGCGCTGCGAACGGCGGCAGCCACGAGGGGCTGCGCCGTTCGCCGGTCAATCGAACAGCGCCTCGATCGCCGCCAACCCCGCACTCGCCCGTTCCTTCTTGCGCACCGCATCGGCCACCGGATCAGCACCATCGCGCTGGATCTCCTCCGCCGGAATCTCCTCGAAGAACCGGCTCGGCTTCAACCGCACGTGCTCACCGAACTTGCGGGTCAGCTTGCTGTAACTCATCCACAACTGGATCTTGGCGCGGGTGATGCCCACGTACAGCAGGCGCCGCTCTTCCTGCAGGTTGCCCTCGTCCAGGCTGACCTGGTGCGGCAGCACGCCATCCTCGCAGCCGACGATGAACACGTACGGGAATTCCAGGCCCTTGGAGGCGTGCATGGTCATCATGCGCACCTGGTTGCCGCCCTCGTCCTTGTCGCTGCGCGACAGCAGCGCCAGCTGGCCGGCCAGGTCGGCGGCAGTGGCACCGCGCGGGCCCCCCTCGAACCACTGCGCCAGTTCCTCGATGTTGTTGGCACGGCGCTGGTAACTTGCCTCTTCCTTGGCCTGCTGGCGCAGTTCGCTGAGCAGGCCGGATTCCTTGGCGACCTTGCGGATCATGTCGCCCGAGGTGACCTGACGCATCTGCGCGCGCAGGTCGCGCAGGATGTCGGTGAAGCGCGCCAGGCTGTTGGCCGCGCGCGGGGGCCAGTTGCTGCAGGGCACCGATCGCCTCGGCAGCCTGCGCCATCGGCATGTCCTTCTCCTGCGCCAGCTCGGCCAGCTTGGCCAGCGTGCCGGCACCGACGTCGCGCTTGGGTGACTGCACCGCACGCATGAACGCGGTGTCGTCGTCCGGGTTCACCAGCAGGCGCAGCCAGGCCAGCGTGTCCTTCACTTCCTGGCGTTCCAGGAACATGGTGCCGCCGGTCAGGTGGTAGGGAATGCGCAGCAGCTGCATCGCCTTTTCCAGCGGGCGCGACTGGAAGTTGCCGCGGAACAGGATGCAGAAATCACTCCACGGCACATTGCGCGACTGCGCCACGAAGGCGATCTCGGCGGCAACCTTTTCCGCCTCATGTTCGCTGTTGCGGCATTCCCACACGCGGATGCGTTCGCCGTCGGCCTGGTCACTCCACAGCTTCTTCAGGTGCTCGTGCGGGTTGTTGGCGATCAGCGCATTGGCCGCGCGCAGCACGCGGTTGGAACAGCGGTAGTTCTGCTCCAGCTTGATGATCTCCAGCGTGGGATAGTCGCGCCCCATCTGCTGCAGGTTTTCCGGATTGGCGCCGCGCCAGGCATAGATCGACTGGTCATCGTCACCCACGCAGGTGAAGTTGCCCTTGTCACCGGCCAGCTGCTTGAGCAGCCGGTACTGCGCGTCGTTGGTGTCCTGGCATTCGTCCACCAGCAGGTAGCCGATGCGCTCGCGCCAGGCCAGCGCGATCTCCGGATTTTCTTCCAGGATCTGCACCGGCAGACGGATCAGGTCATCGAAGTCGACCGCATTGAACGCCGTCAGGCGCAGCTGGTAGCGCTCGTAGACGCTGGCCGCCTCCTTTTCGCGATTGCTGCGCGCGGCGGCCATCGCCTGTTCGGGCGACAGGCCGGCGTTCTTCGCGCGCGACACCAGGTTCTTCATGTCCTCGATGTCATCAGGCTTGGCCCCATACATCAGGTCCTTGATCTGCGCAGCGGCATCGTCTGCATCGAAGATCGAGAAGCCGCGCTTCAGGCCAACGGCCGCGTGCTCGATCTGCAGGAACTTCAGGCCCAGCGCATGGAAGGTGCAGATGGTCACCTCGTCGGCGTCCTGCTCGCGCAGGCGCTTGGCCACGCGCTCGCGCATTTCCTTGGCCGACTTGTTGGTGAAGGTGATCGCCGCGATGCGGCGCGCCGGATAGCGGCCGCAGCCGATCAGGTGGGCGATCTTTTCCACGATCACACGCGTCTTGCCGCTGCCCGCGCCGGCGAGCACCAGCAATGGACCTTCGATGTGCAGGACGGCGGCGGCTTGGGGGGGATTGAGACCGTGCATGGGATGGGGATTGTAGCGGGGCCGGGTGACGACCACAGCGGGCCGCCGGTGGGGTTGCTGAACGGCTTCGGCAAAGCGGGGCTGCGGCGTACAATCCGTCGATGGCCAAGCTCTACTTCTACTATTCGGCGATGAACGCCGGCAAGACCACCACCCTGCTGCAGAGCGCGCACAACTACCGCGAGCGCGGCATGCGGGTGGCGATCCTGACCCCGCGCCTGGACGATCGTGCCGGCGCCGGCGTGGTCGCCTCGCGGATCGGCCTGCGTGCGGACGGCATGGCCTTCGACCGCGATACCGACCTGCAGCGCTGGGTCGAGCAGGATCTGGCAGCCAACGGCCCGATGGGCTGCGTGCTGGTGGACGAGGCGCAGTTCCTGACCCGCGCCCAGGTCTGGCAGCTCAGCGAAGTGGTCGACCAGCTGCGCATTCCGGTGCTGTGCTACGGCCTGCGCACCGACTTCCGCGGCGAGCTGTTCGAGGGCAGCCAGTACCTGCTGGCCTGGGCCGATGAGATGCAGGAGATCAAGACCATCTGCCACAGCGGCAAGAAGGCGACGATGACGGTGCGTGTGGACGAGCATGGCCACGCGGTGCAGGACGGCCCGCAGGTGGAGATCGGCGGCAACGACCGCTACGTGTCGGTCAGTCGCGCCGAGTTCAAGAAGATCACCCGCGGCGAAGGGCGGATCGATCCGGCGCAGGCGCCGCTGCCGCTGTAGCAGGCGCGCCGGTGCGCCATGACCTCCAGCGGTTTACAAGCAAGCGCTGTCGCGCCTAGGCTGCGGCTCCCCTGCTGCCGAACTGGACGTCCGACATGCGCTCTGCCCTCCTGCTGCTGCCGCTGCTGTTGCTGCCCCTGCTGGCCACCGCGGCCGAGCGCCCGTCAGGTGAAGACGATGCGGCGGTGATCGGCGCCGGTTTCATGGACAGCCACCCGGACATGATGTACCGGCAATGGGGCGTCAACGCGCTGCGTCGCAACGATGTCAACGGCGCGATGGACAACTTCCGGCTGGCCGCGCGGTATGCGGACAAGCCTGCCCAGGGCTACCTCGGCGAGATGTACTGGTACGGGGTAGAGCAGCCGCGCAATCCGGTCATGGCCTATGCCTGGATGGAGGTGGCGGCCGAACGTGGCTATCCGTTGTTCGTCGAGCTGCGCAACGAGTACTGGGCCACGCTGCCGCTGGAGCAGCATGATGCGGCGCGCGCGCAGGCAAGCGCGCTGCGCGCCGAGTATGGTGACGAAGTCGCGCGCCCACGCATGGCCGAAGTGCTCAGAAAGGGGCGCCGCGAGATGACCGGCAGCCGCGTCGGCTCGATGTCCAACAACGTCGACATCGTGTACATGGACGGCGGAATCTCCCGCACCATCAAGGCCGATCGCCTCTACGACCCGAAGTACTGGGACCCGAAGCAGTACGAACGCTGGCAGGACGAAACCTGGATGAAGATCCGCCGGGGCACGGTGGAAGTGGGTGTGCCGACCCAGTCGCACGCCACCGACAGCAAGCCTTGAAACAACGGTGCCGGCGTGTAGCCGGCACCGGGCCGCATCCATTCAGTACAGCGTGCGCTCCGGCGCACCTGCCGGCGGCGGGGTGTACTGGTACAGCCAGGTCTCGGTGAGGGTCTTGCCGCCACTGCGCAGGAACAGGCGGATGTCGATCTGCTCGGTGCTGCCTTCCGGCGGCACCAGGTCGAACATCGCGCGGTAGCCGTTGATCTCGCGCAGCGGGCGCGCCGACACGATCTCGACCCGGCCGCGGCTGGCTTCCACCACGGCCTCGACCTCACCCTTGTCGATCAGCCTGGCCAGTTCGCCGCCTTCGAAGTCCACCGCGAAGCGCCAGCTGAAATACTCGCGCTTCTTGCCGACCACGCCACCCAGGCCGGTGCGGCTGGCCACGCAGTGCGCCAGCGGCGGCCGTGCCGGCGGTTCGGCGCCCCAGTACAGGCGATAGCCGACCAGCAGCTCCTGGCCCGGCTGCGGCTTTTCCTTCGGGTTCCAGAACGCCACGATGTTGTCGAAGGTCTCGTCCACGGTGGGAATCTCCACCAGCTGCACCGAGCCCTCGCCCCATTCGCCCTTCGGCTCCACCCACAGGCAGGGGCGCTTCTCGTAGAACACGCCGTCGTCCTGGTAGTGGTCGAAGTTGCGGTCGCGCTGCAGCAGGCCGAAACCACGCGGGTTGCGGTCGACGAACATGTTGAAGCGCAGGTTGCGCGGGTTCAGCAGCGGTCGCCAGATCCATTCGCCGGCACCGGTCCACAGCGACAGGCCATCGGTGTCGTGGATCTCCGGGCGCCAGTCCCATGCCATGCGGCGGTCGTTCTCGCCCACCTGGTACATGCTGGTGCACGGGGCGATGCCCAGCCGCTCGATCGCCTTGCGCGGGTACAGCGCGCTGTCGATATCCATCAGCAGCACGTCGCCATTGGTGATGGCGAAGCGGTACGCACCAGCCACGCTGGGCGAATCCAGCAGGCCGTAGACCACGATCGTCTCCGAATCGGCCGACGGCTGCTCCAGGTAGTAGGCGATGAAGTCCGGGAATTCCTCCGGCTTGCCCATGCCGGTGTCGATCGCCAGGCCGCGCGCGGACTGGCCGTACTGGCCTTCCTTGCCGACCGCGCGGAAGTAGCTGGCGCCGAGGAAGGCGGCGAAGTCGCGGTCGGTGTCCTTGCGGGTGTTCAGGCGGAAGCCGGCGAAGCCCAGATCGGCCGGCAGCTCGCCGTCCTTGATGCCGCTCTTGCCGTAGTTGAACGCCGCGCCGTCATAGGCCAGCTCCTGCGCCTTGCCGTCGACCACGTCGAACATGCGCACCGGCGAGTGGAAGTACAGGCCCAGGTGGAAGAACTTGGCCTGGAACTTGCCCGGCTGGTCAGCCCACAGCGCATGGTCCTGGCGGTAGCCGATCGACTGGTACTGGTCCCAGTCCAGGCCTTCCAGGCGGCCCGGCAGCACCCGCTTGTGGCTCTTGTAGGGTGCCTGTGCCAGCGCGCGCGCCTGGCCCTTCAGGGTGGCGAAGTCGAACGGCTGCGGCTGGCCGAGGCGGCGCAGGCCCATCTGGCCGCTCTTGCTGGCCGCGCACGCGGGCAGGGACGGCAGGCCGAATGCAGCCAGGGCGAGGGAGGCATTGCGGATGAAGTCGCGTCGTTGCATGCAGGCGCGTCAGGCACAGAGGGAAGGTCGGCCATCATAGGCAGACAAACGTTAACGGGCAGCGGAGACGTACCCTGCCCGTTCAGCTGCCGCTGGCCGCCCGGCTCAGCGCTGGCAATGGCTGCACCAGACGCTGGCGCGCTGGCCGATGGTGGCGTGCTTCAGCGCGCGGCCACAGTTCGGGCAGGGCAGCCCATCGCGGCCGTACACCAGCAGTTCCTGTTCGAAATAGCCCGGTGCGCCGTCAGGGCTGATGAAATCGCGCAGCGTGGTGCCGCCACGGGTGATGGCGTAGCCGAGGGTTTCCTTCACCGCGTCGGCCAGCCGCTGATACCGCCCGCGCGAGATCTTGCCGGCCTCGCGCAGCGGGCTGATGCCGGCCTTGAACAGGCTCTCGGCGGCGTAGATGTTGCCCACGCCCACCACCACCGCCTGGTCCATCAGGAAGGTCTTCACCGGCGCGCTGCGGCCACGGCTGCGGGCGAACAGATAGTCGCCGTCGAACGCGTCGTCCAGCGGCTCCGGGCCCAGCCCCTGCAGCAGCGGATGGATCTCACCGGCGGGCTGCCAGAGCAGGCTGCCGAAGCGGCGCGGGTCGTTGAAGCGCAGCAGGCGGCCGTTGTCCAGGCTGATGTCGACGTGGTCGTGGGCGCGCACCGGCGTATCACCGGGCAGCACGCGCAGGCTGCCGGACATGCCCAGGTGCAGCACCGCGCTGCCGATGGCGGTATCCAGCAGCAGGTACTTCGCGCGCCGGCGGATCTCCTCGATGCGCTGCCCCGGCAGCAGCTCGGCCACTTCCGGCGGAATCGGCCAGCGCAGGTCGGCGCGACGCAGGATCACGCCATGCACGCGGCGACCCTGCAGGTGCGGCGCCAGGCCGCGGCGGGTGGTTTCGACTTCGGGCAGTTCAGGCATGAACCGATTCTACGCCCGCTCAGCGTGGCGGTGCCGCCAGTTCACGGGCATCCAGGACGCCATCACCGTTGGCATCCTGCTTGTGGAAACGCTGCACGATCACCTGCCGCTGCTGCTCGCGGCTGATCGCCCTGCCTTTGCCGCCGGGCAGCTCGTCTGCGCTCAGCACGCCATCGCCATTGCGGTCCATGCGGTCGAAGGCATACAGCATCCACTGCACGTACTCGGATTCACTCACCCGGCCGTCGCCATCGCTGTCCATCCGCTGCAGGTAGCTGGTGGTGTCGGTGACCTGGGCCAGCGCCACGCCCGGCAGCAGCACCGCCAGCAGAACCCCGTACCCAGCCCTCACGCGCCCACCAGGCTGTAGCCCTTCAACCGTGCGGCATAGGCCTGCAGCGCGGCGATCCCGCTTTCCTCGGCCTCACGGCACCACGCCTGCAACTGATGCAGGCGCTCAGCGGCATCGTGGCCGCGGGCCTCGAGCAGCGCCGCCAGCCGCGCGCGGTACTCGACCAGGGTGCGGATGCGCGGGCGCTGCGCCACCCATTCGCTGAGCTGGGCACGACTGTCCGGCTTCAGCCAGCGGCCATCGTTGACCAGGCCGCGGCGCAACCGACGCGGCAGCAGGCGACGCAGCTTGGCCCCGGCCTGCGCGGCTTCCTCGCGCAGGGCCGGCATGAACACATTGCGCTGGTAATCGGTCATCGCCTGGAAGCGGTGCGACAGCAGCGCCTTCAGGGTTTCGGCATCGGGCACCGCGATGTTCGGGCGCACGTCCATGGCCGGCGCCACCCGCAGCACCTTGGCCAGGCGCAGCGCCTGCAGCAGGCGGATCGCACTCCAGCCGATATCGAACTCCCAGCGCCGCATCGCGAAGCGCGCCGAACTGGGGAAGGCATGATGGTTGTTGTGCAGCTCCTCGCCACCGATCCAGAACCCCCACGGCGTGAGATTGGTGGAGGTGTCGGCGGACTCGTAGTTGCGGTAGCCCCACCAGTGCCCCAGGCCATTGACCACGCCCGCGGCCCAGAACGGGATCCATGCCATCTGGATCGCCCACAGGGCCACGCCCGGCAGGCCAAACAACACGGTATTGATCGCGAACAGCAGCACCGGCCCCAACGTGGCATGCGGGGTATACAGGCGGCGCTCGATCGCATCATCCGGGGTGCCGCGCCCGTACTGCTCGATGTCCGCGCGCATGCCACGCGCTTCGCGGTACAGCTCCACGCCGTGCCAGAACACCTTGCCGATGCCACGGGTGACCGGGCTGTGCGGGTCGTCCTCGGTCTCCACCTTGGCGTGGTGCTTGCGGTGGATGGCCACCCACTCGCGGGTGATCATCGAGGTGGTCAGCCACAGCCAGAAGCGGAACACATGGGCCAGCGCCGGGTGGAAATCGACCCCGCGATGGGCCTGGCTGCGGTGCAGGTACAGGGTCACCGAGAAGATGGTGATCTGGGTGAAGACCAGCAGCACCGCCAGCATGGCCCACCACCCCAGGCCGAGCACACCACCGGTCAACAGGGACATCAGGGCATCTGGCATGACGGCTCTCCGGATCGACGCGGGGATGGCAGACATCATGGGCGCTTGCGTTGCAAACTGCATCCCTGCGGCGATGCTTTGCATCGCCATCCGAGGCACCGTTCACAGTTGGGGACCTGAGTTGTCGAGCCTTGATCCACGCGCCAGCGCCATGACCGCCGCCCCGCCCCTGCCGGAGCTGCCCCCCTTGATCGAACTGGACCGCGCCACCGTGGTACGCGGCCAGGTGAAGGTGCTGCACGGGCTCAGCCTGCGCATCGCGCAGGGCCAGCACACCGCCCTGCTCGGCCCCAACGGCTGCGGCAAGTCCACCTTCATCAAGCTGATCACCCGCGAGCTGTACCCGCTGGCCCAGGGCGACGGCGCGGTGGCGGTGAAGGTGCTGGGCCAGAACCGCTGGCAGGTGGACCGGCTGCGCTCGCAGCTGGGCATCGTCACCGGCGACCTCAGCAGCAACCTGGCCGACATGCCCGGGCTGACCGTGGAACAGGCGGTGCTGTCCGGCTTCTTCGCCAGCTACGTGGTACCGGCCTTCCGCGAGGTGACCGCCGACATGCGTGCACGCGTCGGCGAGACACTGGCGATGACCGGCGCGCTGTCGCTGCGTGAACGCGCCTACGCAGAGCTGTCGGCCGGCGAGACCCGCCGCGTGCTGATCGCCCGCGCGCTGGTCAACCGGCCGCAGGCACTGCTGCTGGATGAGCCCTCCACCGGCTTGGATCTGGTCGCCCGCGAGCAGCTGGTGGCGACCATGCGGGTGTTGGCACAGCAGGGCATCACCCTGGTGCTGGTGACCCATCACGTCGAAGAGATCATTCCCGAGATCGAGCGGGTGGTGCTGCTGCGCGACGGCCGCGTACTGGCCGATGGCACCCGCGCCGAGCTGCTGCGCAACGAACCGCTGTCGGCGGTGTTCGGCGGTGCGATTACGGTGGTCGAGCAGGAAGGCCGACTGACCGCGTACGCGGGATAGACAGATGCATCGCTCTCCGTAACCGTCTGTAGAGTCGAGCCATGCTCGACTGCCGTTCGCCGCGAGCAGAAGCAGCCGAGCATGGCTCGGCTCTACAGAAGGCGGGGCAGCGGGCCGGATGTTCCGGCCCGCCACCGCTTTGCTCAGAACCGCAACGCCAGTGCGCGCGACTCGATCGGTGCCATCCGGCTCTGGTCCTGCAGCTGCAGGTCGCGCAGCTCGTACGGTGCGCCGAAACCGGCCGGCAATGCGGCCTGGTCGAACGGCAGCACCAGCTGGCCTGCGCCCGGGCCATCGAACCACGCGGCCGCATGTGCCTGTGCGACCGGCTTCAACTGGCCATCGCGGGCCGTGGCGTACAGCGTGCCCCGCGCCTCATAGCGGCCGGCGGCGGCCACCTGCAGCGGCAGCGCCACCTGCCGACTGGCCGGGTCCGGCGCGGCCTGTCCACTGAAGCGGGCAGTCGGCCGTGCCACCGCAAAGGCGACCTTGCCATCGCGCAGCACACCGTCGGCCTGGGCGAACACCTGCAATTCCCACAGCCCCTGCACGCTGCCGACATCGGCGGGGATCCGCACCTGCGCGCGCAGGCTGCCATCGGTGGTTCGCAGCAACCGCTGCGGCCAGCTGCGGCCATCCGGTGCGACCAGCAGGGCTTCACCGCCCAGCCCACCACGACGCGATGCCAGCTGCGCGGTGGTGGCGCCGTCTTCCAGCAGGCGTGCCTGCAGCTGCATGTTACCGCCGGCCAGCACCTGGGCCTGGTTGGCCTGCACCTCCAGCCGCAGCGGGCTGTTCGGCTCCAGCACCTGTACCACGTAGCGGCCCTGGGCCTGCGCGCTCTGCAGCGTGTAGGCACCGACGGCACTGGTCGCGCCGGTACGCAGCATGCTGCTGCCATCGCTGACCGGCATGCCGGCGTCCTGCAGCGCGCGCGCATCGACACTGCGCGCCACGCTGCTGCGGCCGGCCGGGTCGCGCACCTGTAGCGTGTTGGCCGGCAGCGCGCGGGCACCTGCGGTCGGGCTCAGCTGGATCACCGCATCCGGCGCCGTCAGTGGCAGGTCCAGGCCTCGCTGCAGCTGCGTGCCATCAACCTGCTGCCAGTAGCTGCGGCTGACCGAGGCATACGGCGTGGCCGCCTGCAGCGGTTGTGCTGGGTCCAGCGCCCAGGCAAAGGCCAGTGGCGCGTGTTCGCTCTCATCGGTGGGAAGCGGCGCGGCTACCAGGGCGGCAGGCACCTGATCGCCCGCACGGGCGGCCTGCAGCGGCTCCGCGGCCTGCGCTGCGGAAAGGGACAGCACTGCCAGGGTGGCGCCGGCCAGCAGGGTGGATTGAATCGTCATGGTCGTCTCCCTCACTGGGTCAGGTCGTTGCGCAGCAGGGTGCCGAGGCCGAAGCACTCGCGGCGGCTCTGGTTGTGGCTGAGCGGTTCTGCACCCTGGGTAAGCGCCTTGTCGGTGAACCAGGTGGTGCCGGCGGCCTTCTGGCTGCTGCACTCCAGGAAGCCATCGGAGCAGGACGACAGCCAGTTCTGGGTGAACTCCAGGCCGACGTTGGCGGCATAGCCACCGCAGTAACTGTTGCTGTCCCACACCGCCGATTCCACATCGCTGCCGACCACCGCACGGAACGGTTTGGGCAGCGCCGGGCGGCCAGCGGTGCCGTAGAGGTTCTGCGCGTTGTAGGTGGCCATGCTCGCCACCTGCTGCTGGCGCACGGCGTCGTTCTTGTAGCCCAGCAGCCAGCCCAGCGAGGTTTCAAAGGTGTTGCCGTTGAGCACCGCATCGGCCAACGGCGTGCCGGCCGAAGACGGTGCCAGCGCGTTGACCTTGCGCACCGTGCGGATGATCTTCGGATAGCGGCTGTCATAGGTCGGGTTGGACAGGATCCAGCGCATCACGTTGCCGCCGTTGGAGTGGGTGATCACCACCAGCTGGGTGATGCCACGGCTGTCGATGAAGCCGGTCAGCTGATTGGCCAGGCAGCCGGCCGCTTCCGGCTTCCACATGTACTGGGTGAAGTCGCAGTTGATGACCACATAGTTGCTGCTGTTCGGCAGGCCCTGGCGCACGGTGTCGATGATCGCCGGCTGCCAGTAGTCCTGGGTGGCGTTGGTCTGTGCGCCGGTGCCATGCACGAAGGCCACACCGACCACGTCGGCCGCCTGTGCCGGCGCGGTTGCCAGCCCGAGGAGCAGGGCCAGGACGGTACTTCCTGTTGCGGTGCTGCGCATCGCTTCTCTCCCTCTGTCAACGGATCCCCCCGACCCGGCTGGAAATGGACGGCCCCTGGTGCTTGCCGTTGTGCCGATGCTCGCGGCGAGGCCGCGTGAAAGTCCGTGCGCTGCGCCCGGATTCAGGAGACTGACGTCACTCGATGACGCTTTTCATATCGCCGGGATGACCATGCCGGGTCTGGCCGTATGACCGATGGCCACTGCGGTGTCGTATACGGGCTGCGATCATGGCGCGATGTTTTTCCTCCGGAGCCTGTCCATGTCGCTGATTTCCCACCCTGCCCGCCCGCTGCTCGGCCTTGCCGTCATCGCGGCCCTGGCCGGTTGTGCCGCCACCGCCGCCAAGCCGACCGCCGTCGAAGCCAACATCACCACCAAGGCGGTGGGCTATCTGGACAAGAGCGCGGTACCGGCCAGCCTCGACCTGGTGCCAGCACCGCCGGTGGCCGGTTCGGCCGCCCTCGCCCTCGACGAACAGGTCAGCCGTGAAGCCCGCGCGCTGCGTGGCAGCCCGCGCTTCGCCCAGGCCGGTGTCGATGCCGAACTCGGCTTCCCAGAAGGCGCCAACCACTTCTCCTGCGCCGCCGACATCGACGTCGATGCGGTGAAGACCCCGGCGCTGTACCGCCTGCTGGAGCGCAGCCGGATCGACGCCAGCGCCGCCACCAAGGCCGCCAAGAACCACTACCAGCGCCCGCGCCCGTTCATGGTCAATGGTGAACCGACCTGCTCGCCGAAGGACGAAGAAGGCCTGCGCAAGAACGGCTCGTATCCGTCCGGCCACACCTCGATCGGCTGGGCCTGGGCCCTGATCCTGTCGGAGATCGCACCGGATCGCGCCGATGCCATCCAGGCCCGCGGCCGCAACTACGGCGAGAGCCGCCTGGTCTGCAACGTGCACTGGCAGAGCGACATCCTCGAAGGCCGCTTCATGGGCGCCGCCGCCGTGGCCCGCCTGCATGACAACGCCGCGTTCAACAAGGACCTGCTGGCCGCACGCAAGGAGATCGCTGCCGCGCGCAAGGCCGGCCTGCACTCCAGCCGCGACTGCGCGGCCGAGGAAGCGGTGCTGAAGGTGCGCCCGCAGAGCGCGCTGTAAGCGCCTGGCGGTTCAATTGTTGCCGGCCAGCGGCCGGCACTACCGATGGGTGTAAAGCAGAAGGGCCGGCATTGCGCCGGCCCTTCTTCATTGCATCAACGCAGCAACCGCATCAGAACTTCGCGGTGAACTCCACGCCCCAGGTACGCGGCTCGTTGAGGAAGCCGGTCAGGTTGTTGAAGTCGATCGCGCCGACCACGCGGGTCTGGTTGGTCAGGTTGCGGCCGAACACGGCCACGTCGTACTGGCCGTAATCCCAGTTGTAGCCCAGGCGCAGGCCGCCTTCCAGCGAACTACGGCCGCGGAATTCCGGCGACTCGTAGATGAAGAAGTTCACCGCGCTGCGGTAGGCCCAGTCGGTGTAGGCATACAGCTCGCTGCCATCGCTGAGCGGGAAACCGACACGCAGGGTCGCGTTGTGGATCCACTTCGGCGCCTGCGGCAGCGGGTTGCCGTTCACCAGCGCATAGGTGCCACCGTTGATGACGGTGGTCGGGTCGTTGATGGTGCAGCCACCGCCGCAGATCGCTACCGCCAGATCCTTGTCCTTGATCTCGGTGTCGTTGTAGCTGCTGCCGAAGGTCAGCAGCACGTTGTCAGCCAGATAGGCTTCCAGGTCCAGCTCCACGCCCTGGCCAATGGTCTTGTCAGCGTTGAGCAGGGTGGCGGTGTTGTTGGTGCCGCCCACCGCGATCAACTGCTGGCCGTCAACGTTGTAGCGGAACACGCTCAGGCCCAGGCGCGCGCGGCGCTCGAACAGGTCGGCCTTGATGCCGGCTTCGTACGAGATCACCTTCTCCGAATCGGCCTGCGACAGGCCCGGCGCGAAGGCCAGGCGGCCCTGGATCGACGGCGCACGGAAGCCCTTGGCCACGCGGGCGTAGGCATTCACGTTGTCGGTCAGCTTGTACACGCCGCTGACATCCCAGCTGACGTCGTTGACGTCGGTGTTGGCCAGGTACGGGCCACTGACCGGGGTGCCGAACGGAAGGACGGCCTGCAGCACGCTGGCGTTGAAGTCCTTCTTGTCCTGGGTGTAGCGCACGCCGGCGCGCAGCTTGAAGCGGTCGGTGACATCGAAGTCACCCGAGGCGAACACCGCCCAGGCCTTGTTGCGCTGGTTCTGCACCACGTGGCCGGTCTGCGGATTGCCCGGCTTCAACGAGTTGTAGTTGAAGTTGTTGATGGTCACGTCTTCGTCGAAATAGAAGACGCCGGCCTGCCAGTCGAAGCGGCCCCATTCGTTGGATTCAACGCGGAATTCCTGCGTCCACTGGCGATGGTGCGGCAGGCCGTCGGCCGACTCCGACGAGAACGGGATGAAGCCCGGCCCATAGTTGCCAGCGCCCAGCGATGCGTCGCCGTAGCCACCGTCGATGTCACCACGATTGAGCGATTCGGCGGTTTCATAACCGGTGATCGAGTGCAGGGTCACCGAACCGAGGTTCCACTGCAGGCGCGCGCTGCCGCCCCAGGTTTCCAGGTCGGAGAAGTTGACGCCATCGTTGGCCACCTTGTCGCGATCGAAGTTCTCGACCAGGCCGTTGCCACCCTTCTGGATGATGTTGGCGCGGAACAGGCGCGCGGTACCGTTGAGCTTGCGCTTGTGCAGGTTGAACAGCGCTTCGAAGTCGTCGCCTTCGTACAGGAACTGCACGCGGCCGGCGGCTTCGTCATAACCTTCGAAACCGCTGTTGGGCGCACCGGCGCGGGTGTTGTCGACCCAGTCGTCACGGCGCTGGTAGATCGCCGAGACACGTGCCGACCAGCGGTCGGTCAGCGGGCCGCCATAGGCGCCCTGCACGTTCCAGCTGTTGTAGCTGCCATAGCCCACGCGCACGTAGCCGTCGGCATCCTGCGACGGGCGCGCCGAGTCGAACTTGACCACGCCGGCCGGGGTGTTGCGGCCGAACAGCGTGCCCTGCGGGCCGCGCAGCACTTCCACATTGGCCAGGTCGAACAGCGGGAAGCCCTTCAGCAGCGGGCTTTCCTGCACCACGTCGTCGTACACCAGCGACACCGGCTGCGACGCATTGAGGTCGAAGTCGGTGTTGCCCAGGCCACGGATGTAGAAGCGCGGGAAGGCACGGCCGTAGGACGACTCGATGTTGAGGCTGGGCACGCGCGCGGCCAAGAAGCGGATGTCGTCGCCCGCCGAACCCAGCACATCGAGCTTCTCGCCCTGGATCGCGCTGATCGCGACCGGCACGTCCTTGGCGTTCTCGACGCGGCGCTGCGCGGTCACCTGCAGGGCATCAAGGGCAACCGGATCCTTGGCAGCGGGAGTTTCCTGGGCGGCTGCTACCAGCGGCAACAGGGCGGAAAGAGCGGCAACGAGGGGGCGCGCGACCGGAAGGCGGCCACGGGAAGTGCGGGTCGGAGACATGGCGGTAGGCTGTGTTTGGAGGGGTGGTAAAACGGCGCTACCAGATAATTGTTGCAATACAGCACCTGCCCCGCAAATGCCTGCCGTTCATGGCCGCGTCGCCCCGGCCCCCGCGCCCTCGCTAGACTCGGGGTTTTCCAGCCCTGCAGAGCCGCCGCGATGACCCAGTGGTACTTCCATGCCTCCGCCCAGGCCGAGCGTATCGGCCCGCTTGATGACGAGGCCGCGCGCCGTTATGCGCAGGCCAACCCGCGCGCCCTGGCCTGGTGCCAGGGCATGAGCGGGTGGACCTCGATTGCCGAGGTGCCCGAACTGCAGTCCGCGGCCCCGGGCATGCCGAACACCCCGCCGCCGGTCCCCGCCGCGGCCAGCGGCCGCGCCGACGACATCGAGTTCCGCATCGTCGGCCATGAAATGCAGTTCGTGGAGATCGAGCTCGACCCCGGCGAGAGCGCCATTGCCGAGGCCGGCGCATTGATGTTCAAGGATGCCACCGTGCAGATGGACACGGTGTTCGGCGCCGCCAACGGCGACCAGGGCGGCGGCTTCATGGGCAAGGTGATGGCCGCCGGCAAGCGCGTGCTGACCGGCGAGAGCCTGTTCGCCACCGTCTACACCCAGAGCGGCCACGGCAAGGGCAAGGTCGCCTTCGCCGCGCCCTACCCCGGCACCGTGCTGGCAATGAAGCTGGACCAGCATGGCGGCCGCCTGATCTGCCAGAAGGACAGCTTCCTGGCCGGCGCGCGCGGCGTGCAGATCGGCGTGCAGTTCCAGCGCAAGATCATGACCGGCCTGTTCGGCGGCGAAGGTTTCATCATGCAGAAGCTGGAAGGCGACGGCTGGGTGTTCATCCATGCCGGCGGTTGCGTGGTGGAGCGCGAGCTGGCCGCGGGCGAGCGGCTGGATGTGGATACCGGCTGCGTGGTGGCCTACCACCCGACCGTAGACATGGACGTGCGCCGGGTGGCCGGCATCAAGAGCATGCTGTTCGGCGGCGAAGGCGTGTTCCTGGCCACGCTGACCGGTCCGGGCAAGGTCTGGCTGCAGTCGCTGCCGTTCTCGCGTCTGGCCGGCCGCATGTGGATGGCCGCGCCGCAGGGCGGTGGCCAGAACCGCGGCGAAGGCTCGGTGCTGGGCGGCCTGGGCCGGATGCTGGACGGCGACAACCGGTTCTGACCGCCCCCGGTCGTGCCGGCCGCTGGCCGGCAGCCTCATGGACCTTGGCGCGCATCCCGGTAGTGCCGGCCGCTGGCCGGCAGCCCCATGAACCGCTGCCAGGTTCCCAATGATTGCCGGCCAGCGGCCGGCACTACCTTTATGAATGGGCGATGTTTCCCACCCTGCCCGCCCCGCCACGGCTTCGGTATGCTGGCGCCCTTTCCTGAATCCGGCGCCGCGAGCGCACTGCCGATGAGCCTGTTCCGCCCCCGCATGCTGCTGTCCGTCGCCCTGATCGGCCTGCTGGCCGGCTGCGGTGGCGACCCGGTCCGCCCCACACCGCCGCCGGCGCCGACCGTGGTGCCGCAGGCCAAGCCGGTGAAGATCGGCATCGCCCTCGGTGGCGGCGCAGCCAAGGGCTTCGCGCACATCGGCGTGATCAAGATGCTGGAGGCCAACGGCTTCGAACCGGCCGTGGTGTCCGGCACCAGCGCCGGCAGCGTGGTCGGTGCGCTGTACGCCAGCGGCATGGACGCGTTCCAGATGCAGAGCAAGGCGGTGGCACTGGACGAAGCCAGCATCCGCGACGTGCGCCTGTTCTCCGGCGGCCTGGTGCAGGGCCAGAAGCTGCAGGACTACGTCAACGAGCAGGTCGCCAACCGTCCTGCCGAGCGACTGAAGAAGCCGTTCGCCGCCGTCGCCACCCAGCTCGAAACCGGCGAGCGTGCGATCTTCGTGCGCGGCAACGTCGGCCAGGCGGTGCGCGCGTCGAGCAGCATCCCCGGCGTGTTCGAACCGGTGAAGATCGGTGGCCGCAACTACATCGATGGCGGCGTGGTCAGCCCGGTACCGGTGGATGCCGCGCGCCAGCTTGGCGCCGACTTCGTGATCGCCGTGGACATCTCCAGCAAGGCCAGCGGCAAGGCGCCGACCGACATGCTGGGCATCGTCAACCAGTCGATCTCGATCATGGGCCAGCGCCTGGGCGAACAGGAACTGGCACGCGCCGACATCGTCATCCGCCCGAAGGTGCTGGACATCGGCGCCGCCGACTTCAGCCAGCGTGGCACCGCGATCCTGGAAGGCGAGAAGGCCGCGATGGCCGCGATGCCGCAGATCCGCGCGAAAATCCAGCAGCTGCAGCGCGCACGTGCCGCGGCGGCCGCACCGGCACCGGTGGCCGCGCCGAAGTGCGAGGAAGCCTCGCGCCTGGGCAAGCTGATGGGCCGCAAGGACAAGTGCTGACCTGAGCCAGCGTGTCGCTGCCAGACAGCGACGCGCGTGCTAGCGCGCGGGCCGGTAACCGCTGGCCTGCTGCCGCTCGCGCCTGCGCATCTGGCGGGCCTGCTCCTGCAGTGTCGCCGTGTGCTGCAGCTGTTCCATGCCATCGCCCGGTACGTGCAGCTGGCGTCGCGCACGGGTCAGCGCCAGATAGACCGCGCGCACCGGGTTGTGCCAGATGCGCCCGCCCTGCCCCGCACTGAAGCAACCGGGCGACAGCGAGACCACGTCGAACTGCAGGTTCTTCGCGTGTTCGGCCAGGCACAGCGCCACCCGCCCTTCAGCGGGCGTGTCCTGGTCATCAAGCGCCAGCAGCAGTGACTGCACCCGATCGGCAGACGCAAACAGTTCGACCAGCGCGCCCTGCCCTTCGTCGGCCTG
Organism: Stenotrophomonas sp. 80084_Sma; assembly: GCF_056481995.1. Classification (NCBI taxonomy): domain Bacteria; kingdom Pseudomonadati; phylum Pseudomonadota; class Gammaproteobacteria; order Lysobacterales; family Lysobacteraceae; genus Stenotrophomonas; species Stenotrophomonas sp. 80084_Sma. Next base: position 36,241 of record NZ_CM151177.1, on the reverse strand, counting down.
GGTGGCCAGGAAGCGCTCCCATTCCTGGTCCGATGCGCTGTCGCGGCGCCGGCGCCACGCATCCAGTGGCCGCTGCAGCACGCTGCGCAGCGCGCGCAGCGATGCCGGATGCAGGTAGGGCCGCAGCCCGAGTGCGTGCAGCTGTGCCGCGTCCAGGGCCAGATCGGCGACGCTGCCATGGATGCGCAGGCCCTCGCTCGGCACCTGCGCCCAGTCGCGGTAATGCAGCACACCGGTGGCGCGGTCGGTGGCACCGACGAACGGCCCACTGTCCTGGCCCAGTCCATCCAGTGCCAGGGTCTGGTTGACCAGGCCCTCGACCTGGTTGCCCTGGCGCACCGACTGGTGCATTTCCAGCACCTTCGACGCGGCCCAGCGCGGCACCGTACCGGTCAGGCACTGGTGCGGGTCACCCAGGCTGACCACGCCCGGCGCATGCGTGGCCAGCACCTGCTTCCACGACGGGCTCAGGTCGTGCGCCTCGTCCACCAGCAGCATGCCCATGTCCTGCGGCGGGGTGACGCCGCGCAGCGCCAGCCACTTGCCGATGTGCGCCGGGCTGAGGCTCAGCAGCGTGCCCCGCTGCAGCTCGGCGTCGAACATGCAGCGCCAGACGTGCTCGGCGGCCGCCATGTACGGCGACACATCGAGCATCGCAGCGGGCACCGAACGGTCGAAATGCTGGAACGCCAAGCCCGGGGCCGACGACGCGCACCAACGGTTGATGGCCTCGAACGCGGTCAGCAGCACCTGCTCCGGGCTGCGCCCACCGATGCCCTGCAGGCCGATGCGGCCGGCAATCTCGCGCGGAGTACGGGTGCTGCGCCGGTAGCTGGCAACGAAGCCACCGGTCTGGCCGCTGCGCGCGGCGTGCTGCGCCACGCGGTTGGCGAACTCGATCTGGGTCAGCAGGCGCACCGCAGTGCTGGCCGGCACGCGGGCGCGGAAGGCTTCCACCTGCCCACGCGAGGGCGCCACGTAGGTGTAGCGGCCCGGCCGCGCCTCCATCAGCGCCAGCACCAGGTGGCCCTTGCCGGTGCCGGCATAGCCATCGAGGTCGATCAGCTCATCGGGGTTGGCGGCGATGGCGCGCAGCACGCGGGCCTGCTCGGAGGTGTACAGGCCATGGTGTTCGACCGACCGTGCATCCTCGGCGACAACCTCATCCTGCGTGGCCTCGTCATCGTCACTGGAAAAGGTGGCGGGAAAGCGGATCTCATGTTCGACCAGGGTTTCCTGACAGGCCTGCTGCAGGGCCAGGCCCGGATACTCCCGTGGCGACTGCGCGATGACGTCCTGCAGGATCTCCGCCGGTGTCAGCAGCACGCCGTGGCCGGCCAATGCGCTCAGCCAGGCATCCAGCTCCGGTTGGCCACCGCCACCGGGCCCGGCCAGCTGTGCAGCCGCGCCTTCGTTGCCAGCAAACAACGCGCAGGCATCATGCAGCAGGCGCTCGATCTCGGCCGCCGGATGCAGGCGCGTCCGGCACAGCTGCGCGGCCATCAGGCCGGCCTGCTCCACTGCGGTCTGCGGTGGCGTGCCATGGGCAACGTAGCGCGCCAGCGACTTGCGCTGCAGCGGCAGGAACGTGGTGGTGGGCAGCGGGTGCTGGAGTTCGGGCATGCGTGGAACCGGAAAGGAACGCTGCGACGCGCGCAGGGCGGAGATGCTCGGCTACCCGCCCGGCGCCGTCAAATCGCAGCGGCGCGTTCATTCCAGCTGCGAAAGCGGCAATGCCTGGAAGCCCTTCACCGTGCGCAGCACGAAGCTGGAATTGGCATCGGCCACGCCGCCGGCATTGAGCAGCCGGTCCAGCAGGAAGTGCGAGAAGTGCTCCAGGTCGCGCACGTAGACGTGCAGCAGGTAGTCCATGTCGCCGGTCAGTGCATGGCAGGCCACCACTTCATCCCAGCCCTGCACGCTGTCCACGAAGTGGCCGATGGCGGCCTGGTCGTGCTTTTCCAGCTGCACGCGCACGAAGGCCTGCAGGCCCAGCCGCAGCTGCCGTGGCTCCAGCCGCGCGCCATAGCCGACGATCACGCCCTCGCTTTCCAACCGCTGCAGGCGACGCAGGCAGGCCGAGGGCGAGAGGTTCACCCGCGTCGCCAGCTCGGCGTTGGTGGCGCGCCCATCCCGCTGGATTTCAGCCAGCAGGCGTATATCCGTGCGATCGAACTGGACTTCTCCGGCCATTGTTGCCCCGCAACATGGTGAGTACGCAAGGATATTGCGCCAACAAGGCCAATCGGCGCAACTTTTGCAACCCTGTTGCGCGCGCCCTGCCCTAGCATCGTGGGTATCCCGTCAAGGAGTGCCCCATGGACCTCGCCCAGCCCCGCCGCGTCGAACACCAGCAGACCGACAAGGGCTACGTGCCGGTGTATACCACCGCGCTCGTCGAGCAGCCGTGGGACACCTACAGCGCCGACGACCACGCCACCTGGAGCACGCTGTACCAGCGCCAGCGCGAGCTGCTGGTCGGCCGCGCCTGCCAGGAATTCCTGGATGCACAGGACGAGATGGGCATGAGCGCGCACATGATTCCGCGCTTCGACCAGCTCAACGAAGTGCTCGGCGCCGCCACCGGCTGGACCCTGGTCGGCGTGGAAGGCCTGCTACCGGAACTGGACTTCTTCGACCACCTGGCCAACCGTCGTTTCCCGGTGACCTGGTGGATCCGTCGCCCGGACCAGATCGATTACATCGCCGAACCGGACCTGTTCCACGATCTGTTCGGCCATGTGCCGCTGCTGATGAACCCGGTGTTCGCCGACTACATGGAGGCGTACGGCCGTGGCGGGGTCAAAGCCCACGCGATCGGCCCGGACGCGCTGCAGAACCTGACCCGCCTGTACTGGTACACGGTGGAGTTCGGCCTGATCGATACGCCCGACGGCCTGCGCATCTACGGCGCCGGCATCGTGTCGTCGAAGGGCGAATCGCTGTACTCGCTGGAATCGGCCGCGCCCAACCGCATCGGCTTCGACCTGCAGCGGATCATGCGTACCAAGTACCGCATCGACACCTTCCAGAAGACCTACTTCGTCATCGACAGTTTCGAACAGCTGATGCAGGCGACCTCGCCGGACTTCACCCCGATCTACGCGGCGCTGTCTGATCAGGCGCATCTGCCGGCGGGCGATGTGCAGCGCGATGACCGCGTGTTCCAGAAGGGCACCGGCGAAGGCTGGGCCGACGGCGGCGACGTGTAGGCGAACGGCACACACCGCTTCGTACTGAAAACGGCGCACCTGGATGCGCCGTTTTCGTTGCTGCCTGCCTGCACCGTTACGGCGGTGCAGGCGAGGGCAGGGCAATCAGGCGTCCACGGCCCGGCAGGAACCGCGCACCATCAATTGCGGATGCACGCTGGTTGCGGTCGGCGCATCCGGCACGTCGGCCTGCACCAGCATCGCCGCCGCCATGCGTCCGATGTCGGACACATGGCGACGCACCGAGGTCAGCGGCGGCCACAGCCGCGACGCCAGCGGGCTGTCGTCGTAGCTGACGATCGACAACTGCTGCGGCACCGCGATGCCCGCACGCAACGCCACCTGGTACACGCCGGCAGCCATTTCGTCGTTGCCGGCAAAGATCGCACTGGGGCGTTGTCCGCCCATCAGCAGCCGTTCGGCGGCATGCACGCCCGACTCGAACGTATCGCCCGCTTCCAGCACGCGTTCACCCGGCAGGGTCAGGCCCACCTGCGCCAGCCGGTCGAGGAAGCCATGGGTGCGCTCGCGTGCAGTACGGCGGTCGCCCGGACCGGCAATCACCGCGATGTCGCGGTGGCCGAGCGAGAGCAGGTAGCCCGCTGCCGCGGCTGCACCGTCGCGATCATGGGTGACCACGGCCTGTGCCTCGTCATCCGACACATGCGCGTTGATGCGGACGTAGCGGCATTCAATGCCGTCGAGCATCTCCGTCAACGCAGCCGACTCGGAGGCACGCGGGCCCAGGATCACGCCGTGCAGCTTCTGCTGCTGCACGAAGCGCCGCACGCCGTACGCACAGTCCGCATCCTGGCTGTTGCACGGGTGCACCACCAGTTCATAGCCGGTGCCGCGCAGCGCTTCCAGCGCGCCGTGCTGCAGGTCGACGATGCATTGGGCGCCCGGGTCGTCATACACCAGGCCGATCAGGAAGGAGCGGCGGAACGCGAGGCCGCGCGCCAGGGGGTCGGGCACGTAACCGACCTCGCGCATCAACGCCTCGACCTTGTCGCGGGTGTCTTTGCGCACCAGCGGCGAGTTGTTGATGATTCTTGAAACCGTTTTCTTGGAAACTCCCGACAGTCGTGCGATGTCGTTGATCGTGGCAGCCTTGCCCTTCGATGCCGGCAACGCGGCATCGCTAATAATTCGCACTGACATGTATAGAACCAGGTAAGTCGGAGAATTCTAGCCTTGCGCCCGTGGGGCGCGAAGTTGCGGAATGTCGCAGCGAAGATGGATCGCGTCGTGTTCGACCGCTTCTGCTGCGCGAGGTTCCATTGTGATCGCTCTACTTGATGTCCATCTGAACCGTTCTTCCGCGCGTGTTCACCTTGAATGCGGGCGCGACGCGCGCGAACGCCAACATTCCCTTAACCAGGCTCCGCTACAGTCGGGGCATGGACCTGCAGACTTCTCCGTTTCCGGTGTTCCGTGGCCGCGACAGGTTGATCGCTGCGGTCGACGCGGCGATGACCTCCGGTGATGCCGAGCGCATCACCGCCGACCTGCAGCTGGCGCTGCAGGAAGCCATCGCGGACAGCCGCATCGAATTGCCCGAGTGCGTACACCGTCCGGTCAGTGATCATTACGCGCGACGCCCGCTGTACCACAGCCGCGAACACGGCTACAGCGTGATTGCCATGAGCTGGGGCCCAGGGCAGGGCACGCCGCTGCACGACCACGATGCCATGTGGTGTGTGGAGGGAGTGTGGTCAGGCGAGCTGGAGATCACCCGCTATGAACTGCTGGAGCGCAACGGTGAGCGCTGCCGCTTCCGCCGCCACGCCGTGCTGCGCGGGGGCTGCGGCAGTGCCGGCAGCCTGATTCCGCCGCACGAGTACCACACCCTGCGCAACGCCAGCAACGAAGCGCTGGCGATCTCGGTACACGTGTACGAGGCGCAGATGGAGCGCTCTGCGGTGTTCGATCCGCTCGGTGGTGACTGGTACCAGCGTCGCATCCAGGCATTGCAGGCCGACCCGGCCTGAGCCGGGGGCAGGGCGGGGCACCACCAGCACCGTCGTGAGCCACGTGGCATCATGCGCCGCTGCGCTGCCGGACCCGGCGGCGATCCGCGATGCCCGGTCGGGCAAGGAGCAAGACGATGTCCAGCGCTGATCCGCGCCTGCGCGCGCTGTTGAAGCTGGCACCGGTGATTCCGGTGTACAACCCCGAAGATGTGAATGAAGCGGTCGAAGTGGCCCAGGCGCTGTTCCGCGGCGGCCTGCCGGTGATCGAAGTGACGCTGCGCACGCCGCAGGCGCTGGATGCGATCAAGGCGATGGTCGAGGCCGTGCCCGATGCGGTAATCGGTGCCGGCACCGTGCTCAACGCCGCGCAGATGCAGGCAGCCAAGGAGGCCGGTGCGCGTTTCGCGGTGTCCCCCGGTGCCACGCCGACGCTGTATGCCGCCGCGCGTGATGCCGACCTGCCTTACCTGCCAGGTGCCGCCACTGCCTCCGACCTGATCCTGGGCTTGGAGCACGGCCACGACACCTTCAAGTTCTTCCCGGCGGTGCAGGCCGGTGGCGCTGCGTTGCTGGCGGCTTGGCACGGCCCGTTCGCCGATATGCGCTTCTGCCCGACCGGCGGCATCAGCGCGCAGACCGCGCCGCAGTTCCTGCACCTGCCCAACGTGCTGTGCGTGGGCGGCTCGTGGCTGACCACCCCGGCGCTGCTGCAGACCCGCGACTGGGATGCGATCGAGCGTCTGGCCCGCGAGGCCTCGGTACTGGCCGGCTGAACCGCTGCACGAATCGTCAAAGGTTTGATCGTGATCAAAGCGCCGGCCTCGAGCCGGCGTCATTCTGTGGGCAAGCGCACTACGGAGATCCGAACATGAATTCGACCATGAAGGCCGCCGTGGTGCGTGAGTTCGGCAAGCCACTGGTGATCGAGGAAGTCCAGGTACCGCGCCCGGGGGCGGGCGAAGTACTGGTCAAGATCGAGGCCTGTGGCGTCTGCCACACCGACCTGCACGCCGCCGAGGGCGACTGGCCGGTGAAACCGAACCCGCCATTCATCCCCGGTCACGAGGGCGTGGGGCACATCGTGGCCGTGGGAGGCGGGGTAGGGCACGTCAAGGAAGGCGACAGGGTCGGCATCCCCTGGTTGTACTCGGCGTGTGGCCATTGCGAACACTGCCTGGGTGGCTGGGAAACGCTGTGCGAGACACAGCGCAACACCGGGTACTCCGTCAACGGCGGCTTCGCCGAGTACGCACTGGCCGATGCCAACTATGTCGGCCTGCTTCCGAAGGACGTGGGCTTCGTCGAGATCGCGCCGGTGCTGTGCGCCGGCGTGACCGTCTACAAGGGCCTGAAGGTGACCGACACCAAGCCCGGGGACTGGGTCGCCATCTCCGGCATCGGCGGTCTGGGCCACATGGCGGTGCAGTACGCCCGCGCGATGGGCCTGAACGTGGCCGCGGTGGATGTGGACGACAACAAACTGGCATTGGCCCGGCAGCTCGGCGCGCAGATCACCGTCAACGCGCGCACCACCGACCCCGCCGCCTTCCTGAAGAAGGAAATCGGCGGCGCGCACGGTGCGCTGGTGACCGCGGTTTCGCCGAAGGCCTTCGAGCAGGCGCTGGGCATGGTCCGCCGTGGCGGTACCGTCTCGCTCAACGGCCTGCCGCCGGGCAACTTCCCGCTGGACATCTTCGGCATGGTGCTCAACGGCATCACCGTGCGCGGCTCGATCGTCGGCACCCGCCTGGACCTGCAGGAGTCGCTGCAGTTCGCCGCCGAAGGCAAGGTCGCGGCCACGGTCAGCACCGACCGCCTGGAAAACATCAACGACGTGTTCGCGCGCATGCATGCGGGCACCATTGAAGGCCGCGTGGTGCTCGACTTCGCCGCCTGACCGCCTGTGCATGGCCGCCGTCGCTCCGTCCCCCTCTCCCACGGACGCGGCGGCCATGCCTATCCCCCGGTGGTGCCGGCCGTTGGCCGGCAAACCCCAGTCGGTTCGGTAGTGCCGGCCGCTGGCCGGCAACCCGGGCACTCTGTGGCAGCCGTACAATGCGCGCATGCCCGGCCTGCTCAAGACCCTGTTCCTGTCCCTCGTCGCCCTGATCGGCGGCGTGCTGTCGCTTGCGCTGGTCAGCAGCGTCGCCAGCTGGCTGCCCCCGCTGGTGGGCATGTCGCCGGACAACAACAGCGTGCAGCTGGGGTGGGACCTGGCCTTCAGCGTACTGGGCGGCATCGCCGGCATTTCCTTCGCCACCTACTACGCGCCGTGCTGGCCGCGTTCGCATGGGTTCTCGATCTGGTCGCTGATCGCGCTCGGCTGCGCCTACGCAATGTGGACCGCAGGCGCGGATTTCCCGCTCTGGTTCGTCATTTCGCTGCTGGCATCGCTGCCGTTGCAGCTGCTGGCCGGCTGGTGGTTCGGCCGCCGCGCGTCGCGCGATCCGCGCTGAGCGCATCCAGGTAGTGCCGGCCGCTGGCCGGCAACCTCGCCCATCCTACAGGTGCCGGCCATCGGCCGGCACTACCGCTTCAACGACGGCAGCGTCTGCTTCAATCGCGCGATGCCCTGCCATGGGTCCCCCTTCAGCCGCTTGGCACGCGCCAGCGCCTTGGCCATCGGAAACGCGTCGGCCGCGCTCACCCGCGCCAGTTCTTCCCAGCGCAGCGGCACCGCCACGCCGCCAGAATCGCGTGCACGCAGCGACCACGAGCACACGCTGGTGGCGCCTCGGGTGTTGCGAAGCCAGTCGATGAAGATGACGCCATTGCGCTTCGCCTTGCTCATCGTCGCCACGTAGCGGTCCGGCGCCTGCTCCGCCATCGCCTGTGCGAACGCCTCGCAGAATGCCTTGGCTTCGTCCCAGCCAGCCTTGGGCTGCAGTGGTACCACCACGTGCACCCCCTTGCCGCCAGACAGGCGTACGAAGCTCTCCAGACCCACCTGCTGGAGGCGGTCACGCACATCGCGTGCACCGGCTTTCACCTGTGCCCAGCTGACGCCGTCACCAGGGTCGAGATCGAACACCAGTCGATCCGGATGCTCCGGGTCGGCCACGGTCGCACCCCAGGGATGCAGCTCCAGCGTGTTCATCTGCACCAGTTGCAGCAGGCCCCGCGCATCGTCGATGTAGACGTAATCCTCGCGGCCGCTCTTCTGCAGGAGGGGCACCGCATGTACCGCATCGCCCAGGCCGGGGCCATGATGCTTCTGGAAGAAGCAGGCCTTGCCGACGCCATCCGGACAGCGCAGCAATGACAGCGGACGTCCGGCGATTTCGGGCAGGATCCAGCGCGCCATGCGCTGGTAGTAGTCGGCCACGTCGCCCTTGCTCAGTTTCTGCTTTGGAAACACCACCCGCTCAGGATGGGTGATCTGGACCTCACCTCCGGCTTCGGCATCTGCGGTGCTCATTCCCAGGTCCTCCTTTTGCTTGTCGCTGCGCAACCGCTTGAAACTGGCCTGGCGCAGCAGGCGTTCCTTGCCCCAGCCACGGAACGCCACCTCCGCCACCGTCACCGGTTTCACCCAGCGTACGCTGGCGGTGCGGAACGGCACATGCGTCGGCAGCTGCAGCACCGGCGTCTTCACGGCCAACGGCTGCAGTGCCTTGAGCAGCGCGCGCAGGCGCTCGTCGTCGAAGCCGGTGCCCACGCGGCCCACATAGCGCAGCCCGGCCTTGTCCGGCGTGGCCAGAAGCAGCGAGCCGAATCCCACCCGGGAACCCTTGGGTGCCGTATAGCCGACGATCACGAACTCGTCGGTGTCTTCGTGCTTCACCTTCACCCAGCTGCGCGCGCGGGTGTTTACGTACGGCGCATCCACCTGCTTGCTGACGATGCCTTCGAAGCCGGCCTCGCCGCTGGCATCGAACACCTGCGGCCCATGGTCGACCACGTGTTCGCTGAAGGCCAGTGTGCCGGGCGCCGGCCCGATGAGATCCTTCAGCAGCGCCTTGCGTTCCAGCAACGGCGCACGACTGATGTCCACGCCGGCCACACCCGGAAGATCGAACACGATGTAACGCAACGGTTGCTTCGAGCTTCCATCGATCACGCGCTGCAGTGCTGCGAAATCGCTGCGTCCTTCCTTGTCCAGAACCACCAGCTCGCCATCCAGGCGCGCATCGCGCACCGGCAGCGCCAGCACGGCCTGCGCGACCTCGGGGAAATCGGCCGTCCAGTCCAGGCCGTTGCGCGAGCGGAGTTTCACCTCGCCATCGTGCAGATCGGCCAGCAGACGATAGCCGTCCCACTTGATCTCGTGCAGCCAGCGCTCGCCCTCGGGGGCACTGTCGCGATGATCGGTCAACTGCGGTTTGAACCCAAGGGGATAGGGCGTATCACGTGCGCCGTGCAGTTGCAGCGCGCGTGCATGCCAACGCGCATCGGCCTTGCGCGTGGTCGTGCGTGCGACGGGTGCAGCACGCGCCGCCTTCGCTGTGGAACGCTTCTTCGCCGCAGATGCTCGTTTCGGCGTGGGTGCCGTCAGCAGGTCATCCGCCTCCGCGTCGCGCGCTTCGCCGTCGTCGCGCTTCATCAGCAGCCACTGCACCTGACGGCCTTTCATCGCGGTACGCACCAGCTTCCAGCCACCGGCCAGGCGTTGCCCGTGCAGCACGAAGTCGATCTTTCCAGCCGCCAGCGCCTGCAGTGGATCACCTTCACAGGCCCAGGTGCCGTGATCGAAGACATCCACGTGGCCAGCGCCATAGTGGCCTTCAGGAATGTCTCCTTCGAAACCGGCGTAGGACAACGGGTGATCTTCCACCTCCACGGCCAGCCGCTTCTCACCGACGCGCAGCGAAGGCCCCTTGGGCACGGCCCAGCTCTTCAGTACGCCGTCCATTTCCAGGCGGAAGTCATAGTGACGCGAGCTTGCGTGATGCAGCTGGATGACGAAGGTCGGCCGCCGCTTCGGATTCCCGCGTGCGGGCGTGTCGTCAGGCTCCGGCGTCTGCCCGGCGCCACCACCCAGTCTGCGCTTGCGCCGGTACTGGTGCAGCGACATGGTTCAACCTGCCTTGCGCCGCGTGGTCTTCTTTACGGCCTTTTTGGCGGCCTTTTTGGCGGCCTTCTTCGCAGCCTTCTTCGCCGGTGCCTTGCGCATTGCCGTCTTCTTCGCCGGCGTGCGCTTGTTCGCGTCCAGGCTCTTCTGAAGCAACGCCATGAAATCCACCACATTGGTGGTGGCATCTTCACGCGGTGCGGGCTCGTCTTCCACCCGGGTAGTGCCGCCCTTGGATTTGATGCGCTTGTTCAATACCAGCTGCAGACGCTCGCGGAACTCATCGTGATAATCCGAAGGATCCCAGTCACCGGCCATTGATTCGATCAGCTGTTCGGCCATCGCCGTTTCCTTGCTGGTGATGCGATAGTCGGACAGTTTTCCGGTGGGCAGCTTGTAGTCCTCGGGATCCACCAGCTCCTGCGGATAGCGCAGGATCATCAACACCAGCGCGTCCTCATGCGGCATCACCGCGCACAGGTATTCGCGCGTGCGCACCACCACCCGCGCGATGCCCACCTTGCCGGTACTGCGCAGCGTTTCGCGCAGCAGCACATAGCCCTTTTCGGCCTTCTTGCCGGGCACCAGCAGATACGGTTTCTCGTAGTAGCGTGGGTCGATCTGCGCCGCATCCACGAACGATTCCACCTCCACCGCTTCGTGGCTTTCCGGCGCCGCCGAACGGATATCACCTTCCTCCAGCACGACATAACTGCCCTTGTCGTACTCATAGGCTTTGACGATGTCCTTCCAGGGCACTTCCTCACCGGTGTCGGCGTTGACCCGTTCGAAACGGATCGGCTTGCGATCACGGGAGTCGAGCATGCGGAACTGCAGATCGACCTTGCGTTCGCCGGACATCAGTGACACCGGCACGTTGAGCAGGCCAAACGACAACGTGCCGGTCCAGATCGGGCGGGCCATGGGCGCACCTTTGGCAGGGCAGGGTGCCCAGCGTGGGCCGGAGGGCGTAAACCAGCCGTGTCCATGCCGTGCACGTGGGTTCTACGGTAGTGCCGGCCGCTGGCCGGCTGAGGCTCGCGGACTGAAGTTTCCTGGGGTTGCCGGCCAGCGGCCGGCACTACTGCAGCAACGGCCTCACCGCCGCCGCCGGAATATGGTCCAGTGCGCGCCAGGCGTCCTCCACCACCGGCCTCGCCTGCGACCAGCTCAACCGCGACTGCCCGCGCATCTGCTCCCAATGCTCGGCCAGTTCCTCGCAGGTATCGGCGGCGTCACCGCGTGGCCAATCCGCGGCATGGGTGGTCAGCGCGAAGGCATACACCGGGCACAGATCGCGCCAGTTGCGGTGGCTCTGGCCTCGGCGCTCTTCGTAGTCACTGAGCATGTACTGCAGGTAGTCCTGCGCCACCGCCTGCGGATCTTCCTGGCGGCGCGTGCGGCGCTGCGCGGTGCGCTGGCCGAGCGGATCGAGCAGGGCGTTGAACACGGACGGTGCGGGTCGTTCAAGACGGGGCATGGCCGGCTCCTGCAGCGGGGGCGGGTGGGCAGGAATACGCGCGGTGCCGTTACCGGGGGGTGAGCGAGATGTTCATGACGCCAGGTTCGCGGCGGCTTTACCTGCAGGGCGGTGTAGTGGGAGCCCCCGAGTGCAGGTACCAGACCATGAGCCGAGAGACCTCACGAGACCCGCTGCGCGAAAACCACCCGCCCATTCCCGGCGAGCAGCGCGGCAAGCGCGATGCCGACAATGCCGACTACCGCGGCACCGGTGCACCGTTCTTCGATGCCGAGCATGCCGGAGAGCATCTGCCGGTGAAGCACGAGTCTGAACAGGCCGCGCTGGACCGCAAGGACGGCGGCGACCGCCATCGTGGCGGCCAGGAAAGCCCGCTCAAGCGGCGTGAGCGCAAGCAGCGCGCCAGCGACAACCAGGACGAGGCGCTGGAGGAGACGTTCCCGGCCAGCGACCCGACCTCGCCGTTCGTGCCGGCCAAGGCCCCCGACTGACCGGTAGTGCCGGCCGCTGGCCGGCAACCTCCTGACGTCCTGCACGGCGCGATGCCGCCAGGGCCACCGATTTACGGGTAGTGCCGGTCGCTGGCCGGCAACTTCCTGAAATCCTGGACGGCGCGATGCCGGCCAGCGGCTGGCACTACCACTTTAGCGCCACGACCACTGCAGGCCGACGTTGGCCCGCCGTCCCGGTCCCGGCTCGTAGAAGCGGCCATTGCCGTCATTGACGATCACCGAGCCGATGTAGGCCTGGTCCAGCACGTTCTCCAACCGTGCGAAGGCCCGCAGCTCGCCACCCGGCAGGTTCCAGCGACGCCCGCCTTCCAGGTGCAGCAGGGCAAAGCCGGGCGCACGTTCGGTCGCCACGTCGTTGACCACGGTATCGCTACTGGCCGAGGCTTCCAGCGCCCACTGCCAGTCGGCGGGGGTCCACTGCAGCCTGGCGAAGGCCTGCTGGCGCGGCACACCGGGCAGGCGGCTGCCCGCGGCGACCACGCTGTTCGAGGTCAGGTACGGCGAGCGCACCTGCGCCTGCAGCCATGTCCATGCCAGCTGCAGTTCCAGCTGCTCGGCCAGCGGCTGTCGGTACTGCAGTTCCACACCCTGGCGGCGGGTGCGGCCGATGTTGCGATAGGTGCTGCGCCCGCCAGAATTGCTGGCAACTGCCAGCTCATCGTCGGTATCTGCGAGGAACAGGCTGATATCAAGCTGGGTTCCATCCTGTGCGCGCCACTTGCTGCCTACCTCCAGATTGCGGCTGCGCGCAGCGGCCAGATCCAGCGCCAAACCCGCCAGGCCATCGGCGCGATAGCCCAGCTCGTTGAAGGTGGGCGTCTCGAAGCCGCGGCCCACGGCGGCGTGCAGCCGCCACTGCGGGTTGGCCTCGAAGCTGACGCCTGCCACCGGCGTAGTCGCCTGGTAGCGGCGGCGGCCGCTGTCGTCCGGGTTGCGATCGGTGATGTAGCGGTCATTCGATTCGAATCGCACGGCGCTGTGGCGCAGCCCAGCCAGCAACGACCAGCGCGGGCTCCATTGCCACCAGGCCTGGGCGAACTGGTCCACGTTCTGCACCGTGTCGATCTGGTCGCGGCGCAGGCGCCCACGCACGCCGAGGGCGCTGCCGATGAAGTTCTCGTAGCCGGTGCGGTGCTGGCGCTGGCGGTCTGCGCTGAGCCCGGCCACCAGGTCCAACGGTCGGCCGGCGAGGTCACCGTGCCAGCCCCAGCGCGCGTCCAGGCCGCCATAGCCGCCCTCCAGATCGATCACTCCGCCAGCGTGCAGCGGGTTCGCCTGGGCGGTCGGCGGAATCGGCAGGTATTGCGTCACCGTGCGCTGGCCGGCATAGCCCATCAGCTGCCAGCGCTGCGCGCCGGTTTCCCGGGTCCAGCGCAGACCGGCCTGCTGCTGACGCACCGATTTGCGGGTGTTGTACTGGTGCGCCACGGCGGTGGCCTGGCGCGGATCCGCCGCCACCTGGGCGCGGCTCAGGCCCAGCGGGTCCTGCGCATCGGGGGCATCCAGCGCATTGAGCAGCAGCTCCAACCGCCCACCGCCCAGATCACCACCGATGCGCGCATTGAGCGATTCGCGGCGCGCACGGCTGTGGTCGCGCCAGCCATCGGTACGGAAGTGGTTGGCGGCGATGTTGTAGTCCAGCGCTTGGCCGGCACCCTTCAGTTGCGCGCCGACACTGAGCGTGTTGTCGGCGCCGGCGTTCACGCGCAGCCGCCACGGGTCGCCGGCCTGGCCCTGTGCGCTCCAGACCTGCAGCACGCCGCCGGAGGAATTGCCGTACAGCGCCGAGAACGGCCCGCGCAGCACCTCGATGCGTTCGGCGCCCAACAAGCTGGCGTGCGACAGCTGGCCCTGGCCATCGGGCATGGTCGCCGGCACCCCGTCGATCAGCACCCGCACCCCGCGCACACCGAAGGTCGAGCGCGCACCGAAGCCACGGATCGACAGCTGCGTATCCTGGGCGAAGTTCTGCCGGTCGCGCGCCACTAGTCCCGGTACGCCGGCCAGCGCCTCGGACAGCTGCGCGCCGGTGCCCGCGCGGCTGGCGTCGATCCAGACGGTGTCCAGGCTGGCCGGCAGCGCGAACGGGTCGATACCCGGCACCCGCGCGGCCTGTACCTGCACCGCAGGCAGGGCGGTGGGCGCAGGCTCGGCCATGGCCGCCCAGGGCGACAGCAGCAGGACGGACAGCGGCAGGCAACGGCGTCGTGCGGCAGGATTCATGATTCAGGTTGATGGATCGGGCGGCAACGCACGCCATGGTACGGGGCCGCGGATGACGATGGCGGCGGCCAGCCCCGGCAGGCTTTGTTACGATGGGCTGTTTCCGGCCGAAAAGCCGCAGACCGCGTGGCGCAATTCCTCCCCCTTTCCGTCTACCGAACGAGTACCGCCGTGTCCTTCTTTGCAAACGTGGAACTGGTCCCAGGCGACCCGATCCTGGGCCTGACCGAGGCGTACAACGCCGACAGCCGCCCGACCAAGGTCAACCTGGGTGTGGGCATCTACTACGACGAGAGCGGCCGCATTCCGCTGCTGCGCGCCGTCAAGCAGATCGAGCAGCAGCTCGCCGCCGAGGCCAAACCGCGCGGCTACCTGCCGATCGATGGCCTGCCGGCGTACACGCAGGCGACGCGTGAGCTGGTGTTCGGCAAGGATTCGCCGCTGCTGGCCGCTGGCCGCGTGACCACCGCGCAGACCGTTGGTGGCAGCGGTGCGCTGCGTGTCGGCGCCGATGTGCTGAAGAAGCTGCTGCCGCACGCCACCGTTGCACTGAGCAACCCGAGCTGGGAAAACCACCGAGCGGTGTTCAGCGCCGCCGGCTTCGAGGTGGTGGATTACACCTACTTCGACCCGACCACCCATGGCGTCAACTTCGATGGCCTGCTGGCCGACCTCGGCAAGCTGGAAGCCGGCACCGTGGTGCTGCTGCACGCCTGCTGCCACAACCCCACCGGCGCCGACCTCACGGTCACCCAGTGGAAGCAGGTCGCGCAGCTGCTGAAGGACAAGCAACTGTTCCCCTTCATCGACATGGCCTACCAGGGCTTCGACAAGGGCATCGAGCAGGACGGCGCCGCCGTGCGCATCATCGCCGAAGCCGGCATCGACAGCTTCATCGTCGCCAACTCGTACTCCAAGTCGTTCTCGCTGTACGGCGAGCGCGTGGGTGCGCTGTCGATGGTGGCGCCGACCGCTGCTGACGCCAAGGCCGTGCAGTCGCAGGTCAAGCGCGTGATCCGCACCATCTACTCCAGCCCGTCCACCCATGGTGCCGCGCTGGTGGCAGGCGTGCTGACCAACCCGGAACTGCGCGCGATGTGGGAGCAGGAGCTGACCGAGATGCGCGAGCGCATCCACGCACTGCGCCAGGGCCTGGTCGAGAAGCTGGCTGCCGCCGGTGCGCCGCAGTTCGGCTTCATCAACGAACAGGCCGGCATGTTCTCCTACTCCGGCCTGAGCCGTGAGCAGGTCGAGCGCCTGCGCGACGAGTTCGGCATCTACGCCGTTGGCACCGGCCGCATCTGCGTGGCCGCGCTGAACCAGAACAACCTGGAATACGTCGCCAAAGCCGTGGCCACTGTGGCCAAGGGCTGAAACAACGCTCCAGTAGCTTGAAGACAAAGGCGCCGAAAGGCGCCTTTGTTTTTTTGCTTTTGCTCTTGCCTTTGCCATCCCCACCGCGCTCGCGGCGAACCCTGAAGCGCAGGGCGAGGCACACCGTGGCCAGGACCGTGAGGCGCATGGATGCGCCGATCGAGCCCCCATGGATGGGTTTACGGCGTGTCCTGGCCACGGTGTGCCTCGCCCTGCGCCTCCATGAAGGAAGGCGCCACGAGCGCAACGCATCTGGAAACGATTACGCCTTCCCGCGCTCACGCACGGCACCGCCATACGGGCGACAATAGGCGTTTTCCCGCTGCCGAGACCTGCCCGCTCATGTCCCGTACTTCGTTGACCCGCTTCCTGATCCAGGAACAGCACGCCGGCCGCATCAATGCCGACCTGCGCCAGCTGATCGCGGTCGTCGCCCGCGCCTGCACCAGCATCTCCATCGCCGTCAGCAAGGGCGCCCTCGGTGGCGTGCTCGGCGACGCCGGTACCGGCAACGTGCAGGGCGAAGCGCAGAAGAAGCTGGATGTGATCAGCAACGAGATCCTGCTCGAAGCCAACGCCTGGGGCGGCCACCTCGCCGCCTGCGCCTCCGAAGAAATGGACCACAGCCAGCCGGTGCCGGACATCTATCCGCGCGGTGATTTCCTGCTGCTGTTCGATCCCCTCGATGGCAGCTCCAACATCGACGTCAACGTCTCCGTCGGCACCATCTTCTCGGTGCTGCGCTGCCCGACCAACGTCGAACTGCCGGGCGATGATGCTTTCCTGCAGCCGGGCAGCAAGCAGATCGCCGCCGGCTACTGCATCTACGGGCCCAGCACCCAGCTGGTGCTGACCGTCGGCCACGGTACCCATGCCTTCACCCTGGACCGCGAGAAGGGCGAGTTCGTGCTGACCACCGAGAACATGCAGATTCCGGCGGCCACCCAGGAATTCGCCATCAACATGTCCAACCAGCGTCACTGGGAAGCGCCGATGCAGGCCTATGTCGGTGATCTGCTGGCGGGCAAGGAAGGCGCGCGCGGCAAGAACTTCAACATGCGCTGGATCGCCAGCATGGTCGCCGACGTGCATCGCATCCTGACCCGCGGCGGCATCTTCATCTACCCGTGGGACAAGAAGGATCCGTCCAAGGCCGGCAAGCTGCGCCTGATGTACGAAGCCAACCCGATGGGCCTGCTGGTCGAACAGGCCGGTGGCGCTGCCTGGACCGGCCGCGAGCGCATCCTCGACATCCAGCCCGACCAGCTGCACCAGCGCGTGCCGGTGTTCCTGGGTTCGCGCGAGGAAGTGGCTGAAGCCGTGCGCTACCACCACGCACACGACGACGCGCAGGGCTGACGGCCTATCGCCTGACAGCGGTCATGGCAGTTCGATGACATGACCGCGGGGTGACACCGAGGGCGGCAAACGGCACCATCAAGCCGTTGCCGCCTAAGGAATGCACGCATGCACGAGCAGGGCCCGGTCGATTTCATCGAAGTCATCCACAACGCCGTCCCCAGCGAGGTCTGCGCGGCCATCGTTGAGCGCCTGCGCGCTACGCGTGGCCTGCAGCCCGGTGCGGTGGGCAGTGGCGTGTTCCCGGAACTCAAGCACAGCAAGGATCTGCGCATCAGTGGCCTGGACGGCTGGCAGGATGTCGATCAGCAGCTGCAGATCGCGGTGTTCAACGGCCTGCTGACTTATCTACGCCGTTATCCACAGGCGTTGATTGCGCCGCTGATGTTGCAGATCCAGGACAGCAACGGCCAACCGCGACGCCTGTCTGCCGAGGACTTCCCCGACATGCCGCAGCAGCAGCTGGCCGATCTGGCCCGCACCTGCCTGCGCCCGGGTGCGATCAACCTGCAGTGGTATGCGGCGGGCGAGGGCGGCTACCCGTACTGGCATTGCGAGCTGTACCCGAAGGATGCGCAGGCCGAGACCCTGCACCGGCACGTGCTGTGGACGCTGTACCTCAACGACGACTTCGAAGAGGGCGAAACCGAGTTCCTGTTCCAGGGGCGGAAGATCGCGCCGCGCACCGGCAGCCTGCTGATTGCGCCGACTGCGTTCACCCACACGCATCGTGGCAACCGGCCGCAGGGTGGGGACAAGTTCATCGCGACCAGCTGGATCCTGTTCCAGAGTGCGCAGAAGTTGTTTGGAGGGTAGAGTCGAGCTTGCTCGACTGCCTTTACGTCTCCAGTCGAGCAAGCTCGACTCTACTCAGAACAACGACCCCTGCGGCGAATCCTTCTTCGGCGGCAGCGGCTTCTGGAACCGGCTGCAATCCAGCTTCGGCCAATGGCTGTTCTGCGCATTGAAGCCCAGACGTTTGCGCGCCAGCTTGAAGCGGTTGTTCAACAGATCGGCATACACGCCCTGGCCCCGCATGCGCGTGCCGAACTGGCTGTCGTAGTCCTTGCCGCCGCGCAGCTGCTGGATGGTACTCATCACATGTGCGGCGCGATCTGGATGATGGGTGTCCAGCCACTCGCGGAACAGCGGTGCCACTTCCAGCGGCAGGCGCAGCAGCACATAACCGGCGGTGCTGGCACCGGCATCGTGTGCAGCCTCCAGCACGGCTTCCAGTTCGCTGTCGTTGATCCACGGAATCACCGGCGCCACCATCACGCCCACCGGAATACCGGCTTCATGCAGGCGCTTCATCGCGCGCAGCCGTGCGTGCGGCGCCGATGCGCGCGGTTCCAGCTTCGCGGAGAGGTGCGGGTCCAGCGAGGTCACCGAGAAATGCACGCTGACCAGGTTCTCCGCCGCCAGCGGTGCAAGCAGGTCGATATCGCGCTCGACCAGTGCGTTCTTGGTGATCAGCGAGAAAGGATGCTTGGTCTCCAGCATCACTTCGATCAGCTGGCGGGTGAGTTTGAACTTGCGCTCGATCGGCTGGTACGCGTCGGTGTTGATGCCCAGCGCGATCGGCTGCGGCACGTAGCCCGGCTTCGACAGCTCCTTGCGCAGCAGCTGCGGCGCATTGGTCTTGGCGAACAGCTTGGTTTCGAAATCCAGGCCCGGCGACAGGTTCAGATAAGCATGCGAGGGGCGCGCAAAGCAGTAGGAGCAGCCATGCTCACAACCGCGGTACGGATTCACCGACTGGCTGAAGCCGACGTCCGGCGAGGTGTTGCGGCTGATGATGCTGCGCGCGGTCTCGGCACGCACTTCGGTACGCAGGCGAGGGGCAAGGAACTCCTCGCTCTCGTCGACCGCCCAGCCGTCGTCCACCGCCTCGCTGACAGTGCTTTCAAAGCGCCCGGCAAGGTGGGACGTGGAACCTCGGCCCTTGATCGCAATACCCATTGCGGCAGGGTAAGTCGCGGCCGTCTCAGTGGCTGCGACGGCCGCCTGAAGGGTTCAGCGCCACCCGTAGAGTCGAGCCGTGCTCGACTCCCACCCAGGGTGGCCCAAGACCGAAGTCGAGCAGGGCTCGACGCTACAGGGGAGGGGTCAGAGCAGCGCCAGGTACCCGCGCACCGTGGCGTCCAGCCCGTCGTACAGCGCCTCACCGATCAGCGCGTGGCCGATCGACACCTCCAGCACGTCCGGCACGTTGGCCAGGAAATCGCGCAGGTTGTCCTGCGACAGATCGTGGCCGGCGTTCACGCCCAGGCCAACGGCCTGTGCACGGCGTGCGGCAGTGGCGAACAGCGCCAGCATCGCGTCAGCATCACCAGCCGCATGCGCCTCCGCATAGGGCCCGGTGTACAGCTCGATGCGGTCCGCACCCACCTCGGCCGCCTGCTCCAGCAACGGGTTGCCGGCATCGACGAACAGGCTGACCCGGCAACCCATCGCTTTCAGTTCGGTGATCAATGGGCGCAACCGCTCGGCATCGCGCTCGAAGTCGAAACCGTGGTCGGACGTGATCTGCCCATCGCCATCCGGTACCAGGGTGGTCTGCGCCGGGTGGGTCTGTGCACACAGCGGGAGCAGCCCCGGATAACCCTCGCGCGGCGGTGCGAACGGATTGCCTTCGATGTTGAACTCCACCCCACGCGCACGGGTCAGCGTGGACAGGGCCAGCACGTCCTCGGCGGTGATATGACGGCGGTCCGGTCGCGGATGCACGGTGATGCCATGCGCGCCGGCATCCAGGCAGGCCTGGGCGGCGCGTACCACGTCCGGTTCGGCACCACCGCGCGAATTGCGCAGGACGGCGATCTTGTTGACGTTGACGCTGAGCTGGGTCATGGAACGAAACTACTTGGAAAGAGGGGATGGATCGTGATCGTTGGGGTCGTCACCGCGGCGGGCCTGGGCCTGTTCGCGCAGGCGGCGCAGTTCTTCGGCATCGACCAGTGTGGACGGATCGCGCTGTGGATCACCGAAACGGGCCACGTAGCGGCCACGCACCCAGGCCAACAGGAAGGCGAGGGCGGCCAGCAGGCACAGGGTCATCAGCCCGGGGCTGGGGGTCTTCAGCGCGAAGGCGAAAGAGCCCAGCGCCAGCAGCAGGTACAACCAGTACATAGTCGGGCTCCCCGGATGATCGGCGCAGTGTAGCGCTGCGTCAGAGCAGCGGCGAGGCCAGCCGGGCGAAGGCCTCGGGCAGGCGGTGCAGCCACAGCGAACGACCGGCCTGGTCGTGCACACGCGTGGAACGGTCGAATTCGCCCTGCAGCAGTTCGGCCAGCGCAGCCACCCGGTCACGGTCGCTGATCATCATCGACAGCTCGAAGTTCAGCCGGAAGCTGCGGTGATCGAAGTTGGCACTGCCGACGATGCAGACGTCGTCATCGGCGATGAAGGCCTTGGTATGCAGCATGCGTGGGCCGTACTCGTAGATCTTCACCCCGGCATGCAGCAGCTCGTCGAAGTAGGAGCGGGCGGCCTGGGTGACGAACCAGGAATCGCTCATCTTCGGCACCAGCAGGCGCACGTCCAGCCCGCCCAGCGCGGCCGAGGTCAGTGCCATCCGCGCCGCTTCGCCCGGCACGAAGTAGGGCGTGACCAGCCAGACGCGCTCGTGCGCTTCCTGGATCGCCGCCACATGCAGGCGATGGATCGTTTCCCAGCCCGAGTCCGGGCCGGAGACCAGCACCTGGGCGTTGATCGCACCATCGCCGCGCAGCGGCATGTCGGCTGGCCACAGACGCGCGATGTCCATGCGCGAGGGATCCTGTCCACTGGCGTAGAGCCAGTCCTCGGCGAACACCAGCTGCAGGCTGCGCACCACGTGGCCGCGGATGCGCATGTGCAGGTCGCGGTAGGCATCCGCCCTGCGGCTTTCATCCTCGTCGTCGGTGATGTTGATGCCGCCGGTGAAGGCGAGGCGGCCGTCGACGATCACCAGCTTGCGGTGGGTACGCAGGTTCAACCACGGGCGCTTGAATGGCTTCAGCAGCTGCCGTGGGTGGAACCAGATCGCTTCGCCACCGGCGTCGAGCAGCGGCTGCAGGAAGCGGCGGGGCAGGGCCGACGAACCCACCGCGTCGAGCAGCAGGCGCACCTGCACACCCGCGCGGGCGCGCTCGACCAGGGCGTCGCGCAGCGCGGTGCCGGCATGGTCCGGGTTGAAGATGTAGTACTCCAGGTGCACGTGATCGCGGGCCTGCGCGATGGCGTCCAGCAGGGCCGCGTAGGTTGCCGCGCCATCCACCAGCCAGGTGACTTCGGTGGCGCTGCTCGGCGCGAGCCCGGTCGTGGCCTGTGCGACCTTGGCCAGCTCGGTGCAGTCGGCGTCGGGTGGGCAGACATCGCTGTAGTGCTCCATCCCCGAGCGGGCACGGCCACGGCGCAGGCGCTGCCGCTTCACCTTCTGCGGGCCCAGCAGGTAGTAGATGAAGAGACCCAGGTAGGGCAGCAGCGCCAGCGACAGGATCCAGCTCAGGGTGGCCACCGGCTCGCGCTTCTGCAGCATGATCCAGCCCGCCAGCGCGAACAGGTACAGCAGATAGGCGACCGCCAGGATCGTGCCAAGGTGGGCGATGCCGTCGAGCCAGTGGCGCAGGGAGTCGAAGAGGGCGAGCATCCGCCGATCATAACGGTCCAGGCCGTCAGGCATAAAAAAGGTTCTTCTCCCATCTGAGGGGAGAGGCTCACGGCCGACCCGCTAGATTGTGGTTGTCGAGACTACAAACTGGGGCCGGCCGTGGCCAAGCTGGATTGTATGCCGTTGTTGGGGGACTGGGCGGGGTATCGCCTGGATGGTTGGAGACGCGAGGTTCGTCATGGGGTCTCGTGGCTGGTACTTTCGCTGCTTCCCGATGGACGCCGCAGGCACCGCTGCAGCGGCTGTTCCAAGTGGGTTACCTCCATCCACGACCATGTGATCCGGCGTATCCGTGATCTGCCTGTTTTCGATGAGCCGGTCGAGCTGGAGGTGCAGCGGCAGCGCGTGGCCTGCCCTCGTTGCGGGCCGAAGCTGGAGCATCTGGACTGGCTGGATCGGCACTGCCGGGTCACGCAACGACTCGCAAAGAGCGTTGCACAGATGTGTGCTACCACGTCGATCCATGCCACAGCCAGATGGCACGGACTGGACTGGAAAACCGTCAAGGCGCTTGATTTCAGGCACTTGCAGCAGACGTTGGGACCGGTGGACCTCTCCGGAATCCGTATTCTTGCAATGGACGAATTCGCGATCCAGAAGGGCCATCGCTACGCCACGGTGATAGTAGAGCCGTCCCGCAAACGAGTGCTATGGGTTGGGCGTGGTCGTAGCCGAGCGGATGTTCGCCCCTTTTTCGAGCTGTTGGGCCGGGAGGGCTGCGAACGTATCCAAGCGGTCGCCATGGACATGAATTCGGCATTCGACCTAGAAGTGAAAGCCCAATGCCCAAATGCCGAAGTGGTCTACGACCTGTTCCATGTGGTGGCCAAATACGGCCGGGAGGTCATCGACAGGGTCCGCGTGGATGAAGCCAACAGGCTGCGCCAGGACAAACCTGCTCGGCGTGTGGTGAAGACCTCTCGCTGGCTCTTGCTGCGCAACCGGCAGAATGTCCCGGCGGATCAACGAGTGAAGCTCAAGGAGCTGCTGGCTGCCAACAAGGCACTACTGACGGCCTATGTGCTGAAAGACGACTTGAAGCAGCTCTGGCGCTACCGCAGCCAGGCTTGGGCAGCAAAAGCGTGGAAGAGCTGGCGACAGCGCGCATTGCGTAGCCGCCTGGAGCCCCTGCGAACGTTTGTCCGTCGCCTACAGCCCTATCTGGCAGGCATTCTGGCTCATTGCCGGTGGCCCCTCGGAACGAATCTGGTCGAGGGGATCAACAACAAGATAAAGGTCATAAAGCGCGTCGCCTACGGATACCGGGACGACGCCTATTTCTTCCTCAAAATCCGAGCCGCCTTCCCCGGAGTTGGGTGAAGAACCATAAAAAAGACGCCCCTGTTTCCAGGGGCGTCTGCAGTCGCGTCATGACTGTTGTATTGCGGTGTAGCAGTTACTGCTGCACAAAACCGATCTTCTTCATCTGAGCGTTCTTCGCGGCAGCCAGAACCTTGGCCATCACGTCGTACTCGGAATCCGGGCTCGCATCGATGCGCAGTTCCGGCTGGTTGGTCGGGTCCTTCTGGACCTCGTTCTCCATCCGCTGCTGCAGCTCGCTCGCATTGATCGGGCTGTTGTTCCACGAGACCTGGTTGCTGGCGTCGATCTTGAGTTCGATCGGCGGCGGCGGTTCGACCAGCTGCGGCGGTGGGTTGAGCACGCGCTGCGGCAGGTCCACGGCGATCGGGTACGTCATGATCGGCGCGGTCACGATGAAGATGATCAGCAGAACCAGCATCACGTCCACGAGGGGCGTGACGTTGATGTCTGCCATGGGGCCTTTGCCACCACCACTACTGAATGCCATGGCTTACTGCCCCTTCTCTTTGGTCGCGACGAAGCCGACGTCCAGCATGCCCTGTTCCTGCGCGATCTTGGTCATCTCGTTGATGACACGCATCTTGGTGGTGCGGTCACCACGCAGGTTCAACGGCGGCTGCGGGGTCTGCTGGGCGGCGGTCGCCAAGCGCGACTCGAGAGTCTGCTTGTTGATTTCTTCGTCGTTCCAGTAGATCGAGCCATCTTCCTTGACTGCCAGGGTGATGGGGCCCTTGCGGTCGTTGGTGTCGTCCGGCTTCTGGACCAGGTTGGCCTCCGGCAGATCCACCTTGACCTTGTGGGACATCAGGGGCGCCGTGATGATGAAGATGATCAGCAGCACCAGCATCACGTCCACGAGGGGCGTAACGTTGATGTCGGCCATGGGGCCGCCGCTGTTACCACTACTGAAAGCCATAACGGGCTCCGTCTAGATCGTGTTGACTACGTTCTCGCTGGGTACAGCGCGTCGCAATTAGCGGACGCGCGAACCGGTGGCGAAGAAGTCGTGCAGGTCGTGCGCGAAGGTATCGAACTTGCTGATGGTCGCGCTGTTGATCTTGCTGAAGAAGTTGAAGGCGAACACGGCCGGGATCGCGACGAACAGACCGATCGCGGTCATGATCAGCGCTTCACCCACCGGGCCGGCAACGGCGTCGATCGAAGCGGAGCCGGTGGCACCGATCTTGATCAGCGCGCCGTAGATGCCCCACACGGTACCCAGCAGACCGACGAACGGAGCGGTCGCGCCGACGGTGGCCAGCAGGGTCATGCCCGACTGCAGCTTGTTGCTTTCGCGGGTCACGGCCTGACGCAGAGCGCGGTCGACGAACTCCGAACGGCTCAGGTTCTCACCCACGCCGCCGGTGGCGCCGCCTTCAGCGCGCTGGTGGTGGGCAGCCGCCTGGGCAGCGTCCAGGGCGATCTTGGAGAACGGCTCGGAAGCCGGCTGTTCTTCCATCGCACGGATGGCGTCCTGCGCGTTCGGGGTATCCCAGAACAGGCTGACGACGCGATCAGCGGCGCTCTTCAGGCGGGTGGCGCGGAAGATGTTGATGACGGTCCAGTACCAGGACATGGCCGACATGACGACCAGGGTCAGCAGCACGACCCAGGAAACCGCGAAATCACCCGGCTTGGTGGTCATTTCGTGGATCAGGTGCTCGAAGCCCATCTGCGACAGGGCGTTGGACGGATTGCCCCCGGCAGCAGCGGCGATGAAAATTTCCTGCAGCATGACGCTTACCTTTGTTGTGTGTGGTGATAAAGGGTGTAGCTAAGCTAAACAATCGAACTGGGAGCGGGGGTGGCCAGGCGGCCACCCGGACGCATCAGTTCAGCGCAAAGTTGACCGGGACGCGAACGCGACCTGCCGCCTTCTTACCGCCAGATTCAGCGGCGTTGAAGCGCCACTTGCGAGCTGCTTCCATCGCAGCACGGTCCAGGTCGCGGTTACGGCTGGACTTTTCCACCGTGACATTGGTGACGTTGCCGCTGGCATCGACATCAATGATCAGGATCACTTCGCCCTGGATACCCGCGCGGAAGGCTGCCGGCGGGTAGCGCGGCGGGTTCATGGCCTTCGACGAGATGTCCACGCTGGCCTCGATCGAGGTCGGCGGAGCCGGCGGCGACGGAGGCGACGGCGGGGTGACGATATCGCTCGGGCGCGGTTCCGGCACGTCCACGACCGGCGCCTGCGGCGGCGGCGGGACCGGCGACGGCTTCGGCGGCGACAGGTTCTTCACCGGCGGCGGCGGAGTATCCGTCGGCGGCGGCGGCGGCGGCGGCGGTGGCGGCGGCGGCGGGGCGTCGACGATCGTCACCATGACGTTGCGCTCCTTCTCAGCCACGGCCTTGGGAGCCACGGCGGGGATCAGGAGCATCATGAACGCGGCCAGATGCAGGGCAATTACAAACGCGATGCCGACGATGCGAGGCCAGCTCAGCCCCTTGTCATCGGGTTGTTCGTACCGGTGAACGACTAGTTGTTCCGTCATGCGCCAAGAGCTCAATAGTGGGGCCGGGATGCCGGGGGCGGAATCCCTGATCAGCGGTGCATGACACCGCAGGAACCTCCAAGCTTATACCAATCCTGAGCGCCTGCGCATCAACTGTGCAGGCATTCAGGCGTTATTCCTACTTACTTCAGGTTGATGATTTTTTTGGCATCAGCCTGGTTCTTCACACCCTTCGCCAGCGCCTGCTGGGCGGCCTGCTTGGCCTCCGGGATGCGACCTTCGGCATGCAGGACGCGTGCCAGGTTCAGGTAGGTCTCACCGTCCTTGGACAGCGGGGCAGCCTTCTGCCACGCATCGATCGCCTGCGGCACCTGGTCGGAGTAGTAGTAGGACTGGGCCAGCGCCAGGTAGACCTGGTAATCCGGCTTCAGGATGCCCTTCTGCAACCCTTCGTTGATGACCGCGATGACGTCCTTTTCCTTGTGTTCGGTGTTGGCATAGATCGAGTACAGCTGCTTGTACTCGCGCTCTTCGGTGAGCTGGCCGCTGCTGCGCAGCTTGTCCATCACCGCGGCAGCCTTCTCCATCTGATCGGCCTGCATGTACATGCTGGCCAGGTTCAGCTGGGCCTTCTTGTCGTTCGGGTTCTTGGCGGCCAGTGCTTCGGCTTCCTTCACCGCTTCACCGGACTGGCCGGCTTCGGAGAGGGCCGCCATCAGCAGCTGGTTCCAGTTGTCCTTCGGTTCGGTGGCACCGGCGATGGCCTGCTTCAGCACCGGGATCGCTTCCTGGTAGCGCTCCAGCTGGTACAGCGCCTGGCCCTTGGCGATCAGCTCTTCCGGCTTGGTCGACTTGCTCTCGGCGAAGTACTTGTCCAGGGTCGCCAGGCCTTCGGCGGTCTGGTCTTCCTGCAGCTGCAGCTGGCCCAGCATCAGCATCGACTGGAAGTGGCCGTTGTTGTCCAGGCCGTTGAACTGCAGGACCTGCTTCAGGTAGGCCACGGCAGCCGGGGTGTCGTCGGTCTGGTAGGCGGCCTGCGAGGCCAGCTGCGCGGCCAGCGACTTGTCGTACTCGTTCGCGGCGCTGTCAGCCAGGATCGCGTCGGCCTGCGTGCGCGTCTCCGGGAACTTTTCCTTGTTGTAGCTGTCGATCATCTTCTGCAGCTTGCTGCCCAGCTTGGCCGATGCCTTGACGGTCGGCTCCTCGCGGGTCGCGTTCGGGTACAGCGCTTCGGCCTTGGCCTGCTTGCCGCCGCGGTTGCCACGCTCGGAGGAACGCGAGGACTGCGCGAAGGCATCGGTGACCACGGCGCCGGTCAGGGCGGTCGCGACGAGGACGGAAAGCACAGCTTTGTGGTTACGGAAAATCATCGTTCACCTCGATCGAACCGCCGGATAGCGGCAAAGTCGGACTGTCAGAAAAATCTGAGCCGCCAAACGTATCAGAAACAGATGGCGTGAGAAATCGTTTTATGTGCTGCAATACAGCATAGAACTGCGCACTCATCCGCACTTTGGCCGCAGCCCGGCCGCCTGCGCCTGCTGATAGACCGGCGTCAGTCCCGGTGCATCGCGTCGCAGTTCCTGGATACGGTTGGCTGGATCGGGGTGGGTGGACAGCCATTGCGGGCTGCGGCCGCCACTGGCGGCCATCATGTTCTGCCACAGGTCGACCGCCTGCGCCGGGTTGAAACCGGCCTGGGCCATCAGTCGCTGGCCGATCACGTCGGCCTCGCTTTCCTGGGTGCGTGAACCGGGCAGCAGGAAGGCGGTCTGCGCGCCCATGCCCCCGAGCTGGTTGACGGTGCTGGCAGCGCCTTCTCCGTAGGCCGCGCCGGCCAGCGCACCGAGCACGGCCAGCCCGGTCTGCGCACCCATCTGCCGGGTGATGCGCTCTTCGTGGTGGCGGGCGATGACGTGGCCGATTTCATGGCCGATTACGGCAGCCAGCTGATCCTGGTTTTTGGCGACGGTGAAGATGCCGGTGTTCACGCCGACCTTGCCGCCGGGCAGGGCGAAGGCGTTGGGCTCCTTGTCGACGAACACGGCCGTCTCCCACCGTACGCCACGGTATTGAGGCGGCAGCTGCGCGACCAGGGCGTTGACCACGCACTGCACGTAACCGTTCTGGCGGCCGTCGGTGCTGATCTTTTCCTTCTGCTTGGTTTCGGCGAACGCCTGTGCGCCGAGCTGGTCCAGCTGCGCCTGCGACACCCCGCCCACCATCTGCCGACGGCCGGTAGGGGAGGTCGTGGTCGCGCAGGCGCTGACCAGGGTGGTGATGACAAGGGCCAGCAGCAGTTGTTTCATGGATCCACCCCCGTGTTCATATGCGCAGTGTGTAGCGTAGCGGCTTAATCTTTCGTCAAGCGGACACGGCGTTACGTTGCCCCGAAGAACACAAGCGCGGCAAGCGCCACGCCGTTGTTCAGCGCGTGCGCGGTGATCGCGGCCCAGAGCGTGCCGGTGCGCTGGTACAGCCAGCAGAACGCGGCACCCATGCCGCCATAGACCAGCCACAGCTGCGCGATCTCGGCCGGGCCGTTGGCACTGGTGCCAGGGATTTCATGGATCAGGGCGAAAGCAAGGCTGCTCAGTACCACGCCCAGCCACGGGCGTCCGGCCTTCCACAGGCGGCCAAACAGCACGCGGCGGAACAGCAGCTCCTCGTAGGCCGGTGCCAGTACCACCGCGAACAGCACCAGGAACAACGGGAAGCGCGCGATCGCACTCTGCATCAGCGCCAGATTGGTGGGAACCGGCTCGATGCCGAACTGCTTGGCCAGGAAGGCGATGCCATTGCTGCCGAGCACGATCAGGGTCGCCACCAGCAGGGTCCAGCCCCAGGTGGAGGGACGGCGCAGCGCCTGGCGCGACGCGTGGCGCTCGGCGGCATTGGCCGGCCGTCGCCAGAAGTACAGCAGCAGCGCGGCGCCGCCGGTGGCAAACAGCGCCATGAGAATCTGCGCAAGCGCGCCCGGCTGGCCCAGTGATGCCGCTACCGAACTGGCGTCGGGGGCGCCAGCGCCGGCCTGCGCGTTCGCGTAACCAACCACCACGCCACGGTACAGGCCCCATAGCAGGCCGCTGATCAGGCTCAGGCCGAACAGGGTGACAGCGGCGATACCCAGGTCGATGAAAAACCCCGCCAACGGCGAAACGGCACGCGGCGCGGCAGAAGCCGGCGGAACCGGGGGCGGAGCGGAAACCGGGGCGGATGCGGACATCAGGTACCTGCGTTCAAGAGTCGAAGGCCGGCGCGCCTCCCCGCGCACCGGCCGTGTCCCGATTGTGTCAGATATCCAGGTTTGCGACCTTCAGCGCGTTGTCTTCGATGAAGTCGCGACGCGGTTCGACGACATCGCCCATCAGCGTGCTGAAAATCTGGTCGGCAGCGACAGCATCTTCGATGCGCACCTGCAGCAGTCGACGGGTTTCCGGATTCACCGTGGTGTCCCACAACTGCTCCGGATTCATTTCACCCAGACCCTTGAATCGCTGGATCTGTCGGCCGCGCTTGGCCTCCTCGAGCAGCCAGTTCTGTGCCTTGGCAAAGCTGTCGACTTCGATCGACTTGGCACCGCGGGAAATGGTCGCGCCTTCGCGGACCAGACCGTGCAGCAGCTTCGATGCCTGGTGGATCGCGCGCAGTTCGCCGCTTTCGAAGGCCGACATCGGCAGCACCTGGATGTGCTGTTCGCCCATGTGGCGACGGGTCACCAGCACAGCGGCCGGGCGCTCATCGTTGGCGTCCTGCAGTTCCAGCGTGAAACGCGGGCTGCCCAGGCTGCCCTGGTTGAGACGCTTGGCCAGTGCATCCAGGCCCTCGCCTTCGCCGGCAGCGCGCAGGCTTTCCAGGTCCATCGGGACGAAGTCGACCAGCGCTTCAAGCAGGTTGCGGTCGTAGCGGTGTGCGTTGCGCTCGATCGAATCCAGCGCCGCCGCGTAGGCCAGCAGCAGCTTCTCCAGCGCCAGGCCTTCGATGCCGGGCTCGCCGGTGGCCGGCACCAGTGCAGCGTTTTCCACTGCGCTGCTGGCCAGGTAGCTGTCCAGCGCCGGGTCGTCCTTCAGGTACAGCTCCTGCTTGCCCTGCTTGATCTTGTACAGCGGCGGCAGGCCGATGTAGACGTAACCGCGCTCGATCAGCTCCGGCATCTGGCGGTAGAAGAACGTCAGCAGCAGGGTGCGGATGTGGGCGCCGTCGACGTCGGCGTCGGTCATGATGATGATCTTGTGGTAACGCAGCTTGTCCGGGTTGTACTCGTCACGGCCGATGCCGGTGCCCAGCGCGGTGATCAGCGTACCCACCTGGTCGGAGGACAGCATGCGATCGAAACGCGCGCGTTCCACGTTGAGGATCTTGCCGCGCAGCGGCAGCACCGCCTGGTTCTTGCGGTTGCGGCCCTGCTTGGCCGAACCACCTGCCGAGTCACCCTCGACGATGAACAGTTCGGACAGCGCCGGATCCTTTTCCTGGCAGTCGGCCAGCTTGCCCGGCAGGCCCGCGATGTCCAGCGCGCCCTTGCGGCGGGTCAGGTCGCGGGCCTTGCGCGCGGCTTCACGTGCACGTGCGGCATCGACGATCTTGCCGGCGATCGCCTTGGCTTCGTTCGGGTTTTCCTGCAGGAACTCTTCCAGCCGCGCACCGAAGGCGTTTTCCACCGCCGGGCGCACGTCGGAGCTGACCAGCTTTTCCTTGGTCTGGCTGGAGAAGCTCGGGTCCGGCACCTTCACCGACAGCACTGCGATCATGCCTTCGCGCATGTCATCGCCGGTCAGGTTGATCTTGGCCTGCTTGGCGATGCCGTTCTGCTCGATGTAGTTGTTGAGCACACGGGTCAGCGCACCGCGGAAACCGGCCAGGTGGGTACCGCCGTCCTTCTGCGGAATGTTGTTGGTGAAGCAGTACATCGTCTCCTGGTAGGAGTCGGTCCACTGCAGCGCCACGTCCACGACGATGCCGTTGTGCTCGCCGGTGACTGAAATGACGTTCGGGTGCAGCGGGGTCTTCAGCTGGGCCAGATGCTCCACGAAGCTGCGGATGCCGCCTTCGTAGTGGAAGTCATCGCGACGGCCGTCGCCACGCTCGTCGGCAAGGACGATCTTGACGCCGGAGTTCAGGAACGACAGCTCGCGCAGGCGGCGGGCCAGGATGTCGTAGTGGAATTCCACGTTGTCGTGGAAGGCGACGGTCGACGGCCAGAAGCGCACGGTGGTACCGCGCTTGGTGGTGGCTTCCAGCTTGGCCAGCGCAGTCACGGCTGCGCCGTTGCTGAATTCCTGCTGGTAGTGGGAGCCATTCTGGAACACGTCCACCAGCAGCTTCTGCGACAGCGCGTTGACCACGCTGACGCCGACGCCGTGCAGGCCGCCCGAAACCTTGTAGCTGTTGTCGTCGAACTTGCCGCCTGCGTGCAGGACGGTCATGACGACTTCGGCCGCAGACACTTCGCGACCGAGCTTGGCGCTCATCTGCTCGTGCTTGCCGGTCGGAATACCACGGCCGTTGTCGGACACCGAGACCGAGCCGTCGGCGTGGATCGTCACTGCAACGTGGTCGGCGTGGCCGGCCAACGCTTCGTCGATCGAGTTGTCGACGACCTCGAACACCATGTGGTGCAGACCGGTGCCGTCATGCACGTCGCCGATGTACATGCCGGGACGCTTGCGGACAGCCTCCAGGCCTTCCAGGGCGGTAATGCTGTTGGCGTCGTAATTGCCGTTGTTTGCCGGGGTGTTCTGTTCGTCGCTCATTGCGCTTGCCGTAGGCTCCGCAGGTCGGGCACCGCTTGGGGCGATGCGCCGAGAATGAAAGGATTCCAACCCGAATTATACCAGCCGGGGTCGAGCGGCCCTGGTGTGCCCACTATGGCACAGCCACGATCTGTGCATGTTCCACGTGGAACCGGGCGATGTGGGTCAGTTCCTGCAGCGCCGCCGGGGTTTCGGTGGCGGTGATGAAGATCTGTGCCGGCCCATTGAGCAGGCGCTCCAGTACCCGCGCCTGATGGGTGCGATCCAGCTCCGAGGCCAGATCGTCCAATGCGATCACCGGCCATTCGCCTCGCTGTTCCGCATAGTCCTCCGCCTGTGCCAACAGGCACGCCAACGCCGTCAGCTTGGCCTGGCCGCGGGACAGCGCATCACGACCTGGAATGCTGTGGAAATCCACACTCCAGTCCGCGCGGTGCGGGCCCACCGAGGTATACCCGGCCTGCCGGTCACGTTCCCGGGCCAGAAGCAGGGCATCGGCCAAGGGAAGCTCGTGCCGCCGCCAACCGGGGCTCAGCCCCAATCCCTGGATACCGAGCTGTGGAGCGAGGCTGGCGGCCAAGGCGACCGTGCGCTGCTGCAGACGCTCCAGGTAGTGCTGGCGGCGGCTGGTCAGTGGTTCTCCTGCCTCGGCCAGCTCGTGATCCCAGGTATCGAGCATCCGCGACGGCCCGCCCTGCTTGAGCAGGGCATTGCGCTGCTTCAGCGCCCGGGAGTAGCGACGCCACAGGGACAGAAAATCCGGTTCCACGTGGAACAAGCCCCAGTCGAGGAAGCGGCGGCGGGGTTCACCACCACCACTGACCAGTGCATGGCTCCCGGGCTCGAACGTCACCACGGCCAGCGCTGCGCAGAGATTACCCAGCTGTGCGACATCCTCGCCGTCCAGTCGCCCCTTCCAGTCCTGACCACTGTGGCGCAGGCCGGCTTTTCGGCGGTGGGGCGGGTGATGGGCACGCTGTTCGTCCCATTCCACGAAGATTTCCAGCGCTTCCTGGCCCTGGCGTACCAGACCGTCACGCACCCGGCCACGGAAGCTGCGGCCATAGGCCATCAAGTGCAGGGCTTCGAGCACGCTGGTCTTGCCGGCACCGTTGTCGCCGGTCAGCAGGTTCAATCCCGGCTGGGGCGACAGGTCCACCGCACTGAAACGACGCAGTTGATGCAAGGCGAGGCGGCGGATCTGCATGGGGCGCGAAAGACCATCCGCACAAGGCGGTAGAGGGGCAGGGAATCCATCAGCTTACTGCATCGGTCAAGCCAGCCGTGCCGCGCCAGACATCGCCACTGTGCTGAAGACTCCGTCTGGCAACCCTACGCGTGTTCCACGTGGTGGCGCTCCCTCACCTGGGCTCGCCTGGGTCTGGATACGCCCGGGAATCCTTGAATTCTGAGCGCCGGCGCAGGGTACCGGCCCTCAGATTTCAGCGATTTCAGCCTCATTCCGCGAGCATCGCCAGGTGCCCCGACGGTGGTTTGCGCGAACACCGCGCAGATTTCTTGAAATCTACGATGCGATGCCCTGGAGGGTTCCACAGATTTCAAGGATTTCGAGCCCGCCGTTTCACACTGTCCACAGCAGGTCTGTATGACTTATACACAAGGTATGGGCAAACTGTGGATAAAAAAGCCCTTTTGCCCGACCTGCGAAACTATCCACAGGTTCCCCCCCAGCCTGAGGGGCCTCTATACAGGGGGTTTCAGGTGCATAAATCTCTTCAAAATCAACTAGATAATGCATTTCTCCACGAAATCTGGGCCTACCATCACCACCATGCTTTAGATTTATACCCAGATTTAGAAGCTAGGCCGGCCCCGATCCGACCCCAACGAGACCTGTGGACAGTGGCGTCTGCAGATGAAGCAACCGCAGCGTTGCGACCCACGATCTGCTTCACCCCTCCGGCAAGTTCGGGGAACGTGCATCAGGCTGAAGACCCAGAACGGCATACTCGATCGAGAGCGGCTGGACAGCGCCCAAGCTCACAACCTGGATTCCAATCGCTCAGCGCCGATTGCATCGGAAGGGCAGCCAGGATCAATCGGCAACCAGCGATCTCAAGGAAGCCATTCACCCACACCTGGAGATCCGCCCATCGCGATGCTCCACGTGGAACCTGCAAAAAAAAAACGCCCGGGAAGATCCCGGGCGTCGTTCGGTTCCACGTGGAACAGGCTGCCGTTAGAGACGCAGCGGCATCACCACATGGCGCGACTTCTCGCTGCTGGATTCACGCACCAGCGCCGAGGAGTTGGAGTCGCGCAGCTGGATGATGACTTCCTCGTCGCGCAGGGCAGACAGGGCATCCAGCAGGTAGTTCACGTTGAAGCCGATGGCCAGATCGCTGACCGTGGTGTCGGCTTCGATCTCTTCCTGGGCTTCTTCCTGTTCCGGGTTGTGCGCGCTGATCTTCAGGTTGCCCGGCGAGACTTCCACGCGGATGCCGCGGTACTTCTCGTTGGACAGGATCGCGGCACGCTGCAGCGAGGCACGCAGTGCTTCGCGATCAACCTTCACTTCGCGGTCGGCACCGATCGGAATCACCGCTTCGTAATCCGGGAAACGGCCGTCGATCAGCTTCGAGGTGAAGGTGACATCGTCGCGCTTGACGCGGACGTGGCTGCGGCCGACTTCCAGCTCGATCTCGCGATCGCCGCTCTCCAGCAGGCGCTGCAGTTCGGTCACGCCCTTGCGCGGCACGATGATCTGGCGCTTGGAACCACTGGGCTTGGCCAGATCGGTTTCACACAGCGCCAGGCGGTGGCCGTCGGTGGCGACGGTACGCAGCGCATCGCCGCGCAGATCGAACAGCAGACCGTTGAGGTAGTAGCGCACGTCCTGCTGGGCCATCGCGAACGCGGTGCGTTCGATCAGTTCCTTCAGGGTCGCTTCGCCGATGGCCACGCGCTCGGTGGCTTCCACTTCGTCAACCGACGGGAAGTCGTTGGAGGGCAGGGTGGCCAGGGTGAAGCGGCTGCGGCCGGCCTGCACGGTGATCTTGTCACCGGTCTGCGAGACCGTGATCCGGCTGCCGTCGGGCAGGGCGCGGATGATCTCGAACAGCTTGCGGGCGGGGATGGTGGTTTCGCCGTCCTGGGCATCTTCAACCGCGATCCGCGACACCATCTCCACTTCCAGGTCGGTACCGGTCAGCGACAGCTGGCCGTTCTGCACCTGGACCAGGAAATTGGCCAGAACCGGAAGGGTCTGGCGGCGTTCGACCACGTTGACGACCTGTGCCAACGGCTTGAGAAAGGCTTCGCGCTGCAGTGTGAAACGCATGTGGTTCCGTGCCCCTATGCTTTAAAAAATGTGGAATAAATCAAAAGCTTGGTGGTGCTGGTAGAGACAGAATCGCTGGAAAACAACGCTAAGTCTTTGTAAGTAAAAGAATTTCATGCCTCGAAACCCTCTGTATTACCGACCCCCAGGGGGTGGGGAAAGCTGTGGATAAATTCGACGCGATTTCAGACGCCATTTTTATCCACAACGTGTCCCGCGCTTGCTACCGGATTCTGCACCGTTTTGTGCGATGACGCCTCATCGGCATCCGTGCATCATTCGCTCAGCTTCCGGATCAGCTTGTCCCAGTCCTCGCGGAGCTTGCCGTCGGTTTCCATCAGGGTCCGGATCTGGCGGCAGGCATGCAGCACCGTGGTGTGGTCGCGACCGGCAAAGGCGTCGCCGATCTCGGGCAGGCTGTGCTCGGTCAGTTCCTTGGTCAGGGCCATGGCGACCTGGCGGGGGCGGGCCAGCGAGCGGGTCCGACGCTTCGACAGCAGATCCTTGATCTGCAGGCCGTAGTAGTCGGCAACGGTTTTCTGGATGTTGGGAATGCTGATCGCCTGCTGCTGGGCGCGCAGCAGGTCGCGCAGGGTTTCCTGGGCGAATTCGGTGGTGATCGCGCGGCCGGTGAAATTGGCGCGGGCGGTCAGGGTATTGAGCGCACCTTCGAGGTCGCGCACGTTGGAGCGCATCTTCTTGGCGATCAGGAACGCAACATCATCGGGAATCTCTGCACCGCGTTCGCGTGCCTTGGCCAGCACGATCGCGGCGCGGGTCTCGAAGTCCGGCGGTTCGATCGCGACCGACAGGCCCCAGGCAAGCCGCGACTTCAGGCGTGCTTCCAGGCCTTCGACCTCGCGCGGATAGCGGTCGCAGGTCAGGATGATCTGCTGCTTGCCATCGAACAACGCGTTGAAGGTGTGGAAGAACTCTTCCTGGGTGCGGTCCTTGCCGGCGAAGAACTGGATGTCATCGATCAGCAGCGCGTCCACCTGCTGGAACTGGCGCTTGAACTGATCCATGGTCTTTTCCTGCAGAGCCCGGATCATCGCGCTGAAGAACTGTTCCGAACGCAGGTACAGCACCTTCGCACCCGGATTGGCCTGGCGCATGGCATTGCCGGCGGCGAACATCAGGTGGGTCTTGCCCAGGCCCGTGCCTCCGTACAGCAGCAGCGGGTTGTGCGCGCGGTCGCCCGGCTTCTGCGCTGCCTGGAAGGCGGCGGCCAGGCCCAGCTGGTTGCTGCGGCCTTCGACGAAGTTGGCGAACGTGTAGTGATTGTCCAGGTTGCCGGCAAACGGCACCTGCGGTTCGCTGGACACATGCGCCGACGGCGTGGAAACCGGCGCGTTCTGCGCCTCCACGGGACGCGGGCGCGAGCCGATTTCAAGAAAAACGTCGCTGAAACCGGCGAAATGGGCCAGCAGTTCGCGGATCCGGGCCAGGTACAGCTCGCGGACCTGGTCGACGATGAAGGCATTCGGTGCATACAGCACCAGGCTGTCCACGCGCAGATCGGCCTGCAGCGGCTTCAACCAGGTATGAACGTCTTCCGGCGGGAACTCCGCTTCGAGGCGCTCGAGACTACGGGACCAAGCATCCAT